>JAAZAP010000190.1 GCA_012514255.1 Bacteroidales bacterium | reverse complement strand
CTGACGGTGATGACCTGGAATTTATTGAGATACGAAACACCGGAACCACGACGGTCAACCTCAGCGGTATATACTTTATGGGAACAGGACTGGTCTACCAGTTCCCTGCCAATGCAACCCTTGGCCCGGGATTATGTGTTATTCTGGCCTCCAACGCCACCGTTTTCCAGTTGAGACATGGCTTCTCGCCCTTCGGGCAGTTTACCCGGCATCTCTCCAATAATAGCCAGAAAATGATGTTGGCCGATGCGTTCGGCAACCTGATAGACCTGGTGGAATACTCTGACAACAGCCCCTGGCCTGCCGCTGACGGCAACGGCGCCTACCTTCACCTTAAAGACCATGGGCTTGACAATAGTGTCGCCGAAAACTGGGAAGCTTCATCTGATGTGATCACCGCCGTGGATGAACTCAGTCCGGACCCTGAAATAACCCTTTATCCAAATCCTGTTCATGAGACGCTGACGGTCCGAAGCGGATCAGGAATAAGCAGTATATGTGTCTATGATCTGCGGGGTTCCATTATCCTGACCCTGGAAGGCAGCGGCAATGAGGTATCAGTTGATATGAGCGGCATGATGCCCGGGATTTACATCGTCAGAATATTTACCCGTATCGGCAGTTTTCCGCGACGGGTAATTAAGGAGTGACCTGCTACCATATCCAGGTTCCGACAGCGCCTCCATTCAGGCTCACCGGCATCGTGAATCCTCTGTGCCTCACATTGAAATTACGCCTGGAGTCCGTGGTGTTAAGCACAATGAGAACCTTTTTTCCTTCTTGAGTCATGAAGGCTACATTTGGCAGATTTCCCTGGAGCGTTGATGATACCCGCACCGATCCGGGTCTTACAAACTTCGAGGCATGAGCCAGGATATACCAGGCCGGATTACGTTTTATTCTGTTGCCATCAAGAGTCACTGTACCCAGACACCTGTCGCATCCGCCTTCATTGTGGGGATCATAGGAAGGATCAGACGCCAGGTTCCACTCCACGACCGTACGGCACCAGTTCCGTGTTGCACCTATAATCAGGTTCTCAACGTGCCATTTGAGATCACCTGCCAGATCACCCGGACCGCCTACCCACTGCTCGGTGAAATAAAGGTTCTTTGACGGGTATGCATCATGAACAGCGGTGAGGGCATCAATTGTTCCCCCGTAAAGGTGAAATGCTGACCCGTCAATATACTGGCGTGCCCCAGCGTCAGCAAGTACAGCCAGTCTCCTTTCTGCCTGGTTACAAGTCTGGCAGAAGTATAACTTAAGTCCTCATATTCCTCCAGGTGGGCATTAATATGCAGTTATCTGTCCTTCACCTCTGCATTCTTCAGCCTGGAGGCAGTATAATACTGTAGCTCACTGTTGCCTCACCCTGTGGCATTGCCTTCGGTGTCATAACTCCAATTTGCCGGATTGGGCAAACCGTTATAGTCAAACTCATTGCTCCACACAAGAACCATTTCTCCGTTTCCGGGTTTAACCGGATAGTCGGTCGGTTTCTCGGTTTTATTGCATCATGGTGCCAGAAGGGCAATTGCCAGTATTATTGCTCCTGGTTGTATCATAATTTTAATCTTTAATTTCTACTCCAGGATAAAGTCAGCATGGAGGCCCTCCTCCGAGTTGGGACCGACCCAGACATCAAACTTGCCGGGTTCGGCAACTGTCTCCTTCCCGTTGAAGAAGGCAAGATCAGCAGCTGTCAGAGTAAATTCTACCACGGCTGTTTCTCCCCTGTTTATTCGGATTCGCCTGTAGCCCTTCAGTTCCTTGATCGGGCGGGTAATGCTTCCCACCCTATCACGGATATAGAACTGTACTATCTCATCTGCATCCCGGTCGCCACTGTTTGTAACCCTGGCCGTTACAGTCAGGGTCCCGTCCATCTTCATTATCTGCGAAGAGAGAGTGAGGTCACTATAGTTAAAAGTTGTATAGCTGAGTCCATAACCAAACGGCAACAGGGGAGTATACCCATAGTCCAGGTGGAATGTACGGTAACCCAGGGAGTTCTGAGGATTGACTGTGGGAATGGAGTCAAATGGTGTCCATGCCTCATCATTTGCCGGTCTTCCTGTGTTGTTCCTGTAGTAATAGAAAGGTATCTGTCCGGCTCCCTTGACAAAGGTGACAGGAAGTTTGCCCGAAGGGGACTCCTTGCCAAAGAGCAGGTCAGCAATAGCCGGCCCTGCCATGGTCCCGGCATGCCATGCATACAACACTGCATCGGAAAGCTCAAGCTCCCTGCCAATGGCAAGGGGTCTTCCTGCCATTACAACCAATATGACCGGTTTGCCCGTGGCCGCCAGCGCTTCAAGTAACTCTGTCTGCGCACCGGGCATATCAATTTCTCCCCTCGACTGTCCTTCGCCTGAAAGTATCCACTCCTCTCCTCCGAAGAAGAGAATGGCATCTGACCTGCGGGCAGCAGCCACTGCTGCAGCAAAGCCGGCCTCACTTTTATCACGGCTGTATGCAAGCGCCTGCACATAATTGACTTTATTCTCGCCGAGCAGATCACGCAATGCCTTTAGTGGAGTAATGGAGTTCTCTTCCCTGCCATCAAAACACCAGGTGCCGAGCTGATCACGCGGTGCATCAGCAAGCGGGCCGATTACTGCCACGGACGAGATCTTACCAGCATCCAGGGGTAGTGCTGCATTCTCATTCTTCAGGAGGACAGCACTCTGGCGCGCCACGTTACGGGCATGCTCAAGAAAGGCGGGATCAAGGTTCTTTTTCTCTGCCTCAGGATCAGCATATGGATTATCAAATAATCCGAGACGGTATTTTACTTTCAAAATATTCATTACGGCATCGTCAATCTGCTCCATGGTAATCTTTTTTTCTTCAAGCAGGGTTCTGATATTATCATAATAGGATGTGGTTGCCATCTCCATCTCAACACCTGCATTTATTGCTATCTCTGCAGCATGCTTCTCATCCTCGGCAAATCCGTGATTGACCATTTCGGTGACCGATGCCCAGTCACTCACCACGAAACCGTCAAAACCCCATTCTTCTCTCAGTATCTTCTTAATTATAAACTCATTGCCCGATGTAGGCACCCCGTTCAGATCATTGAAAGCCGACATGAATGTCTGTGCACCGGCCTCCTGCGCAGCATGGAAGGGTTTAAGAACCACGTTCCTGAGCAGGGGTTCGGGTATCCAGGTAGTGTTATAGTCGCGTCCCGCCTCGGCAAATCCGTATCCCACATAGTGTTTTGCGCATGCTGCCAGGGATGTCGGGTCATTGAGACTGTCGCCCTGCATCCCCTTTACCATTGCTGCGGCAAGAGTTGACGCCAGGAAGGGATCTTCGCCGCATCCCTCAGCTATCCTTCCCCATCGGGGATCCCAGGTAATATCAATCATGGGTGAAAAGGTCCACCTTATACCGTGAGCTGAAGCCTCAATGGCCGAGATGCGGAAAGCCTGCTGTACCACCTCGGGGTTCCATGAGGCAGCCATCCCGAGCGGAATAGGAAAAATGGTACGGTAACCGTGAATGACATCCCTTCCAATTAATAGAGGTATACCAAGGCGGCTCTCCTCAACGGCTATACGCTGAAGCTCATTCACCTGCTCAGTGCCGAGAAAGTTAAGCAGTGACCCGCACCTGCCATCCCTGACAGCCTGCTTCAACTGTTCCTGATCCCTGAAAAAGCCAATATCGAGTTGCGACATCTGACCGATCT
>JAAZAP010000023.1 GCA_012514255.1 Bacteroidales bacterium | reverse complement strand
ACGGTGTAATCAGGATACTGCAGGGCCGTCGGAAGCTCAAGGACCAGATTCATAAGCGTATCATCAACAGGTTTATTCTCCTTGAGTATCTGAGTGACGCGGTTGATGCAAGCCAGCTCCTTCATTCGCTCATGCTGGTAATGTATGTCACTCGAATAACCGTTGCCATCATCGGGAAAATCATTCATCGGGCCATCATGTAAAGTATGGTGCCAAAATAAACAAAATCAGGATAGGATAGAACAGCCGGTCCTGCATCTTGCTGAACCGGCTGATAATACTGACCGTTTGCCTTCCGGCAACGGGATAAGCCAGAATGATTACTTAACCTCCCAGGTTGATCCGCTAAGCAGGAGGTCATCAACACTCCTGATCTTCGAAGCAGACTGGACCCTATCATGCTGCTCCATCATGGCTGCATCATAGGTCTGGGCATCGATAGCCCTGATCACACCCAGGGCCACGGGGTATTCAGGCAGCGACATGCCCGCGAGCCTGTAGTGTATGCCCGGGTTGGTTTCATGAGCGTCATGGGTGAGGATATCCTTCTCCGTGATGCCGTTTTCACCAAGTTTTACCACCTTAAGCTTGAGGTCCTTGAGAATAATTCCCTTGTCACGGTTCTTGCCAAAGATCATCTTCTCACCGTGGTGGAGGATGATGGTGTTGTCATCACGTGTCTCCTTGCTGGTGAAAGCTTCATGAGCACCGTCATTGAAGATGACACAGTTCTGGATGACCTCAACCACGGCGGTGCCGTGGAATCGGGCAGCCTCCTTGTAAACTTCATTGGAGAGCTGTAGGTTATAGTCTACCGTACGGGCAAAGAAGCGTCCGTTGGCGCCAATGGTCAGCTCACCTATCTTAAAGGGTTCTTCAATGGTGCCATAGGGGGAGGTCTTTGTATGCAGACCCTTCTTCGAAGTGGGTGAGTACTGGCCCTTGGTTAGGCCATATATCTCATTGTTGAAGAGGATGATCTTGATGTCAATGTTGCGCCTGATGGCATGTATATAGTGATTGCCCCCTATAGCCAGCGCATCGCCGTCGCCGGTCATCTCCCAGACAATCAGGTCAGGATTGGCAACTTTTATGCCGGTGGCTATGGCTGCAGCCCTGCCGTGAATACCATGGAAGCCGTAGGTATTCATGTAGTATGGCAGCCTGGATGAACACCCTATGCCTGATACGAAGACATATTTTTCCCTGGGTATGTCAAGTTCAGCCAGTGTCTTCTGAAGGGATGCCAGGATACCATGATCACCGCATCCGGGGCACCATCTGACTTCCTGATCACTCTTGAAGTCCTTCGCTACGTAGTGATTATTATTTGTTTCAACCATTTTACTTACCCTCCAGCAGTTTAATACAATAATCCTTAATCTCTTTGACGGTCAAAGGAAGCCCCTGAATCTTGTTGTACTGATGATAGTTGTATTTCTGGTGCTTCATTCTCAGATAGTTTGCAAACTGACCCGTATTTAATTCACATACAACCAGTTTCTTGAATCCTCCAAACACCTCTCCGGTGTTTGCGGGCAGGGGCCTGATATAGTTGAAGTGGGCTGCCGAGACGTTGTATCCTTCTTCCTGCAACTCACTTACGGCGGTGGTGACCTGGCCGAAGGTGCTTCCCCATCCTATCACGAGGAGATCACCGCTCTTATTGCCTTCCACCTTAAGGTCTGGGACTCTTATCCGTTCAACTTTATCTTCACGTGCCCTGACCATGTATTCATGGTTCTCAGGGGTGTAAGAGACGCTGCCCTTGATGGTTTTCTCCAGCCCCCCGACACGGTGTTCGAGTCCAGGTGTGCCGGGGATTGCCCATTTGCGTGCCAGTGTCTCTGGGTCTCTCTCATAGGCGAGATAGTCCTTTTCGCCCCTGACGGCATAGGGTACCGTTATTGACGGCATATCCGTCATTGAAGGGATCCTCCACGGTTCGGAGCCGTTGGCCAGGTAGCTGTCAGTAAGCAGCAGCACCGGGGTCATATGTTCGATGGCAATTTTTGCGGCTTCGAAAGCGTAATGGAAGCAGTCTGACGGTGTTCCTGCGGCGAGGACCGGGACGGGGCTTTCGCCATTGCGGCCATAGAGAGCCTGCCACAGGTCTGCCTGTTCCGTCTTGGTGGGGAGCCCTGTTGAGGGGCCGCCACGCTGCACGTCTATCACCACCAGTGGCAGCTCAGTCATTACTGCCAGGTTAAGGCCTTCGGACTTAAGTGCCAGCCCGGGGCCGGAGGTGGAGGTTACCGCCAGGCGGCCGGCAAAACTGGCACCGATGGCGGTGCATATTCCTGCAATCTCATCTTCTGCCTGAAGGCTCTTGACACCCATATCCTTCCTCAGTGCCAGCTCCTCAAGAATGCCGGTAGCAGGAGTGATGGGATAAGAACCTATAAAGATCTTGAGACCCGCTCTTTCACCTGCGGCCAGTATGCCCCATGCTGTTGCCTGGTTGCCGTTGATGTTCCGGTAGATACCTTTCTTTATGGGTGCGGGGCCAACCCTGTATGAGGGCGTCAGAGCCTCTATGGTCTCACCATAGTAATAACCTGCCCTCAGCACCTTGCTGTTGGCTTCTGCAACAAGAGGCTTCTTGCCAAACTTCTCCTCAATGAAATCCTCAGTGTACTTGAGCTTGCTGTCAAAGAGCCAGTAAACCATCCCGAGAGCAAACATGTTCTTGGTCCTGAGTACTGTCTTGGGATCAAGATCCATATCCTTCAGCGCCTCCTTTACCAGCGTGGTGATGGGGGCAGCAATGAGGTTCATTGAGTCAAGCTTGTCCTCAACGAACGGATCAGACTTGTAGCCTGCCCGCTGTATATGTTTTTCCGTAAAATTGTCAGAATCATAAATAATGGTTGATCCCTGCCTGAGCCACCGGGCATTGGCTCGTATGGCGGCCGGATTCATCGCCACCAGTATGTCAGTGAAATCGCCCGGAGTATTAATAAGCTTATGCCCGATGTGTACCTGGAAGCCGGATACGCCTCCTACGGTTCCCTGCGGAGCCCTTATCTCCGCCGGATAATCGGT
>JAAZAP010000189.1 GCA_012514255.1 Bacteroidales bacterium | reverse complement strand
GGGCAAAGGTGACCAACTCCGGTGAAATGGATGCTGACGAGATTGTTCAGTTTTATGTGCGTGACAGGGTAGGAAGCATAACACGGCCCATCAAGGAACTGAAGGGGTACAAGCGTCTCCGCATCAATAAGGGAGAAACTGCTGATGTTGAGTTCACCCTGACGGCGTCTGACCTTGCCTTCTTCAACGGACATAAGACGGTCACTGAACCGGGTCTGTTTGACGTATGGATAGGTCCCAACTCAGATGAAGGACTTCATGATGATTTTATACTTGAATAGAGTTATTGTAGATAATGAAGGTTATTAATCCGGGAGTTGTTTTTCTGGCAACAGTACTGCTGGTGCCAGGATGCATTAAGACAGAGAAACCGACGGACTATCCGGATAAACCCGGGACCGGAGAAATGGTCCTTGTTTGGAACGATGAGTTTGACTATAACGGTTTGCCCAATCCGGTAAAGTGGAGTTATGACACCGAAGGCAATACCACAGGGTGGGGCAACAATGAGCTACAGTATTATACTGCATCCAGGCTGAAGAATGCAGAGGTAAAGGACGGATACCTGCATATTACTGCCCACCTGGAGGAATATGAGGGCTTCAGTTATACCTCTGCAAGGCTTGTAACCAGGCAGAAGGGTGACTGGCTGTACGGTCGTGTTGAGGTGAAGGCCAGAATCCCTGACGGCAGGGGATTGTGGCCGGCAATATGGATGTTGCCAACAGACTGGTCCTATGGCGGATGGCCATCGAGCGGAGAGATAGATATCATGGAGAATGTGGGGTATGACCCATATAAGATCCACGGGACCGTCCATACCGAGTCTTACAACCATATCCTGGGCACTCATAAAGGGGCATCCGTCAACGTCCAGACATGTTACACTGATTTTCATCTCTATGCCCTGGAGTGGGATACGAAGGAGATTCGCATTTATGTGGATGATAATCATTATTTTACTTTTCAGAATGAGGGAACGGATTACAAAGCATGGCCTTTTGACAGACGTTTTCACCTTTTGCTCAACGTAGCTGTAGGAGGCAACTGGGGGGGGCAGCAGGGTGTTGATGACTCAGTTTTTCCGCGCACAATGGTTGTTGATTATATAAGGGTTTACCAGAAAAAATAGAGCATATGCCTCAGGTACTGGCAATATTACTGGCCCTCCTGCTCGCAGGCTGCAACAGACAATCAGAAAACGGGCCTGGTAACGGTGACGGATCGGACATCACAGCCACAGCATGGATCACTGCTCCTCAGCAGGGCATACTTTTTGAAAAACAGGATGACGCAACTGAATTCGTTACTGCGGCCAATTCTGACCCTACGATAGTTGTAGATACGACGGTCACGTACCAGGAGATAGATGGTTTCGGCAATTGTCTCACAGGTGGCAGCGCCATCCTTCTCAAGAAAATGGGGCATACCGAACGCACTGCATTGTTGCGCGAGCTTTTCAGCCCTGAAGGAAACGGCATCGGTATCAGTTATCTCAGGATAAGCATCGGGGCATCGGACCTGAGTGACAGGGTCTTCACATATTGTGAGCTGCCTCCCGGAGAGACTGATCCCCTGATGGAACAGTTCAGCATAGAGCCGGAGAAAGAGGATCTGATACCTGTATTGAAGGAAATACTGTCAATCAATCCCTCCCTGAAGATAATGGGTTCACCCTGGACCGCACCCCTCTGGATGAAAACCAACAATGCCTCTGTGGGCGGCAGCCTGAAGAGGGAGCGGTTTGATGCCTATGCGCTCTATTTTGTAAGATACATTGAGGCGATGGAAGCTGAGGACATACACGTTGATGCCATCACTGTCCAGAATGAGCCGCTTCATGGTGGTAATAATCCAAGCATGGTAATGACGGCGGCTGATCAGGCTCACTTTATAGGCCAGAGTCTGGGCCCTGCCTTCAGGGAAGCAGGAATAGACACAAAAATCATTATATATGATCATAATGCTGACAGAACAGATTATCCGCTGGCTGTACTAGCTGATGATGAGGCACGCCAGTATATTGACGGGTCAGCATTTCACCTTTACGGAGGATCGATAGACGCCCTCACTGCAGTACATAATGCCTGGCCAGCAAAAAACCTCTATTTTACTGAACAATGGGTAGGTGGTCCGGGAGATCTGGCCGGTGATCTCAAATGGCATGTTGAGAACCTGATCATCGGGGCAACACGGAACTGGTGCCGTACGGTCCTGGAGTGGAACCTGGCGTCTGACCCTTCATACGATCCTCACACTGAAGGAGGATGCGACAGGTGTCTGGGTACAGTGACCATTGACGGCAACAGGGTAGAACGTAATCCGGCCTGGTATATCCTGGCTCATGCCTCGAAATTTGTAAGACCCGGATCGGTACGTGTATCATCAACAATTCAGGGAAATCTGCCAAACGTAGCCTTCATGACTCCGGAAGGAGAGAAGGTACTCATTGTACTGAACACTTCGGATGTTAAGAAAAATTTCAATGTCAGGTTCAGGGGACTGACCATGCCTGTGAGTCTCCACGGAGGCGCTGTCGGAACCTGGATTTGGTAGGAGGTCAATCCTTAATTACCCGTCGCGGAAAACTGCCGACACGTGTAAATATCCTGACTATGTAGATCCCGGGCTTCATAGGGCTCATATCAACTGATACCTCATTGCCGCTGCCTTCCAGGGTCAGGATAATGGAACCCCGCAGATCATAGACACATATACTGCTTATTCCTGATCCGCTTCGGACCGTCAGCATCTCATGAACAGGATTTGGATAAAGGGTTATTTCAGGGTCCTGATGGAGTTCATCCACGGCGGTGATCACATCAGATGAAGCTTCCCAGTTTTCGGCGACACTATTGTCAAGCCTATGGTCTTTAAGGCGAAGGTAGGCGCCGTTGCCGTCAGCGGCAGGCCAGGGGCTGCTGTCAGAGTATTCCACCAGGTCTATCAGGTTACCGAACGCATCAGCCAGCAAGATTTTTTCGCTGTTGTTGGAGAGATGCCGTGTGAACTGCCCGAAGGGTGAGAAACCATGTTGCAACTGGAAAACGGTGGCATTGGAGGCCAGAATAACACATAATCCAGGGCCAAGGGTTGCATTGGCAGGGAACTGGTAGACCAGTCCTGTTCCCATAAAGTATATACCGCTGAGGTTGACCGTCGTGGTTCCGGTGTTTCGTATCTCAATAAATTCCAGGTCATCACCGTCAG
>JAAZAP010000188.1 GCA_012514255.1 Bacteroidales bacterium | reverse complement strand
TATGCCGATACAGGATCAGGAAAAAGATGGGTATCACCCGTGATGTTAATCTGACCACCCATCTCCTCGATGTATGATTCAATTCCAGTCGTTGTAGTATCCTTTTTTTTTTCAGGTGTATTTATTAAAATTATCTATTGCTATTCATATAGCAGATAATCAATATCATAATATTCAACGTGAGAAATTATTGTTGTATTATTTAAATTCAAGTGATGTATATTTGATGTAAGAAAACCAGCATCCCGGGTCATTTGAATGGTTTAACTTTATACCTGAAAACGGGCGGTCTGCGGACCTGCCCGCAAGTAACTAAACCAATCTCTAAAACCCAAACCAATTTATGAAACAGACAATCCTGACTCTTTTCTTCATTGCATGTTCCCTGTTATTGAATGCTCAGGGGCTGCAGATCAAGGGAGTTGTAACGTCAGCAGACGACGGACAGCCTGTTCCTGGTGTCAGTGTTTTCGTCAAGGGAACAACCACCGGAACAATGACTGACATGAACGGGTACTACAGCCTGAGCAATGTACCCGTTAACTCTATCCTGGTCTTTTCCTTTGTAGGAATGGTAACACAGGAGATAGTGGTGACGGAGAGCGCCACGATAGATATTAACCTGGCTTCAGATGTGGAGCTGATAGACGAGGTAGTTGTTGTGGGTTATGGTACCCAGAAAAAGAGCCTCGTAACCGGTGCCATAGCCAAGGTTGAAGGTGATGATCTGCGCAAGGCTGCAGACATGAGGGTCACCCAGGCTCTGCAGGGTAAGACTGCCGGGGTGGTAATCACGGCCAACTCAGGCCAGCCCGGATCACAGATCTCTGTCAGGATCAGGGGAGTAGGTACCAATGGTGATGCCGAACCTCTGTATATTATAGATGGATTACCCATGAGCGGTGCCGGGACAGATTTTCTTAATGCGGCAGATATTGAGTCTATAGAGGTGCTCAAGGACGCGGCCTCAGCTGCCATTTACGGTGCCCGCGGAGCAAACGGAGTAGTCCTGATAACGACAAAGACCGGGCGCACAGACACAAAACTGACCGTGACCTATGACGGCTACTATGGTTTTCAAAATCCCTGGAAAAAGATGCCTTTGCTCAATTCGGAGGAATACATTATGCTTATCAATGAGGCATCTGTAAATGCAGGTCTCGGGAAACGTTTCACGCAGGAGCAGATTGATGGTTTTACCGCAAACACCGACTGGCAGGATGAGATGTTTTATTACAATGCACCCAAGCAGAATCATTCCCTTTCATTCATGGGTGGGAGTGATAAAATTGAATATTCATCCTCATTGAACTACTTCAGCCAGGAAGGTATTGTGTCAAAGGGCAAGTCCAGTTTTGAAAGAGTCGGCTACAGGCTTAATGCAGCCGGCACCTTTGGTTTCTTTAAGCTTGGCGGTAATGTCAATCTTGCAGGGATAACAAGCAAGGGTATTGCAACCAATGACAGGTACGGACTGGGTCTGAACCAGGCACTGAACATGCCACCGGTGGTTCCCGTTATGTTCTCAGACGGAACATGGGGCACTTCCGAGGCATACGGATTCGGCCTGCAGGAGATTACCAACCCTGTGGCCATGGCCAGTTACAACAATTCAAGGACGAGAACCTACAAGCTGATAGGCAACCTGTTTGGAGAGTTTGATTTCGGTAAAATATCCCAGGCACTTGAGGGTCTATCCTTCAGGTCTTCATTCGGAGGTGAGTATGCAATTGTTAATACAGACACCTACACCCCGGAGTATTACCTTGATGCCATGCACTTCAGCAATATTGACAAAGCGTACAAGGGCCTTGACATGTGGTCAAGATGGAACTTTGAAAATGTGCTCACCTATACAAAGTCGTTTGATGTTCATAACCTGACCCTCTTGGCCGGGACCACGGCTTTCATGGACATGCATGAGAACCTGTGGGGTTCAAAGAATGACCTGATCTTTGATGACTTTGGCCATTCCTACCTTGATAATGCTACTGATCCTGAGAGTGCCAATGCCGGAGGAGGTTACACCGAACATACAGTGGCCTCACTTTTTGCCCGCCTTAACTATGACCTGATGAACCGCTACATGCTGACCGCCACAATCAGGAGGGACGGATCATCGAGGTTCGGAAGTGAGAACAAGTACGGCTACTTCCCCTCAGCTTCAATTGGCTGGGTGATTTCAAGGGAGGATTTCATGAGTAACCTGAATGACATCTTCAATGTGCTGAAATTAAGGGCAAGTTGGGGGCAGAACGGAAGCGAGAATATTGGCAACTTCAATTATACATCTATTATAGGAAACGGTGCCATCTATTATTTTGGTGACGGCAAGACCCAGTACAACGGAACGGTGCCTACCAAACTGGCCAATCCATCACTCAAATGGGAGGCCTCCGAACAGACCAACTTTGGTCTGGACATGACCACACTCGGCAGTTCACTCACACTGACACTTGATTATTACATCAAGAAAACCAAAGACTGGCAGGTTGCTGCTCCCATACCAACACTTGTGGGTAACGGTGCACCCACAATCAACGGAGGCGAAGTCAAGAACTCAGGTATAGAGGCAGAGATTTCCTACCGTAAACAGATTGGCGAACTCTACTTCGGCGCCTCGGTAAATGGTGCGTTCAACAAGAGTGAGGTCCTTGACCTTCAGAACACCGAGAAAGTATTGAAGGGAGGTGACGGCGGATTTGGGCAGAGCGAACTGATCTATGTCCAGGTAGGTCTGCCTATGGGTGTCTTCTTCGGGGTTCAGACTGATGGTATCTTCCAGAACCAGGCGGAGGTCGATTCATATGTCAATAGTACGGGAGGAAAGATCCAGCCCAATGCCAGACCCGGTGACATCAGGTTTGTGGATGCAAACGGCGATGGTACCATTAGTGACGGTGACAGGGTCCAGATTGGTTCTCCATTGCCAGATTTCACGGGAGGACTTAATCTGAATGCCGAGATCTACGGATTTGATTTCAATATGTTCCTTTATGCGGCTCTTGGCCAGGAGATATACGGTGCAACGAGAAGGTATGACATGAACTATGCCAACTACCCCGCTGAATGGCTTGACAGGTGGACGGGTGAAGGCACATCTGACACATATCCGAGAGTTACCTTTGCTGATAACAACCTGAACGGAAAGACAGTCAGCGACTTCTATATTCAGGACGGGAGTTTCATACGGTTAAGGAACATTACCCTTGGCTATTCCCTCCCGCAGAATATTACAAATGCAATTAAGCTCAGCAAGCTTCGTCTGTATGTATCGGCCGAGAACCTCTATACATTCACAAAGTATACAGGTTACGATCCGGAGATTGGCGGCGGGGTATTCGATAACGGGATTGACCGTGGCATCTATCCTCAGCCGAGGACAATCATGACCGGTATCAATGTTACTTTCTGACACTATAAAAATGAACAGAGTTATGAAAAAGTCAATTTTATACAGTTTTTTCTTTCTGGCCTTGATGGTAGCAGGTTCATCCTGTTCCAAGGATTTCCTGGAGCTTGAACCCAAAACCGGTCAGACGGAAGCCAACTACTACAAGACAGAGGCTGATGCCTTTCTGGCCATGACATCGGTTTATGATGCCTATGCGCTGCAGAACTGGCAGTTTGCCCCGACGATGGCCGATATATGGTCAGATGACGCATTCTGCGGCGGTTCTGATGCTTCTGATATGAGTCAGTGGCAGGATATGGAGATGTTCAAGATGGAACCGGAGAACAATACATCAGCAGATTTCTGGAGCCGATGCTATGCAGGAGTCTACAGGGCCAATCTCTATCTGCAGAAGCAGGAGGGCATTGACTGGAAAACGGAAGGGCTGAAGGAGAGGTACGAAGCTGAAGTGAAGTTCCTGCGTGCCTATCTCTACTGGGATCTGGTTCGTCATTTCGGCTGGGTGCCGGTGATGACTGAAGTGCTGCCCTCTGTTGAGGATTACAGGAATCTTACCCAGAGTACTCCTTCAGAGATTTTTACACTTATTGCATCGGATCTGCTTGATGCGGTGGACGTTCTTCCCGTACAGGTGCCCGCATCTGAAAAGGGCCGTATCACAAAAGGTGCCGTTCAGGCCATGATGGCCCGAATATATCTATATCATACCGGGATGAGTGCCATCGGTGGTATGGGTCTTACTGCCGAACAGTGGGGTGACGGTTCAACTGTGATCAACAAGGCCTACATACAGACCGCTCTTGATCAGGTGATCACCAGCGGCGTCTATTCTCTCATCCCTGACTATGCTGACCTGTTTGACTGGGATAACCAGAATAATGCGGAAGCAGTTCTCGAGATGCAGTATTCGGACAAGGCCAAATCAGGCGACTGGGGCGGATGGAACATCAACGGCAATTTCGCCTGTGTATGGTTAAGTATCCGTAATCCGCAGGGTGACGCCACAGTTTTTCCCGGATGGTCACTGGCAGTACCCAGCTGGAGCCTTGCTGATGAGTTCGAAGCCGGAGATCCCAGAAAGTATGTGACCCTCTATGATGCTGAAGAGATGCTTTCTGATTACAACAGGGCCTTCATGAATACCGGATACTTCAACAAGAAGTATATGGCCAGGGCTGATTACCAGGGTTCGGGAGGTGATCCAAACCACAACTTCCCGCGCAACCATATGGATATAAGGTATGCAGATGTACTGCTCATGGCTGCCGAGGTATGGCTTGCAGATAATCCGGGCAAAGCTGCCGGTTATCTCAGCCAGGTCCGTACCAGGGCTCTTGGTGAAGCCGCTGAAAAGACCTCAATCACCCTTGACGACATCTATCATGAGAGGCGTGTCGAATTCGGTGGTGAAGGGCTCAGAAAGTGGGATCTCCTTCGCAGGGGCCTTGACTATGCCGGAGAAAAGATAAATGCAAGCTTCAATGTCCCGGCCGGCACTCCCAACGCCTCTGACTTTGCACCCCGCACCTTCAAGGCAGATTCATGGGGTATGTTTCCGATTCCTGCCAGCGAGATCAGGAATATGAACAGCGGAGTGCTGAAGCAAATGGTTCCTGCCTACATTGGCTTATGATTCGTCCAAATAAAACTAACAGCAATGAAAAACATCAGATATATAAGCAGATTAGCGGGCATCCTGGCCATTGTGCTGGCTGTCAATGCCTGCGAACCGCAGATGGCGGACAAGCCCGAAGTGGGAGCGGCTCCGACATCCGATCAACTCGACTTCACGATCACACCGGGAAGTGATGAGTTCAACTTCGTGATAGAGAACACTTCCTCCCTGACAGGAATCGCTTCCTGGGATTTTGGGAACGGATCGAAAGGTTCCGGCAATAAAAACGTGGCCAGGTATCCTATGCCGGGAGAATATCCCGTCACCCTGACACTTGTTACCAGGGGAGGAATGGCTACCTTGACCAAAATCCTGACACAGACTGAAACTGACTTCTCTGTTTTTACAGATCCGGTATATGTAAACCTTACAGGTGGCATAGATGACACTGACGGCAAGACATGGGTCCTTGATGTGGCAACCAGGGGTCACCTGGGAGTAGGTCCGCTTGATGATCCCACCGCGATGACCTGGTGGGCAGCTAATCCTTATGATAAGGAGGGTACTGGCCTGATGGATGATGAGATCACCTTCAAACTCGACGGATTTGTTGTAACGTATGACAATAAGGGTGTCAGTTACATGAAAGCATACAGGGCCAATGATCCGGCGCTCGCTTCCATATATCTTAATCCACGTGAAAACAAGGGTGACTATGATGTCGACTATGCTACACCAGTTTCCGGCACCTTTAATATCATTGAAGTTGCAGAAGGCAAGTATACCATCACCCTGAATGGTGAGAAGCCAATATTCCCCTGCTTTGACGTCGGGGCAAAGGACAACACCTACACAATCCGCAAAGTGGAGGAAAACCTCCTCGAGCTAACCTGCTTTGAGTCTTATGAGGGCTGGAACAACTGGCACTACTACCTGATACCAAAGGGTTACGTCAGGCCTACGATTACCTATACCGTCAACGTCACTGAAGGAGTTGACAACGAAGTTTCCTGTTCCATCACAGACTATTCAATACCTGACGGCCAGAGTGTCACCAACGTGACCTGGAACTTCGGAGACGGCAGTGATGAGGTAACAGCAGGCAAGGATGAAGAGGTGAAACACATCTATATGCGCAAGGGTACATTCAATGTAACGGCCAAGCTGAACACCAGCCTTGGAGTGCTTACCGGCACACAGCAGGTGATACTGGTCAACAACAATTCTGCCTATGTGCCTTTCCTTCTTGACATGATGATTGTTTACAACGACCTGAGCGAGGTACAGGTTTTCCCGCTGCTTGCAGAAAACTGTTCACTGGACATTATAGACAATCCTGATAAGGAATATC
>JAAZAP010000002.1 GCA_012514255.1 Bacteroidales bacterium | reverse complement strand
CTCCTCCATTTTGAAAAAATGGGGGAGGCAGGAGGGGGCAATATTGCTGCTGGCTGAGCAGCGGCACGTGTAATGAGCGCCGTAAGTCCCCGTCAGGGGACACTGTGCCCGTTAGGGTATCGAAGCATCTGTACTATCCTCACACTTCGATACCCTGGTGGGCACCTTCGGCAGGCTCAGTGGTCGGATAGACCAACGGCTTGCCCTGGATAAACCGGATTTGCATTATCCACCCTTTCCCATCATAATTGAACTAAACCACAATCTTCGAGAGGACAGCCAAATAAGCATCACTCATGATTTCCGACCTGTCATTATCCATTGAGATGATCTTCCTGGCAGCAGCACTCCTGCTGCTGTTGAGCGTCGTCGCCTCCAAATTCTCAGACCGCTTCGGCGTGCCCGCTCTGCTGGTCTTCCTGCTGATCGGCATCCTGGCTGGCTCTGAAGGGCTGGGGGGTATCTATTTTGATAACCCGGTCATCACCCAGCTGATCGGCTTCTTTGCCCTGTCAGTTATCCTCTTCTCTGGCGGTCTGGATACGGAGTGGGAGAGCATCCGTGGCGTGATCAAGGAATCAGTGGTGCTGGCAACGCTGGGTGTCCTGCTGACCGCCGTAATCCTTGGCGTAGCTGCACACCTGCTGCTGGACATCCCCCTGCTGCAGGGCTTGCTGATCGGCGCGATCACCTCCTCCACCGATGCAGCGGCTGTCTTCGCCATCCTGAACTCGCAGGGCGTGCACTTGAAGCGCCGCATCTCCGCCTTGCTGGAGTTTGAATCCGGCAGCAACGACCCGATGGCGATTTTCCTGACCATCGGCGTCATTCAGCTCATCCAGAACCCCGCACAGCCCGTATGGAGTCTGATACCGCTGTTCATCCAACAGATGGTCATTGGCGCTGTATTGGGGCTGTTGTTCGGGCAGGTTTTGCTGTTTCTCATCAACCGGCTCAGGCTCGGTTATGATGGGTTGTATCCTGTGCTGGCGCTCGGCGTACTGCTGCTCACCTTTGCCGTCACGACTTTTCTAAAGGGCAGCAGCTTCCTGGCTGTTTACCTGGTGGGCTTGACACTGGGTCGGGCTGACTTTTTACACAAGCGCAGCCTGGCGCGTTTCTACGACGGCATGGCCTGGCTGATGCAGATCGTCATGTTCCTGACGCTGGGGCTGTTTGTCTTCCCCAGCCAGCTGACCGGTGTGATCGTGCCGGGGCTCATTTTGTCGTTGATTCTGATCTTCATCGCCCGCCCGATCAGTGTCTTTATCGGCTTGCTCCCGTTCAAGTTCACCGTACGGGAGAAAACCTTTACCTCATGGGTCGGGCTGCGCGGTGCCGTGCCGATTATCCTGGGAACTTATCCCCGCCTGGCCGGCCTTGATGAGACCGGGCTGCTCTTCCATATCGTCTTTTTCGTGGTGATCACCTCGGTTCTGGTGCAGGGTACCACCATCACGCAGGCGGCAAAATGGATGAAGGTGGAAGACACGTCTCCGCGTGAGATGCGCTACCCGCTGGAGACCACACCCATGCAGGGCTGGCGCGGGTTGCTGCAAGAGGTGGTGATTGAGGCGGATTCGCCGGTAGCCGGCAAAGCCATTTTTGAGATCGGCCTGCCGCGTGAGTACCTGATCGTGCTGATTTCCCGCAACGAGGAATACCTGATTCCCAAGGGCAGTATTGAATTAAAGCCCAATGACCGTATGCTGGGTCTGGGTACGCCGGAGACACACCGCAAGGTGCAGGCGTTGGTTCTGCCGAAGCATAAGCAGACGGCTGTGGATGAAGTGTAATTTGGGTAAATTCTGCTGAGGACAGCTTTATCTGTAGGGTGCGTCCCAGTGGGACGCCCAAGCAGGTCAGGCACAGACCTTTACAGGTCAATAAAGCCTGACCTACTCATTCGATCGAAGCCCCGGTATATAGTCCCCATCACGGGACATTGTGCCCAACAAGCTGTAGGTCAGGTTTCCATACCTGACCTACATATATTCAGGCTTAGGTGGTGAGTCTTAAGACCTCGTCCCCCGCTGGGGTCGCGTAGCATCCTGTAAGGAGAGGAGTTTTTTAATCCGGTGGCTGAGTGGCCGTATGTCCCCGTCAGGGTATCGAAGCCGAGGCAAGAAATCCTCACCTCTATCCTCTGCCTTCTGCATGCTACGCGATACCAGTGGGAGAGGAGGTCAAACCACTGGCTGAAAATAGAGTTTGGACGTGGAAATTAGTAGGGTGCGACCCAATGGGTCGCGAAGCACTCTGTAAGAGTCGCCCCTACCTGTGCCACACCCTGGCGGCTGCCGAGGATGTCGGTTGATGAGCTGTAGGTCAGGTATGGAAACCTGACCTACCTCTGTGCCTGAAAATAGGGTTGGGTGTGGGTATTTGTAGGGTGCGACCCATTGGGTCGCGAAGCACTCTGTAAGAGTCGCCCAGTATTTGGCGGATATAGAAATCCGCCCTACGCGGCTGTTTTCGAACCTCTGTGCTTTACCCAGAATAAAGGACACGAGGAATGGCGGATAGGTTTTGCTCAAATTCAATAGGTGAAGAATAACCAATTGAGGAATTGAGCCTATACGGATTATAAAACCGTTCGATATAGTCAAATATACTTGATTTGGCCTCCGATCGTGTCCTGTAACGAAAGTGATGTACCCATTCAGTTTTCAATACTGAGAAGAACGATTCCATGGGGGCATTATCGTAAGGGTTACCTGATCTGCTCATACTGCAGCAAATATCGTTTGCCTGGAGAAAAGTTTGGTATTCACCACATGCATATTGAATTCCCCGATCGGAGTGCAAGATCAAGCCCGCATCGGGTTTTTGCCTGCTTAATGCCATCTGCAAAGCTTGGATGACCAGCGCATGGGTCATCGATTTATCCATCGACCAGCCAACGATCTTCTGGGTACACATGTCTTTGATACCTGCTAGGTATAACCATCCTTCCTGGGTCGGAATGTAACTGATATCGGCCAACCAGATCGTGTTGGGCTTATGAGAAACAAAGTTCTGCTGCAAGAGATTGGATGCCACAGGATACTGGTGCTTTGAGTTGGTAGTTGCCTTATATTTCTTCTGTTTCCGTGCCTGCAGCTGGTTCAGCCGCATCAGACGGGCAACCCGGTTCTTCCCACAGCAATATCCCTTACGGTGTAACTGCGCTGTGATCCGCGGACTGCCATAGGTCAATCGGGACCTCTCAAAGATCATCATGATCTGCTTGGTCAGCATCTGGTCTGCTCGCTTCTTGGGACTATCCTTACGCTCAAGCCAGGCGTAATAACCGCTCCGCGATATCTCCAATGCTTTTGCCATCTTCTTGACTTCGTAACACGAGCGGTATTTTTGCATGAATGCATATTTCATTTCTGTGGTCGAGAGAAGATGGCGATTGCTTTTTTTAGGATGGCTACTTCCTGCTCCAGATCCGCTATCTTTTTATTCGCTATCCGCAGTTCTGCCTCTTTCGTTCGTTGATGCCCACTTCCGACAAATGGCTCTGCCTTGTTTTCTTGATATTTCTGGATCCATTTGTAGATCGTGTTCTCATGAACTCCGATATCTCGAGCTACTGTCTTCACATCATGCCCAAGCTCTGTCACCAGCTTGATGGTCTCGATCTTAAACTCCGGTGTGTATCGTTTCTCTGTGTCCATGGCTTTCTCCTGATAGTTATTACTCTATCAGCTTTTTCCTGTGTCCACCATATCGGGGTAAGTTCATTAAAACACTCGTACCCAATAAGGGGATGCTATTTGTAACTCCCTCGATCTGATGATTCCTGCCCTGGCATTGGCGATCATATTCGGACGATATTTATTTGCCATTTCAGAAGTG
>JAAZAP010000187.1 GCA_012514255.1 Bacteroidales bacterium | reverse complement strand
TTCTTAAGCTCATTGATGATGTCAACGGCATAGCAGGAATTCCTCGAGAGGACTGCCAGTATGCAGTACTCCAGGATCCCCTTGCGCATCTGTGCTCTTGTGTTGTCCGTATTCATGGCAATTTCTTTGTTTACTTCATTTTCAGCCTTCGGCGAGGGTCACAGGTTCATTTTCTCCTTTACGGTGTTGAACTCCTGCCTAACCGAATCCTTGATGTTCTCAATAGTTACCGGGTCACCACGCATCTCAAGCTTCTGTGCTGTGGTTCTTGCTTCAGGCAGTACGATCCACAGGATCAGGTAAAGCCCGAGACCAAACCCCCCGGCAAATATCAGCACCGCAAATATGATCCTCATTATCAGTGGATCCCAGTCGAGATAGGCAGAGATACCAGCACAAACCCCGCCGAAAATACGCCTGTCAGGATCACGGTACATCCTCCGCTGTGAACGCGGAGGCACTTCACCTGTCGGCTCTCCACCACTGATGTCCTCCGGCGAACCAAGTATGGACATCACCTCCTCAACATCCTTCATCGTGATGACCTGCTTGTAGCTGCTTAACCTCATCCTGAACAGCTCAGATATCCTTCCTTCAATATCTGACATTATCTCCCTTACCCCCGGCTCGCCCGAAAACTCCTTCTCCAGACGCTTCATGTACTGCCGGAGCCGCTCGTAGGCATCGTCATCCAGATTGAACGCGTACCCCCCGAGATTGATGTTGACCGTCATTTTCATCGTATTATTTATAAGGTACCTGTTAATACAAGTTAATTTGATAATGCAAATATATATAAAATAAATAATACCATGCAATACATAGAAGTGAAATTTTAAAAATATTTTTTCCGGATATGATTGAACAGATCAGAAGGATGGCGGTTAGTTAGGTCAGGAATGACTAACTTTATAAAAAATTGAGACATGAAGGCCTATAATTGGGGAATACTCGGGACGGGCAACATAGCCCACAAATTTGCGCGGGCGTTGATATTGCTTGACAATGCGAATCTTTATGCGGTGGGGTCACGTGATGCCGGCCGGGCGGAGCAGTTTGCCGGAGAATTCGGGTTCCGCAAGCACTATGGCAGTTATGAGGAGATGCTGGCAGATCCGGGAGTGGAAGTGGTATATATCTCCTCACCGCACTCGTTTCATCTTGAGCACACGCTCATGGCCCTTCAGAACGGCAAGCATGTCATCTGTGAGAAGCCGATGTCAGTCAATGCAGCGGAGGTATCGCAGATGATTGATGAAGCGCGCAGAAGTGGTCTCTTTCTGATGGAGGCTCTCTGGCCTCCTTTTCAGCCATCCTATCTGAAGGCTGAGGAGATACTGAAGAGCGGCAAAATGGGCAAACTGCTTCACATGCGGGGCAAGTTCGCATTTGTCTCACCATATGATCCGGATTTACGTACCTATAACCTGGCCCTGGGAGGTGGATCATTGCTTGACATTGGCATTTACCCGGTGATGGACATACTCAGGTACATGGGTGAGCCCGAGTCGGTCAGCGCTGTCTCGCTCTTTGCACCTACGGGCGCTGATGAGAGCACCGCCATGATCTTCAGGTTCAGCGACGGCCGCATGGCCGAAGCGTACAGCTCATTTGCAAACATGGGCGGAATTGCCACGGAGTTCAACTGTGAGAACGGTAACCTGATACTCACCCGTGGGCGCGACAGGAACCAGCACATGATAATAGAGCTGCCGGGTGATGTTGACAACCGGATCTTCACTCCTCCCGCCCAGGGATACCAGTATGAGGCTGCCGAGGTGATGAGCTGCCTTGACAGGGGACTGACCGGGAGCGCTGTCGTCCCCCTCTCCTTCAGCCTGACGCTGGCCCGCACCCTTGATGAGGTACGGCGCAAGGCGGGCATACGATACCCGGGGCGCGACCGTTAAGTGACTCATCTGATGAAAGGTCATGACGGAGAGATCCCCGGAGGCTGAGAAAAGACGTCTGTTGCTGAGCATGCTTGTGCCCTTTATGCTTGTGGCCTTCATGTGGCTTATTAAGGGAGCAGAATTATTGTTTGAAACCAATTTCCACTTTCTGGGCATCTTCCCTGGAAGGCTCACCGCGCTTTCCGGTATTATTACTTCACCCTTCATCCATTCCGGGTTCAGACATCTTTTCAACAATACTATTCCCCTGTTCATCCTTGGTACTGCCCTTTTCTATTTTTATTCCGAGGTCTCCTTCAGGGTACTTCTCTGGGTTACCCTGCTGACCGGACTGGCTGTATGGATTACCGGCAGGCCGGCATGGCATATCGGGGCCAGCGGTATCGTTTACGGCCTGGCCTCCTTCCTCTTCGTGAGCGGCATCATCAGGCGCCATATACCCCTTATGGCTCTCTCACTGCTGGTGGCCTTCGTCTACGGTGAGATGGTATGGGGTATTTTCCCGGGATTCAGGCTCGAGATATCATGGGAGTCTCATATGCTCGGCGCGGCAGCCGGAGTGATCATGGCGGTGTGGTACCGGGCTGAGGGTCCGCAGAGACCAGTTCCCTTTTATGAAAGGGAAGAGGAGGAGGAGTCCGATGATGAAGAAATTGAGGCCGAACGGGCTGATGAAGGAAATTAATTGCTAATTTTAACGCCACTTAACCTAACTCCAAAAGACCGGTAATGTACGTCAGAACTGGAACTCCGGCATTTGATGAGCTTATCCCGCGGATAAGCCGCTTCCTTGAACAGGACCTCCTTGAACTTAATATTGATGGTGAAAGGATCAGGGGGTACAGGTCTCCCGATGCCCGGTCAGTATGGATAAGGAATTATTCAGACATGATGAGGGCATTGCGCTACACCGAAGAGGATCTCCTCTCGGTGGTCAGGCACTTTGCAGACAACCAGGCGCGCAACGGCCGCATATTTGACTACTTTACAACCTTCCCCGAGAAACTCCCCTGTGAGAGGGAGAACTGGACCAAGTATGTCAGGACCCCGGTGGAGGCTGACACCGAGTTCAGGTTCATCAAGGCTGCCTGGCTGGCATGGCAGGCCACCGGCGACGACAGTTTCATTCGCAACCTAATGCCCTCCTTTGAGAGAGCCCTCTCCTATGTTATGGACGGCCGCTACTTCGACAGGGAGAAGTATCTCTTCCGCAGGCCCTATACAATTGATACGTGGGATTTTGCCTATACCGCCGGGCAGCACGACTGGCTGCAGTTCCAGATAGATGATAATACTTACTGGGGTTATTTCCACGGTGACAACAGCGGCTATTACGAGGTCTTCCATTTCATGTCGCACTGGTACAACATGTTCGGTGACAAGGTGAGGTCAGCATTATGGCGCGACCGTGCACTGAGACTTCGCAAGAGTCTGAACACCGTCTGTTTCAACGGATCGTTCTATACGCACTTCGTCAAGCAGACCCCGGTCACCATTGATGGCATTGATGAGGCCAGCCAGCTCAGCCTGAGCAATCCTGCCGCAATAAACAGGGGTGCTGCCTCACCCCGCATAGCCACGGCAATTATTAATGAATATATAAGGAGGCGAGAGACAACCACCGCCTTTGCTGAATGGTTCTCCATTGACCCGCCTTTCCCCGCCGGCATATTCGGCGACTACAAGCTGGCGCGAGGCGCCTATTGCAACGGAGGAATAATGCCACTGACCGGCGGCGAGCTGGCCCGCGCAGCCCTCGAATACGGGTTCGAACAGTATGGCATTGATATACTGATGCGCTACTATGACCTGATCTCGCGCAACGGCGAGACATACCTCTGGTACTTCCCTGACGGCAGACCCTCATCAGTTGAGACAAGCACCTCTCCCGAAGCCAAACCCACTGACGGCTGGGGTTCGTCGGCCATGCTCTATGCCTTCGTTGAGGGATTGGCCGGGATACAGGACAGGGACAAGCTCTTCCGAAGACTTCGGCTCTGCCCTAAATGGATAACCGCCGGAATAGAAAAAGCCGAAGTAATGGCTGGCTACAAAAGCTCAGGCGCATTTGTGAGATATGCTTACAACATAAAAGGGGATAAGCTTACTATCAACCTTGAGGGCAGCTATGAGTATATCCAGCTTTCACTTCCTGTTCCCGGCAACTATGTTCCGGGTGAGCTGCTGTTCAACGGGAAGAAAGAGAAATATATCATGGCGTCTATCAACCAGAGTAACTACCTGATTGCCGATGCCGATGCAAGGGGTGAGTGTGAAATACTCCTTACCCTTAAGAAAAAGCCTTGATCCTATAACCAGTGTTGACATATGAACTTAAAACCGGTAGCCATAATTACGGGAGCCAGCAGGGGGATAGGCAGGGCCGTCTCACTGTCACTGGCTGCTGAGGGGTTTGATATAGCAGCAATTTCGCGTACCTCTGACAGCGAATGCATGCTATCACTGCAGCCTGAGATAGGGGAACGGGGGGCACAGTTCTTTCCCGTAGGCCTCGATGTGGCACGCACTGATCTGCATGATGAGGCCATCTCAAATATTCTTGAACGCTACGGCAGAATAGACCTGCTGGTGAACAATGCCGGGATAGCTCCCATAGAACGCCATGACCTGCTTGACATGGATGAGGAGTCCTTTGACCGCGTGATGGGAGTAAACCTTCGTGGCCCGGTATTCCTCGCCAGACGCGTAGCAAAAGAGATGATATGGCTGAATGAAAAAGTCCCGGGCTACAAGCCCGCAATAATGTTCGTAACATCCTTCCTTTCATATACATCATTCACTCATGGTCTTGATGTATGCGTCTCAAAAGCCGGACTCAGCATGGCAGCCCTCGTCTTTGCCGACAGACTCTCCGAAGAGGGCATCAATGTGTATGAGATCAGACCCGGCCTTATAAAGACCGAGATGGCAACCCGAAGCAAGTATAAATTTGAACGGCTCATTACCGAAGGACTTGTTCCGCAGAAACGGTGGGGCACACCGGAGGATGTGGCAAAGGCAGTGACTTCACTGGCACGGGGCGATTGGTCGTTCTCCTCGGGAACCATCTTTGAGGTCAGTGGTGGGATGAATATCCGCAGCATCTGAAAATCAACACCTTAACTTATTGTGTTCTGCGGGCTTGCGTCCGTTTGAGTAACTATTGTTGAACAAAACATGTGGTCTGGCCGTTGTTCATCTGAACAAACAATGAATAAGATGAAAAAGACATTTCTGATAATACTGGTATCAATAGTTACGGTTACCATGCTCCCGGCACAGGAAAAGCTTGAGGCGGATGCCGCGACTACCCTGATTGAATGGAAAGGAAACAAAATCGTGGGCAGTGAGCATACGGGAACAATAGATCTTAAAAGCGGATGGCTCTCTTTCAACGGCGACGCCATTACCGGAGGCGAGTTCATAGTTGACATGAACAGCATTAAGAACAGCGACGTGAAGGATGAAAAGATGCGCGAAAGGCTGGTTGGTCATCTGAAGTCGGACGATTTCTTCGGGGTGGAGAGATATCCGCTTTCGAGGCTTGTCATTACCGGCAGCAACAGGAACACCGACGGTAAACTGGTTATCAGGGGCAACCTTACAATCAAGGAAGCGACCCATCCGCTGGAGTTCGTTGCCGTTGAATCCAT
>JAAZAP010000186.1 GCA_012514255.1 Bacteroidales bacterium | reverse complement strand
ATGCACGACTCCTGCTGATGCTCAGACGAGGACTGCCATAAGATTGATTATCATGATTATAGGGACAGATGTCAGGCACTTTGAAAAAGTGTCATCAACCAATTCAGTGGCGGCAGGGCTGCTCAGGGAGACAGTCCCTGCCGAAGGTTCGGTGATTACTGCCTCATACCAGGAGAGCGGCAGGGGCCAGCAGGGTAACATATGGGAGAGCGAGCCGCGTAAAAACCTGATTATGAGTGTTATAATTTATCCGGTCATGGTCAGGCCAGCCGACCAGTTCGTAATATCGCGTATGGTTTCCCTGGCCGTGCATGACCTGGTATCACTCCATACCACGGAAGCCAGGATAAAATGGCCCAACGACATTTATGCAGGCAATGACAAAATTGCAGGCATACTGATTGAGAACAGCATCATGGGTGAGACGCTGGGCACCTCCATCGCAGGCATAGGACTGAATGTCAACCAGACCGTTTTCAGGAGTGATGCCCCCAATCCCGTATCTCTAAAACAGATCACCGGCAGGGACCATGATCTGGAGGCCATCACCGGTGAGCTCATCTCCTTTCTTGACAAAAGATATAAAATGGTCATCAGGGGTGACGTCAGCATGCTGGAAGAGGAGTATCACGCTCTGCTCTTCAGGGCAGGTGCATGGCATAAATTCTCGGACTGTGAAGGGATATTCGAGGGCATGATTGAAAGAGTCATGCCTGACGGGATGCTGTCTGTCAGAAAGAGGAACAATGTTACGCGCCAGTACGCCTTCAGGGAGATTGATTACATCCTCTGACCCTGTCATACCCTCCGTATGACTCAATTATGTCCATCAGGCTCTCCATATACTTCCCGGCGGCATCACCGATTATCATCTTCATCAAAGGATTCATGTTCAGGCCGGTGTCTATTCTCACGGCAGACCTCATATTACTGATATACTCTATGTTAACCCTCACCTTCACCTTGCCGGTGAGGAATGACTCCGCTTCATAGGTTATCATTGAATGAGGCAGGGCCTCTGACAGTGAGACGGTTACCCGGCCCACACCATCAACCTTGAATCTGCACCGGTCCTCGGTAGCCTCCCATTCAGTCACCGTTCCGCCAGATATCACCGAACTGAAATTCCTCATGTCAGTCAAAAAAGCATAAAGATCACTGTCACCGCAGGGAACCTCTCCCCTTCTGCTGGTGTATGTTGTCATCGGACTCATCCCGGTTAGTTTATTTTTTTCTTAGTAGATTATTTCATTCAGTCTCCCGGCGCAGGCACCGGGTCCGTACATCCATCATGCATCCCTGCCTCCTCCGGTCTGAATAATGTGGTCACCTTCCCCATTCAGCCGGTCCCCGGCGCCACTGTTTCAGTGTCTCAATATCGCTCTGCGTTATATATCCTGATTCGGCAGCCATATCCACCAGCACACTGTAGCTGCTGAGGGTGTCAAGCCTGCACTGTTCAGCTGTGAAGGCATCAACAGCCTTTGCAAACCCGTAGGTAAATATTGCAATCATACCCAGCACCTCGCACCCTGCCTCACGGAGTGCTCTGACTGCTCCCAGGCTGCTTCCGCCGGTGGAGATAAGATCTTCTATAACAACCACCTTCTGCCCCGACTCAAAATGACCCTCTATCTGGTTCCCCAACCCGTGGTCCTTTGCTCCTGACCGTACATAGATGAACGGCAATCCGGTCCTGTCAGCCACAAGTGCCCCGTGGGCTATGGCGCCTGTTGCCACCCCGGCAATCAGGTCAGCCTCCGGGTAGAGCTCCCTGACCCTGTCGCTGAAGGAGTCACGGATAAAACCGCGAACCTCAGGGAAGGATAGGGTTTTACGGTTGTCACAATAGATGGGCGACTTCCACCCGGAAGCCCAGGTAAAAGGTTTTGCCGGTTGCAATTTAATTGCGTTAATTTGCAGTAGGTATTCTGCGGTTTTCTTAGCGGTTTCGTCCATATGCTGAAGTATAAAGTATATTTTGACAACAGGGTAATCACTCTCTCCCCGGAGCCTGACAGGCTGCAAAAATACACGCT
>JAAZAP010000185.1 GCA_012514255.1 Bacteroidales bacterium | reverse complement strand
GAGGTTAGGAAACACGAGGACATTGGCCCTGCCTGCTATCTTGCTGCCGGGAGCCTTTTTCTGCCCTATGGCTTCAATCAGTGCTGCATCAGCCTGAAGCTCACCCTCAAACATGAATTCCGGAGCCATCTCCCTTGCCATCTTCGTGGCACTCACCACCTTGTCAACCAGCGGGTGCTTTGCGCTGCCCATGGTTGAGAAACTGAGCAGGGCAACCTTGGGATCAATACCCACGATAGTTTTAGTTGTGCGGGCCGTGGCCACAGCTATCTCGGCCAGTTCCCTGTCTGTCGGATCGGGATGGACTGCACCGTCGGCGAAGACTATGATACCGTCTGCACCGAACTCCTTATCCTTCAATATCATAATGAATGCACCCGAGACCACTGAGATTCCCGGAGCGGTCTTAACAATCTGAAATGCCGGCCTTAGTACATCGCCGGTGGTGTTCCTTGCTCCTGCCACTTCACCGTCAGCGTCGCCGCTCTTGATCATCATTACTCCCAGGTAAAGCGGATCCTCTATCAGCTTAGATGCCTCCTCAACGTTAAGTCCCTTGTTCTTACGCAGTTCAACCATCAGATCGATGTACTGCTTCTTCTTCGGATGATCAACCGGATCTATTATCTCTGCCTTACCTATGTTCTTCAGACCAAACGAGTCTGCCAATGCCATTATCTCACCGGGATTCCCGAGCAGTGTGATTCGTGCTATGTCTTCGGCCAGCACTGCGTCCGCCGCCTTCAGAGTCCTCTCCTCCGTTCCCTCGGGCAATACTATTTTTTTGTTATGCCTTTTGGCATTCATTTTGATCTGTTCAAGCAATTCCATTGGATATCAATAATTTAGTTAATTATTTGCGTCGGGTTAAAAGTACGAAAAAAGTGTAATCCCGCAATTGTCACCTATATGATTAAAGTCAGAATTTTCAAATTTTAGGTGTTTTTTTTCGAAAACGACTTTGCGGCTCCGCCGCGAAGCCGTCAAATCCCTATTTTTGATCCGGAATTTGCATTCATGGAGGAACTACTCACAGTGACAACCGAAGGTTTGCTTAACCTGGGCTTCGAGGGCGAGGTACGCACTGACAGGAGCTCAAGGCTAATGTATGCCACCGATGCATCCATCTACCGTGAGGAGCCTCTTGCAGTGGTATATCCGTGCAATGCTGAAGATATAAAAAGGTTACTGGCGTTTGCCGCGAAGCACCGCACAGGCATCATTCCGCGGGCAGCAGGAACGTCACTGGCAGGCCAGGTAGTTGGTTCGGGGATTGTTGCCGATCTCTCGCGCCATTTCAGTAAAATCCTGGAGATCAACGCTGAAGAGCGATGGGTCAGAATGGAGCCGGGGGTGGTCCCCGATGAGCTCAATGCCCTTCTCCGCAGTTACGGGCTTCTCTTCGGACCGGAGACATCAACCTCCAACAGGTGCAACATGGGAGGCATGATAGGTAACAACGGCTGCGGACTGCACTCACTGGTCTATGGTTCGGTCAGGGATCACATTATCGAAGTAAAAGTCATTCTCCATGACGGTTCGGAGGTCACCTTCGGAGAGCTTAACGAGGAGCAATACAGGCAGAAATGCACGCTTCAAACTGCTGAAGGAGAGATATACAGGGAGATTGACCGCATCATGTCAGATCCAGAGAACCGTGATGCCATCAGGCTTGATTACCCTGACTTCACCATTCCGCGCCGCAACACTGGCTATGCCCTTGATGACCTGGTTTACAGTGAGCCTTTCACGCCGGGTACAGGCCGGGGTATAAACCTGGCACGGCTGATCACCGGCTCCGAGGGCACCCTGGCACTGATCACGGAGGTAAAAATGGGTCTGGTACCACTCCCGCCGCCGGTGAAGGCACTGTCGTGCGTTCACCTGAAGCATCGCAGGGAGGCCTTCCAGGCCAACCTCATTGCCCTGAAGCACAGGCCGTGGGCAGTGGAGCTGATCGACAATAACATATTATCGCTTGCTGCCTCCGTGGAAAGTCAGAAACGCAACAGGTTTTTCATTGAAGGCGATCCAAGGGCACTGCTGATAGTTGAGTTCTGTGCCGACAACCGGGAGGAGATAATCACTTCAGCCCGCATGATGGAGGCTGAGATGCAGGCTGAGGGACTGGGATATGCCTTCCCTCTCGTCTGGAGCGATGATGTGAAGAGGATCTGGGACCTGCGCAAGGCCGGACTGGGCATCCTGTCAAACATTCCCGGTGATGCCAAGCCCATTTCGCTGATAGAGGACTGTGCCGTTGACGTAAACAGGCTGGGTGATTTTGTTGAGGATATTGAAGAGATGCTTGCCTCATACGGCAAAGAGTCTGTATATCATGCACATATAGGAACAGGAGAGCTTCACATCAGGCCTCTCATCAACCTTAAGGATGCTGAAGAGGCAAAGCTTCTCCGCACCATTGCGGAAGAGACAGCCCGCATAGTCAGGAAGTACAGGGGATCAATGAGCGGTGAGCATGGCGATGGCAGGCTGCGTGGAGAATTCATTCCGCTGATCATCGGCCAGCATAACTATGAGCTTAACAGGCGTATCAAGGAGTGCTTTGACCCACACGGCATACTCAACCCGGGAAAGATTACCGATACACCTCCCATGGATTGCTCACTCCGTTATGAACCAGGCAGGCCAACACCCGAGCTAAAGACATATTATGACTTCTCTGACAGCGGGGGTGTGGTGCGTGCAGCAGAGAAGTGCAACGGGTCGGGCGACTGCCGCAAGAGCAGCGCCATGGGCGGCACCATGTGCCCGAGCTATATGGCCACGGGCGACGAGCGGCTTACCACTCGGGCACGTGCCAACATTATGAGGGAGATGCTGTATGCCGACAGGGACAATCCGTGGGACAACCGCGAGATCTATGATATCCTGGATCTCTGCCTGGCATGCAAGGGATGCCTGAGTGAGTGTCCCTCGGGCGTTGACATCGCCAGGCTGAAGTCGGAGTTCCTGCAACACTATAACGATGTGCATCCGCCGTCGCTGCGCACGCGGCTTATAGCCTCGCTGCCGAAGATCTACAGCCTCTTCTCCTTTATCCCCGGCATCTTTAACCTCTTTGCTTCCAACAGCCTCACATCACTGATGATCAAGAAGGTAACCGGCTTTGCACCTGCCCGGAGCATACCTCAGCTGGCTCCGGTGACCTTCAGGCGGTGGCTGAAAAAGAACCTGGCACAACTTAATCCGGCTACCCCCATGGGTGAGGTATACCTCTTTGTGGATGAGTTCACTGATCATAATGATCTGAATGCCGGCATTGCCACTGCCCGGTTGCTCACCCGTCTGGGTTATCGTATCACCGTCACCGCCAATGCCGCCAGCGCCCGGACATACATCTCCAAGGGTTTTCTGCGCAAAGCCAGGAAACTGATCATCAAAAACATTGAGATATTCTCGCCGCTGGTAGGCGAGGGACGTCCCCTGGTGGGTATCGAACCTTCGGCGATACTGGGTTTCAGGGATGAGTTCCCCGGTCTGGCCGGTGATAAACACCGGCCGGAGGCACTGAGACTGGCGCAATATACATATACTCTTGAGGAGTTCATTACCATGGAATTCAGTGCGGGAAGGATAACGAGCAAGATGTTTACAGATGAGCCTGCCGAGGTACTTGTTCACGTCCACTGCCAGGAGAAGGCTGTCACCACCTCTGCACCCGTGCTGGCTGCGCTGGGTATACCCGTGAACTATAAGGTCAGGGAGATTCCGTCGGGATGCTGCGGTATGGCCGGCGCATTCGGGTATGAGAAGGAGCATTTTGACCTCTCTCAGAAGGTTGGTGAGCTGGTGTTGTTTCCCGAAGTTCGGAAGGCATCTGACACCACCATTATCGTTGCTCCCGGCACCAGCTGCCGTCACCAGGTAAAGGACGGCACAGGCAGGAAAACCCTTCACCCGGCGGAGGTGCTCTTCCGGGCTTTGAGGCCGGGCTAGTTTCCAGTCAGCAGTCGGCAGTCGGCAGTCAGCAGTCGGCAGTCGGCAGTCAGCAGTCGGCAGTCAGCAGTCGGCAGTCAGCAGTCGGCAGCCGGCAGTCAGCAGTCAGCAGTCAGCAGCCGGCAGTCAGCAGGCATAAGGCAAGAGGCAAAAGGCACGAGTGTTGACAACACATCAAGTAACTACATGATCAGCAGTAAATTCACTATTGCCTATTGCCCACTGCCTACAACAATTCAAACGGATCAGCATCGCGCCAGATGGGCATATCCTCCCGGTATTTGTCAAGCGCTTCCCGCGAGAGTACAGCGGAGACAACACCCTCGACGTCGGGTTCAAGGGAGGCCAGAAGCTCGCCTTTCGGGCCAATGATGGCCGAATCACCGGTGTAGTCAGTGCCGTCGGGATTGGCACCCACACGATTCACTCCTATCACATAACATTGATTCTCAATAGCCCTGGCCACCAGCAATGCCTTCCATACTGAGCTGCGCACGGAGGGCCAGTTTGCCGAATATATTATAACATCGGTGTCGCCGCGGTTCCTTGACCAGACCGGGAATCGCAGATCATAGCATACCTGCAGGTTGAAGCTGAACTCGCGGTAAGGCACCACAACGCGCTTATTGCCACGACTGTATACTGTATGCTCCCCGCTCATTGTGTGCAGGTGACGCTTGTCGTAATATGTCACCTCGCCGTCAGGGGTAACAAAGATCAGGCGGTTGAAGTATCTGCCCTCCTCGCCTGTTATTACTGATCCGCAGAGGGCAAAACCTCCTGTTGCGGCACGTTCCTTCATCCACATAACCGTTTGACCGTCCATACCTTCGGCCAGTGGTTCAGGATTCATTGTAAATCCGGAGGTAAACATCTCAGGCAGTACCACTAATCCGCCACCCGGTGAAGCAGCATCAAGCAATGAGGAGATATGCGCCAGGTTGGCATCCCTCTCCTCCCATTTCAGGTTGCATTGTACTATAGTTGCTTTCATAAAAGGAGACATAAAGATATGATCTATATTTCATATAACACATCCTGACCGGATAGTGTTTACCTCTGACATCTGCCGGAAACCACATGAAACAAAAGAGGGTGTCTCATAAGGGCACCCTCTCAATACGGCGGAAGATCATCTTACTCTTTTTCCGTGTAGTACTCCTCAAAGATCGAGGTTATCAGAGGCTTGTAATAGATCCAGAAGAAGCTTTTCGGGTCATTCTCATGATCGGAATAAAGGAGTGTTTTTGCTCCTTTCTGAATATTCTTCAATTTGGCTGTCCAGAATGGTATGTCATTATTGGCAAAATCGCCTGAGAAATAATAGGTACGTTGTACCAGGGGTTCCTGTATCACAGCCGGGAACACAGGGGTCAGCTCATTGACAGAGAGGAGGGTATCACCGGCAGGAGTTGTATTCAACACAAATTCAGACAGAACGTTATTGCTTCCCGCATCAATAATATCAAAACTATTCGCAAATGCAACCGTAGCCGGAAGGCCGAATCTTTCCGCGTGCGTGGAAGAGGTTTTTATCATTGGCATTGCTGCATTCAGGTGTTTGCCCTCTTCAAGGACAATGATGCTGTGCTCATTCAGCAGTACGACACCCGGTCTGGTGAAGGTCCATGGTTCGCGGTACTGTTTCCGGTACTGTGCAGGCATCCATGCAGGTGCGCCATGCTGTGAAAGTGTGTCAAGTGACCTGTAATACTGGCCTGTCCATCCGGTGGAGGTGATTCCCAGCAGTTCCTCTGTCTTGAACTTCTCGAGGGGTGCTGTAGGATAATCGAATGTATTGTATTCAAGAATAACCAGCTTGTCTCTCCTTTTCATTTCAACCATGAGGAGATAGTCGTTGTTATTGAGTCCACCGTATAGTTTGCGTGATCTCCGGGTCTTCTTGATCCCCTGGTACCAGTCGTTGAAAAAGACACCATACGTGTCAGTGTAATAGAGTGCGTCATTATTTTCAGCAAGGTCAATCAGTTCAGTAAGACGGAAGTCCTTTTTCCTGAACTGTTTTTCCCTGACAGGCCTGAGAGGCTCAAACCCATAGTAATCTTTGCCGGCGGAATAGCTTCCCCCCTTTTCTCCTTTTACGAATCTCGCGTTGGTAAGGGTATAAATAAATGAGCGGTGACCCAACCTGTCAAGTGTGGGAACAGTTTTGTCAAGTATAACAACATCCATCGGCTTCTTCTCCTGAAAAGCCCATCTGATGAAGCTCACAGCCGGTATTAACAACAGTACTGCAAGAATGATTAAGATGATCAGCAGAGGTTTTCTCATAGTTACCGGAATTTGATAATATCCTGTTACTAAACGAATTCTTAAGACAAACAGTATGCGTGATATGAAATTTTACTGCTAAAAGTATTAATTTATTTGAATCCGGGAAAATATTTTCCACCAATAACCGAAAAAACATGACGATAGATGGGATTATTGTGATAATTTGCATTCTAAACCATAAAATAGTCATATGTTTTCAAATCAGCCACTTGCGGACAGATTACGGCCCCGTTCCCTTGATGAATTTGCCGGACAGGAGCATCTGGTTGGCGGTGACGGGGTTCTGAGGAAGGTGATTGAATCGGGAAATGTCCCTTCATTTATCCTGTGGGGTCCACCGGGAGTTGGTAAGACCACCCTTGCAAGAATAGTTGCATCGAAGCTGGAGCGGTCATTCTTCCAGTTAAGCGCTGTCCACAGTGGCGTCCGTGAGGTGCGTGAGACCATAGAAAAGGCAAAGAGCCAGCAGTTTTTTGGCAAGCCCAATCCGATACTCTTCATTGATGAGATACACCGCTTCAACAAATCGCAACAGGACTCACTGCTTGGCGCCGTGGAACAGGGAGTGATTACCCTTATAGGCGCCACCACGGAGAATCCTTCCTTTGAGGTTATCTCCCCCCTCCTCTCCCGCTGCCAGGTTTACGTACTTAAACCTCTTGATGATGAAATACTTAAGAAACTGGTCGACCATGCCCTGGCGAATGACTACTATCTCTCACAGTACAGGATCAGGGTGGATGAGTACGAGGCACTGATACGTATCAGCGGCGGGGATGCCCGGAAGCTCTATAATGCCCTTGAACTGGCTGTATCACTGGAGGCAGAAAAAGGCAGTGAAGAGATTGTCATCACTGACGAGCTCGTGCTAAGCCATGTTCAGCAGAACCTGGCTCTCTATGACAAGAACGGGGAGCAGCATTATGATATAATCTCGGCATTCATCAAGTCGATCCGCGGCTCCGACCCCAATGCAGCCATCTACTGGCTTGCCAGGATGGTTGAGGGAGGTGAGGATGTGAAATTCATTGCCCGACGAATGGTAATCCTGGCTGCAGAGGATATCGGGCTCGCCAACCCCAACGCACTTCTGCTGGCACAGGCCTGTTTCAATGCGGTCAATCTTGTCGGCTGGCCTGAATCCAGGATAATACTTTCCGAGACCGCCGTCTATCTCGCCACCTCACCAAAGAGCAATGCCTCATACATGTCCATTGAGAAAGCCATCGGTGCGGTGCATCAGCATGGCGATCTCTCCGTGCCGCTTCACCTCCGTAATGCACCCACGCGGCTGATGAAAGACCTTGGATATCACAAGGGATACATGTATGCGCATGATTATGAAGACAATTTTGTAGAGGACAACTATCTTCCGGATGAGATTGCCGGCACCATCTTCTATGAGCCCGGCAACAATGCACGGGAGCTTGAAATCCGTAAGCAAATGGAAGCCAGATGGAAAAAAATTTATAATTACAGCAGGAAAAACAAGGAAAACATTTAGTAAATTTAGGCCATGAAAGTCAGTGAGCTGAACATTCCGTTACTGAAATACATCGAAGAGGGTAATTTCCTGCTACTTGCCGGCCCCTGTGTAGTTGAGTCGGAAGAGATGACATTCCGGGTAGCCTCAGAGTTAACAAAGCTGAGCGATAAGTACAGGATCCCCCTGGTATTCAAGTCGTCATACCGCAAAGCGAACCGGTCCCGGCTTGATTCCTTCACGGGGATCGGTGATGAAAAGGCACTGGAGATACTGGCCGAGGTACGGACCAGGTATTCCGTTCCGGTGGTCACTGATATCCACTCTCCCGAAGAGGCCAGGATAGCAGCCGGATATGTTGATATGCTGCAGATACCGGCATTTCTCTGCAGGCAGACCGATCTGCTGGTTGCTGCTGCAGAAACGGGTATGGTGATCAACGTGAAGAAAGGTCAGTTCCTCTCAGGAGCCTCAATGCGCTTCGCAGCGGAAAAGATCAGGGAATCAGGGAATAACAGGGTCATTCTTACCGAAAGAGGCAGCTTCTTTGGCTATAATGACCTGGTTGTGGATATGCGTAACATTCCTGTAATGCAGAAGACAGGGGCTCCGGTGGTAATGGATATCACCCACTCCCTGCAGCAACCCAACCAGGAAGGCGGCGTTTCGGGCGGACAGCCTGACATGATAGAGACAATTGGCAGATGTGCCATTGCGGCTGGTGCTGATGGCATTTTCATTGAGACACATCCGGAGCCGGCTACTGCACTCTCAGACGGAGCAAATATGCTGAGACTCGATCTGCTTGATGACCTGCTTCATAAATTAACCTTAATAAGAGCTACAATTAACACCTTTTAATAATCAAACAAACAAAATGTTATGAAAAAGTCGATTTTTCTTCTGGCAGCTATTCTGATGGCATCGGTCTGCAGTGCCCAGACGCTGGACGAGATTGCAAACAAGTACTATGCAGCCAACGGTCTGGAGAATCTTGAGAAGGCACAGACGATGATCATACAGGGTAAGACAAGCCAGATGGGCATGGAACTACCTCTGACCATCATGGTTAAGCGGCCTAACAAGGTGAAGGTCCTTCAGGAGTATAACGGGATGGAGATAGTCATTGTCTTTGATGGTGAAAAGGGATACATGGTCAATCCTCTCACAGGTGCGACAGATCCTGTTGAGATCCCGGCAGAGCAATTGGGCAGTGTACAGGAATACAACATGTTCAATGACTCCTTCATGAATGCTTTCAAGGAAGGCAAGGTCGCCCTCGAAGGCGAGGAGGAGGTTGAAGGCAAGCCCGCATACAAGCTTGCTGTCACCGTTGCTGACGGTTCTGTAACAACGATATTCATTGACAAGGATACCTTCCTTACCCTTAAGTCAACCCAGACAGTCAGCCAAATGGGACAGGAGATGGAGGTTGAATCATTTGTCAGGGAGCACAAGGAAGTCAATGGAATCAGGTTCGGATCGGTGATCTCCCAGTTTGTCAACGGAATGGAGCTCG
>JAAZAP010000022.1 GCA_012514255.1 Bacteroidales bacterium | reverse complement strand
TCAGTACCAACAACGCCACCACAACCACAGGTATGCCGATCATGTTGAACCGGGTCAGTATCAGCATTCCTGCCGTCAGCCCGGCAAACGTGACCATCCATGGACTGCCGTCACGGTAATGTCTCAGCAGCAGCCAGGCCATCAGGGTGAACAGGAACAGGGCCAGCGTCTCTGACAGTATCATGAACCCAAAGAAGATGACTGTCAGATTAAAGATACCGGCCATGCCTGCAATCATGGCAGCCATATTGCTCTCCGTCAGCCTCCGGGTGATCCGGTAGATCAGCAGAGAGGATGCAAAAATCAGCGTATATTGTAAGACGAGAAGAGCATTCGTGTAATGAGGCTCACCAAAAACCAGCAGAAAAAGACCGAGGATAATTGAATACAATGGTGAACGGTGACTCAGATCGGTGTCCGTGGCACCGGGCATATTGAAGATCTGCCGGGCAAGGTCAAGATAAGCCGGGAAGTCACCCTGTGCCTCATAGGTTATCGGCCGGAACAGCAACATGTAAGACAGTGTCACGGCGCCGGCAACAACAACGAATATGCTGAAGCTATTTACCTTCCTGCTTATCTCCCTCATCCTTCTTTTTCCTGATAATATACCCTGGCCGCCCCTTTACCTCTTCATAGATGCGCCAGATATACTCGGCAATGATGCCAAGTGAAAAGAGAGTGATCCCTGAGAAAAAAGAGATTATGACTACAGTTGAAGTCCATCCCGGGAGCTTCTCGCCCCAGAAGTCAGGGTTGCCAAAGATGGCTATGTAACCGTAAAATATTATCATGCAAAACGCCAGAACCGCGAAGATAAATCCCAACCAGGTTATGATCCTTATCGGCCAGGTTGAGCCTGAAAAGAAAATATCCTTGAAAAAACGCATCTTCTTCTTCAGGGTCCAGCGCGACTTCACGTTTGTTCCCCTCACCCTCTCATAGGGGATAAAACAGGGACTGAATCCAAGTCTCAACACCTCAGGTATTATTGCCGTGTTGATCGGATGAATTCTATCATTCAGCAGATCAATCAATTCACGATCAATCAGAAAGGCGTCTGCACCACCCTTCGGGAACCGCACCTCAGACATACGGTTGATGATACTGTAGAATGTACGTGCGGCAAGATTGGTCATGAAGCCGTCATTCCGACCGGTGCGGTAAGGCACAATGACCTTTTCTCCCGCTTTCCACAACCGGTACATCTCCACCAGCTTAGAGTATGGCAGTTGTTCATCATCCGGGATGAAGGTGGCACAAGCACCTCTGCTCAGACTCAGGCCGGCAAAAACGGCGTAATTGGAGCCATAATTCCGGCTCAACTTAAAAGCCCTGACATTGTCATTGTTTCTCTCGAGCTCCACAGCCAGTTCAAACGATTCATCTTCCGAACCATCATCAACTACTATGAATTCGAAAGGAATACCGTTCTCTTTCATAAGGCTGCTGACCTTCCCGTAAGATATACCAATCCTATCTTTGCTGTAATAGGATAATAAGATAATACTGAGCATTTTATCTGAAGTTGTTTATTGTCTCGGCTACCCTGACATACTCCTCCTCCTCCATGACCTGGCTGATGGGCAAGCTTAAAACCTCCCGGTGAATCTGCTCTGTCAGAGGAAAAGTCATCCGGTTCCAGTGACTGTAGGCGCGCTGTTTATGAGGTGGAATGGGATAATGAATAAGCGTTTGTACACCGTTCTCAGTGAGATGCTGCTGCAACCTGTCACGTTCAGTATGACGGACAACAAAAAGATGGTAAACATGGCTTCGATCTTCTTCAATGCCTTCCGTTCCAGTCTTCACCGGAAGGATGATCCCCGGAATAGAGATGAGGCTGTGATACTTCCGGGCTATTTGTCTGCGGCGCTGGTTATCCTCATCCAGACGCGTCAGTTTGACACGCAGCACAGCAGCCTGTATCTCGTCGAGACGGGAGTTGAGACCCTGGTAATCGTTAACATATTTCTTTGTGGATCCGTAGTTGGCAAGAGCTCTGACCACGCGGGCAAGCTCATCGTCGTTCGTCGTCACGGCGCCGCCATCACCGAGAGCGCCCAGGTTCTTCCCCGGATAAAAGCTGTTCCCGGCAGCATCACCCAGCGACCCGGTCCTTCTAACAGCAAGCCCGGACACTGCTGATTTCCCGCCGGCACTGCTCCACCCGGCTCCCTCTTCTTTTTCCTTCGATCTCCAACCCCTGCTCAAGGCGCCCGCTTCCAATGCAATTTCTGCTCCCGCCGCCTGGGCATTGTCTTCAATAATCTTCAGGTTGTGCCTGGCAGCAATCTGCTCCAGCTCCTCTGACCAGCAGGCCCTGCCATAGAGATGGACAACCATGATAGCCCGTGTGCGCGGTGTAATATGCTCCTCCACCTTCGCCAGGTCAAGGTTATATGTTGTCATGTCAGGCTCAACAAGAACAGGCTTTAGCCTGTTATCAGTGATAGCCAGTATCGAAGCAATGTAGGTGTTCGCAGGCACAATCACCTCATCACCCTCCCTCATCTCTCCCATCTCAATCCAGGCTTTCATTATAAGCCGGAGAGCGTCAAGCCCGTTAGCAACACCAATGCAATGCTTTGCTCCAATGTATGACGCATACTCCTTTTCAAAGGCCGCCACCTCTTC
>JAAZAP010000184.1 GCA_012514255.1 Bacteroidales bacterium | reverse complement strand
TTGACAAATTCCAGGTGGGCCATGTGACTGAAAAGAGGCTTCATGATGCTGTGCTGCTGGCTCTTGACCAGGGCGACGGCATCATGGCGTTGTTGGACGCCGGTGACAGCAGCCTGAGATATTACAGTCGCCACCTGATGTGTCCCGTCACCGGCATCTCATACAATGAGCCGGCGCCGCATACTTTCTCGTTCAATTCGCCGCAGGGCGCATGCCCGAAGTGCAACGGGCTGGGAGAGATCTCGGAGGTGGATATCAGCCGGATGATGCCTGATCCCTCGTTAAGCATCCGTAAGGGAGGGATAGAGCCACTCGGCAAGTATCGTAACATCTGGATCTTCTGGATGATTGAAGCCCTCGGCGAGAAGTACGGCTTTACCGTTGATACCCCCGTGGGTGAGATCCCTGAGGATGTTCAGAACAGGATATTCTTCGGCTCTGACGAGGTGCTGAAATTGTCAAATACTCCGCTGGGGGTCACTTCAAACTACTTCATGACCTTTGAGGGGGTTGTCAATTACGTGGGCAACATGGAGGCTATGAGCGGCCGTGCTGCCAACGGTAAAGGGAAAGGCAGGGAGAATTACATCCAGTACCATGTCTGCCCCGAGTGCAACGGCACGAGGCTGAAGAAGGAGGCTCTATGGTTCCGCATCGGCGGTAAGAATATAGGTGAGCTTGCCGCGATGGATCTCACTGAACTCAGGGATTACCTTGAGAACGTGACTGACGATATGTCAGAGCGGCAAAAGATGATAGCTTCTGAGATACTGAAGGAGATACGCTCACGCCTGGGATTCCTCCTTGACGTGGGGCTTGATTACCTGGCACTGAACCGCGGCGCCCGCACTCTCTCAGGCGGCGAGAGCCAGCGTATCAGGCTGGCAACACAGATAGGCTCTAAGCTGGTCAACGTGCTGTATATCCTTGATGAGCCCAGCATAGGGCTGCACCAGCGCGACAACCGCAGGCTGATAGAGGCTCTGCGCAGCCTCCGCGATGCCGGCAACTCGGTCATAGTTGTGGAGCACGACCGTGATATGATCCTCAGTGCCGATCATATAATTGACATAGGACCCGGCGCCGGTGTCCACGGCGGAATGATCGTCGCCGAAGGCACGCCGGAGGAGATCCTTAAGGCTGACACCCTGACTGCTGCCTACCTGAACGGTGCAAAAGCCATTGAGGTCGCGAAGAAGAGGAGGGAGGGCAACGGCAAGTTTCTCACCATCACCGGCGCCACCGGTAATAACCTGAAGAGGGTGACGATGAAGGTGCCACTGGGGACATTCATCTGCATCACCGGCGTCTCCGGCAGCGGCAAGTCGTCACTGATCAACCAGACCCTCCACCCGGCACTGGCGAAGAAGCTTCACGGTGCTGCAAGGGCACCCCTGCCGTATGAGTCTATTGAGGGGATTGAGCATATCGATAAGGTGATAGAGGTTGACCAGGCGCCCATAGGACGAACGCCGAGATCTAACCCGGCTACATATACCGGGGTCTTCACTGATATCCGTAGCCTCTTCGCGATGACACCCGACGCGAAGGTCAGGGGATTCGGCCCGGGACGGTTCTCTTTCAATATTAAGGGTGGCCGGTGTGAGGGTTGCGAGGGCGCCGGGGTGAAGACCATAGAGATGAACTTCCTGCCGGACGTATATGTTATGTGCCCCGACTGCGGGGGAAAACGCTACAACAGGGAGACCCTCGAGGTTAAATACAAGGGCCGGTCGGTCAATGATGTCCTGGAGATGACAATCAATGATGCAGTTGAGTTCTTTAAGGGCATACCTTCAATATATCATAAGATCAAGACCCTGCAGGATGTTGGTCTGGGCTATGTAAGGCTGGGCCAGCCCTCAACAACGCTCTCCGGCGGGGAGTCGCAGCGCGTCAAGCTGGCCACAGAGCTCTCGAGGCGCGACACGGGGCGGACACTGTACATCCTTGACGAACCTACTACCGGGCTTCATTTTGACGATGTGAAGGTATTGCTGGAGGTACTTGAGAGACTGGTTGAGCGGGGCAATACGGTAATGGTCATAGAACACAATATGGATGTGATCAAGGTGGCTGACTTTATCGTTGACCTCGGCAGAGAGGGTGGACGCGGCGGAGGAGAGGTCATCTTCACGGGTACGCCTGAAAAGATAGCAGGGGTAAAGGATAATTATACGGGACAATTTCTGGCGCCCGTTCTGAAACACTAAAAAGAGTATATTTAACGCCTAAAATTATTTATATGGACGAAGCAAAGGAGAAGGACCTGATAAAGGAAGCGTTTGAACCAAAGACCTGGAATGAGATCCATACGATGGACTCCTGGAGGGTTTTCAAGATCATTGCCGAACTGGTTGAAGGATTCGAAAAGCTTTCGAGGATTGGTCCGAGCGTGGCCGTCTTTGGCTCAGCCAGGACGCATTTCAACAATAAGTACTACAAGCTTGCAGAAGAGATAGCCTATCAGCTGACACAGAAGGGTTACGGTGTCATCACCGGTGGTGGCCCGGGCATCATGGAGGCGGCCAACAAAGGTGCAAAACGCGGCAACGGCAAATCAATAGGTATTAACATTGACCTGCCGTTTGAGCAGAAGGCCAACCCATTTATTGACCGTGACAAGCTTATTACATACGACTATTTCTTCGTCCGCAAGGTGATGTTCATGAAGTATGCCCAGGGATTCATAGTATTGCCCGGCGGCTTCGGCACTTTTGATGAGCTCTTCGAGGCCATCACTCTGATTCAGACAAAGAAGATCGGGCGCTTCCCGATAGTGCTGGTTGGCACCAAGTACTGGTCAGGGTTGTTCGACTGGGTCACCGGGGTGATGCTGAACGAAGAGCATAACATCTCACCGGAGGATATGAATATCTTCCGTATTGTTGATGAGGCCGAGGAGGCCGTGGCTTATATTGACCAGTTCTACTCAAGGTATCTCCTGAGCCCGAACTTTTGATTTTTTCCTGCATTTTTGCTGTCCTGAACAGGTGTTTCCTGCCCTGTCCTGTCTTTTACGGGATCAGGTCTGTTGATATGTCCGAATTGTTAAGGAGATGCTTATGTGCGGTGCTGTCTGTAAGTTGATGCCGGTTAGACACCTATTCCGGGAAGGATCCCTGATTACCTGCCTCGCTCCTTGACCTGGTGGTCCATCTCGCGCTCGTGGTCGCGCTTCTTGAGAGTGTCACGCTTATCATACTGCTTCTTCCCCTTTGCTAGAGCTATCTCGGCCTTGGCCAGCCCGCGGTCATTGATGAATACCTTCGTGACAATAATTGTCAGTCCCGTCTCATTGACCTTCCTTTCCCACCTGCGGAGTTCCTTTCGCGTCAGCAGAAGCTTCCTTTCGCCCAACGGGTCGTGATTGTTGAGATTTCCCCAGTAATACTCCGAGATATGCATTCCGGTGACAAATAGTTCGCCGTTGCGGAAAGCACAGAACGAATCGGTCAAAGTGGCTTTCCCGGCACGGATAGATTTGATCTCAGTGCCTGTGAGCTTGATGCCCGCAATTAGTTTTTCGAGGAATTCATAGTCGTGCGACGCCCTGCGATTCTTAATGACAATATTGCTGTGATCACTCCTCATGTTTTTGGTCAGGCGAAGATGGCAAAATAAGCTGCCTCGGTGAGTTTTGACAGGATCATCTGGAGGAGAAAGAAAATGATCAACATGGCTATAACAGCCGCAATGATCAGCGGGAGCTTTTTGTGGTCGGGTGGATTGACCATCTCCTCCATCCCAATCCAGAAGATATAAAGGCCATACAGGCCGAGCACATTGATAAAGAGCAGTGATTCAAACAGTTTGCTGATTGCCAGCGACAGGAATATCGGGGCCATGGAGTAGGCCACCAGCTTGAAGGCCACCACGAAATCATTCCCCAGGTCCATTGCTTTCATTATCTCCTTGACAACGAAGGCAGAGGCGTAGACACCAAGGTATAGAAAGAGAAAGGTATTGATCGCCGTCAATACCGAATACATCGGTTTGAGAGTGGTGTTTATGAATAACCCGGAGCCCAGGAAGGCACTCACAGTGACAAGGATTATCAGCGGGAGGAAAAAGCTTCCCCTGACATACTGTATTGGCCTGTTCTCACGATGAACCACATCCCATGCCTTGCCGGGATTGATGATGAAATACTTTGTTCTGTGATATAGAAACCTGAAGTCCATGACCTCTTTCTGTTAGCGAACGGCAAAATTAAACAAAAATGCAATACCCTGACCTCTTTATCGCTATCTTTAATTTCTGATGGACAATCTGATGCACGATATTCTGGTGATCACCGGTCCCACCGCCACGGGCAAGACGAGGCTTGCGGCTTTGGTGGCTGACAGGCTGGGAGGGGAGGTTATCAGCGCCGACTCGAGGCAGGTGTACCGCGGAATGGATATCGGCACCGGTAAGGACCTGTCGGATTACACTGTTGACGGCCGGAAGATTCCGGTGCATATGGTTGATATCGTTGATGCCGGGTACAGGTACAATGTATATGAGTACCAGCGCGATTTCCTGAAGGTGTTTGAAGATATGTCCGCGCGGGATGTGTTCCCGGTGGTCTGCGGAGGCTCGGGGATGTATGTTGACAGTATCGTGAGCGGTTACCGGCTGGTGCAGGTGCCTGTCAATGCGACTTTGCGGGCGCTGCTGGCAGGGAGGTCACTGGAGGAGCTGACGGAGATACTCTCGCAGTACAAGAGTCTGCACAACACAACTGATGTTGACACGGTGAAGAGAGCGGTGCGGGCTATAGAGATAGCTGACTACTATGGTGGCCATCCGGTTGATGACAGTCCCTTTCCTGTCAGGAATCCGCTGGTGACGGCCGTGTTTGTCGATCGTGAGACCCGGCGCCAGCGTATCAGCGACAGGCTCCGTTCACGGCTCGAAGAGGGGATGATAGAGGAGGTGCAGCGGTTGCTGGCAGGGGGTATTCATCCTGATGACCTGATCTATTACGGGCTGGAATACAAGTATATAGCCCTTTACCTGATGAACAGGCTCCCGCGGGAAGAGATGGTTCAGAAGCTGGAGGTTGAGATACACCGTTTTGCCAAGCGTCAGATGACCTGGTTCCGTGGTATGGAGCGCCGCGGCATTGCCATTAACTGGATAGACGGCCAACTGCTTGACAATGAGAAGGTTGAAATATTGCTTAAACTGTTGGATCATTAGACGCGATGGCCAATTCGTAAATCGCAATTCGCAAATTTGAGCCAGCGACACAGGAGCAGGGTCAATCCCGTATACGCAGTGTCGGGACGCAAATCGCAAATCCTCGGACCTTCAGACCTTTATCCCCATCTTCTTCATCAGCAGTGACGCGTTGAAGCTTGAGCAGATGCCCGGGGTGAGGCGGTAGTCGAAGAAGAGCTCCTCATCGTGCACCTTCACATCAAAATGGTAGTTCTCAATTGATTGCGGAAGCTCCTTTTCCAGACCAGCAAGACGCAGGTCATGCGTTGCTACCATAGCCACGGCGCCGTACCCGGTCAGTTGCTTTATCAGAGCAACAGAGCCGGTATACCTGTCGTCCGAGTTGGTGCCGCGGAGGATCTCATCGAGGAGCAGAAAGACCTTTGGGTCGGATTCAGCCCCGGAGATGATCGCCCTGAGCCGCCTCAGCTCGGCATAGAATGAGGAGATATTCTCTTCGAGCGAGTCTGATATCCGCATGCTGGAATGAAGTCTGACCAGCGAGGCAGTGAAAGACGAGGCGCATGCCGGCGCACCTGCAAAGGCCAGCACGGCATTCACCCCGCAGGTGCGGAGAAAGGTGCTCTTGCCTGACATGTTCGATCCTGTTACAATGACAGCTTTCGCGGTTCCCTCAGCGGCGAAGCTGTTGCTGATACGCCTGCCGGAAGGAATAAGCGGATGACCCATCTCCACAGCCCTGAAAACAAAATAGTCTTCTGTCACACGTGGGTAAATCCACCCGGGATTGTTGAAAGCCATATTTGCCAGGGAGGACAGCGCCTCGAACTCCGCCATAGAGGCGAACCAGCCGGGGATCCGCGACGCATGTTCGCGTTTCCATCTCTCCAGCGCCAGGCAGAAGTGTATGTCGGTAAAGAAAAACAGGTTGAGAGGTGCGGAAACAAGCACGTTCAGTCTGTAGTCGAGCCTGCCCACCAGCTTTGAAAGCTGCCTTATACGGTCTGATGCCGCGATCTCATCACTGTAGGTCGACTGCAGCTTCTGCAGCAGGGGAGATGTGAAATTTCTGTCCTCAATCAATTTGATTATGGCGGAGTATGCCTTCAGCAGATCTGACGACCTGCTCACCTGCTCCTGGAGCTTTGAAATCCTTTTGAACCGTGTGAAATAGAATATGAAATTCACCCCGAGGACAGGAGCGAGTATCCCCGCCGGCAGCATTGCTATTACAGCTGTGACCGCTGCCAGGGCAAGGAGGCTGAGGCATCGTGTAATGATTTTCTCGCGTGCAGTTTTAAGGAAGATATCATCGCTTTTGAGCCACTGCATCAACGGAGCAGGGTCATTGCCGGCGCCGGCATTAAGGTATCCCAGGGTCATCAGCTCCTGGCGCCAGTCTGTGAGGGGCTGCAGTTCTGCGACAGCCTCCTGGCGCAACAGAATCTCTTCTTTTGTCGCAGGTTGTTTCAGGTACGCTGCCAGCCTGTCAGAGGCCGGCTTGCTTGTAGTGCGGCAGATGTACTGAAACAAAGATGCCTTCCCGAAGATGTCGAGATCATATGAATAGGGATGGTCTCTTTCAGCATACTCCTCGCCGGACTTAAAACCCGAGAAGTCCCCCACGAGGCATTTCAGTTCCAATCGGTTGATCTCCGCCAGATGCAGGTATCTCTTCCTGCTTTTCTCCGTCGTTTCGTAATTCATTACAAGCCAGGCGAACAGGGCCAGTGCCACAGCCAGTGTGACTACGGCTGCAATTACAGAGAACGACAGGAGTACAGCGAATAACACCAGTCCTCCGGCAAACGATGCCAGCCGTGCCATCGACAGCCGGTCTGACAGCTTCTGAAGCTGTCCGGCAGATTCACTGAACTCTGCCTCCCTGGATTGATATACTTCGCGTGGTGACATCATGTTCAAATAAAGGTTTAAAGCTAATCAAACTGAGCTGAAATTGAAATGGAGTCGATTTTTGCATGGGCCATCCACATATTTCGACCTGTATTGCACTTTTCATCTGCAAAATTCCACTTCATCTTCCCGCCGCTTTCACTACCTTTACACCCAACAAATTTCATGAAACTAAGACCATCAGATTGAGTTCCGTCCCAGGCGGAGCGAACCGAACCGCTGACAGGCGGTGAGTTCGCCGAAGGCAAATCCCGATACCCGAAGGGTGTCGGGACCTTCAGACCTTCAGACTACAGACTTTAGACATGTTTAACATCGACACCACCCTCTTCGAACTCCTTGGCTACCGGATGAGCCTGCTTGAACTTCTTGCCGTTCTCACCGGGCTGGCAGCAGTCTGGTATGCAGCCCGGGCAAATATCGTCACATGGATATTTGCGCTCGTCAATGCCGTGCTCTTCTTCGTGCTTTACTACCAGGTCAATCTCTATTCAGCTATGGTGCTGCAGATCTTTTTCTTTTGCAATGCAATCTATGGTTGGTTCAATTGGAAAAGGCAGAGCAGCAACGGTGATGAGCCGGTGACCCTGTTAAGTCATAAGGCACGGGTATTCTGGGTTGCGGGTATCATTGCCATGGCGCTGGCCATGGGTACCGTGATGGGCAGGATCCATCTGTGGCTGCCTGACTTCTTCCCCGTCAGGGCAACTTTCGTTTATACCGATGCCATGATCGCAGTGATGAGCATCGCGGCATCTCTCCTGTGTGCACGGCTGAAGCTGGAGAACTGGATACTCTGGATCCTCGTCGACATCATGAGCATTGCTATGTACGCAATGCGCGGCATCATGCTCGTTTCAGTTCAGTACATCATCTTCCTCGCAATGGCGATTTACGGATTCATACAATGGCAGAGGAAGATCAAGTCCGGCGGTTATTAAAGATTTAAATAAATTGCCTCATATTTGTTTTTTGTCCGGTCATGCCGGTACTATAGAGGCAGACAAAGGGTAACAATGATATACAGGCAATCCGATGAAGAATCAAGTTTTGTTAATGATAATGGTGCTTGCAGCGTTCATTTCTTCTTGTAATATGGGGGAGAAAACGTTCATAGCATCTGGTTATTCACACGATGGCGCCGCCGATGTGATTCTGTGCCGGCTGAACGGCAACGGCAGCATTGAGAAGATCTCTGAGATCACCGTCGGGGACAACCCTTCATATTTTGCTTTCGGACGGGACGGACTGATTTACCTGGTAAACGAGGTCGACACTTTTAACACTAAAGCCGGGGGAGGTATCACCACATTACGATATGATAAGAAGAGCAATAGCCTTGAAAAAATCAGTTCTATGAACCAGGGAGGGGGAGGACCATGTCATATTGAGGTTTCAGTTGATGGCAAATTCCTGATCACAGCCAACTACGGCAGCGGGTCTGTCTCAGTTGTCAGGCTGAACGGTGAGGGGATACCTGAAAAGGTCACCGATGTCATCTTCTACGGCGAGAAATCGCATCCCCACATGACCATCCATAACCCGAGACTTCACACTTATTATGTATCCGACCTGGGCCTCGACAGGGTGCATCAGCTGAAGCTGGATACTACCCTGGGGCTTCTGATGAATGCAAACATAGCTTACTTCAATTGTGAGCCCGGAAGCGGTCCGAGGCATATGGCAATTGACAAGTCATCTGCTAACCTGTATGTCATCAATGAGCTCAACTCCACGGCGACAGTATACAATATCCTTTCAGATACCGTGACTGCCAAACAGACCGTCAGCGCCCTTCCTGAAGAATTTACGGAGAAAAGCTATTGTGCTGACATACACCTCTCGCGTAACGGGAAGAAAATCTACGGTTCAAACCGGGGACATAACAGCATCGTGACCTTCAGGGTCGGGG
>JAAZAP010000183.1 GCA_012514255.1 Bacteroidales bacterium | reverse complement strand
TTGTATAGTCTGTCTCGGCCCTGTTCCCGGCGCCGCCGAAGAACTCGTACAGCGGTATGCCAAGAACCTTCGCGTATGCGTCTATCAGGGCCATCTCAATGGCACAACGTGCCGTAACCTGGGCATGGAAGACACCCCTGAGTGTTGCCGAGATGGCCCGGTAGTCAGTCACCTCTTTACCCTTTATAAAATCAATACAGCTCTTCAGTGTTGCCAGTGCCGTTGCCTGATTCTCGCCGTTGATGGGCTCCAGGGGAGCGGCTTCGCCATACCCCTCTATACCGTTTTCAAGTACAACGGTCACCAGGGCGTTCTCAATGCTGTACTTCGTGCCAATGGCAATCCTGAACGGCTCGTCGAGGTCCAGATTAAGGGGCTCAATGATTACCTTTTTAATTCTGGTTGCTTTCATTTTTATCTTTCCATTTTTTTAGTAATTCAAGTAACTGGTTGATCTGATCATCTGTATGAGTGACAGATACGGCAATTCTAATCTGATGCATCGCCTTCCTGACGGGATATTTCATGAAGGGAGCAATCACACCGTTCTCCTCAAGGAAGAGTGACAACTCCGCGGCTTTTTCAGGTGCATCGAGTATGATTGGTATAACCGGGGTTCTGAAGTGCGTTGTCTGAAAATCCATCCCTGTTACCGCCTCCCTGATCTTCCATGCCCTGTCAAGCAGGTCGGTTCTCAGGCCGGGATTCTCCCTGATGATAGTCAGTGAGGCGATCCCCGCTGCTGCTATCGGGGGTGGCAGAGCGGTTGATGCCTGGTAAGTAGGCGATCCCTCTCGTATTATCTCAGTCAATACCCTGCTTCCCGAGATAAATCCACCATACCCCCCAAGAGCCTTGCTCATGGTCTCAGTCTGGTATATGTTGGGATCATCCGGCAGATTGAAATGCTCGGGTGTACCCCTGCCGGATACTCCCAACACACCGGTAGCGTGGGCATCATCAACAACGAGTATGGCATTGTGCTTTCTGACAATATCATAAATCTGGTTGAGCGGCGCAATTTCACCGGTCAGGGCAAAGATTCCATCAGTGATCACCAGCGGCTTTGATCCGCGGTTATACTCAAGGAGATAATCGAGATGTACCGCGTCACAATGATCATAATACATCATCTTGACCACATCTGCCGGGATGGCGGAAATTATACTGGCATGCGCCGACTGGTCAATGAAGATGGTTGAATAACTGCCTTTCAGTATCTCGAGGAGTATGCTGTTGCCCTGGTATCCGGAAGCGAAGACAACCGCGTCTTCCTTCCCCTTGAATGAAGCCAGGGCACTCTCAAGCTCAAGATGCAGATCGGAGGTGCCTGTGGTATGCCTCGAGGCTGCGAAGTTTACACCATATTTCTCCACTGCCCGGATAACGGCCTCCTTAACCTGTGGGTGGGCTGCCAGACCCAGGTAGTTGTTGCCCGCGAAGTAGGAATACTGTCTGCCTTTGCTATAGATATAGTTGCCGACTTCACCGTTAAGAAGAATCATAACTTTGCTGCTGTTCAGGATTATTGTAGTGATTATCAAAATTACACTAATAATCAGTATCCGCCGGCCTGTTGTGTTCAAAAACAAACAATAAGTACCATGGCTATGCCGTAAAGCATAACGGACATTTTTTCTTCCGGCCGGGAAACTCTGAATTTTCAAATTAGTAAATTGCCGCAGATCCGACAATTACGAAAAAAATTCAAACTTAAAATGAAATATATTATGGAAACTCTTGAAAATTGGACTGACAAGATAGTGCCCTGGCTGATGACCCACGGCATCAAGGTACTGCTGATAATCGTAGTGGCATTCATTCTTGACAGAATCCTTCAGAGGATACTGGTCAGGACAATTAAGGCCTCTGTTAAATCAGATGAGAAAACTTCAGTTGAAGCAGAAAAAAAGAGAGAGGATACGCTTATCAGGATCTTCAGCGGCGCCCTCAACCTGGTGGTTGTAATCATCGCCATAATGATGGCGCTCCAGGAGGTTGGCGTGGAAATCGGACCACTGATTGCCGGTGCCGGGATCGTAGGTCTGGCGGTGGGCTTCGGCGGACAGTACCTTATACGGGACATTATAACCGGGCTCTTTCTGATGCTTGAGAATCAGTATCGGATAGGCGATGTGGTAACCATCGAGGGAATCAGCGGATCGGTGCAGGACATAAGCCTGCGCAAGACCACTCTGAGGGACCTCAACGGTACGGTACATCATATCCCGCACGGTTCAATTACAAAAGTATCAAACCAGTCGAAGGACTTTGCCAGGGTCAATATGGATATTGGTATTGGATATGGTACTGATATCGGGCATCTGGCTGATGTGATCAACAGGACAGGACTGGAGCTCGCCGCTGATCCCGCCTTCAGCGAAGCAATCATCTCTGCTCCCCAGTTTGTGAGGATAAACGAGTTCGCTGACTCTGCAATAGTGGTCAAGATACTGGGTGACACCAAACCGCTGAAGCAGTGGGAAGTTGCTGGTGAGCTCCGCAGACGGCTCAAGGAGGCCTTCGAGTAGGAAGGTATAGAGATTCCGTTCCCACAGACCGTGGTTCACCGAGCCGCAGAATAGCACCCACGCCGGGCATGGCAGCCTTGGATCTCCGCGCTCAGGTCACCGAACATGTCATCCAGGTCAACTGAATAGTGCTGACAGTCCCTGGTCAGATCATTGAACGTGTCAATCAGGTTAACCGCAAAGTGCTGGCAGTCTCCGGTCCGGAAACTGCCCGGGCGGTTTGTGCAAACAGGAAAAGGGCCGGCTCTTAACACCGGCCCTCAATTTGAAAATTGCAATTAAGCTATTGGCTTTTATCTCTCCTGGTTGCCTACTTGAGACTGAATTTAACGGGTATGGTATACTTCACATCCACAGCTTTTCCCTTCTGAGTACCGGGCTTCCATACAGGCATCTCCCCCAAAGCCCTGACTGCCTCTGCATCCAGAAGAGGATTCACTGACCTTACCACATTAATATTACCCACCTTGCCGGTTTTACCAACAACAAAGGTAACAACCACAACTCCCTGGATACCTTCACGTTTTGCCTGCTCGGGATATCTGATATTCTGACCTATCCAAGACCACATTCCTTCCTCACCTCCCGGAAACTGCGGCATCTCCTCAACCACCACAAAGACCTCCCTGTCTTCATCCTTGCCGTAGCCTGTCACCGTCACTTCATCATGCTTGCCGGAGGCAGCGGCAGTGCTCTTTTTAGTGGTTATCTCGACCACTCCGTTGCGACCCTTTTCGCCGTATTTGGCAATTGCACTTTCACCCTTGTACACATTAATTGCCGAAATACCATCCGGATCAGTTTCTGAAAGAGGCTTATCCGTGACCTTTCCGTCAAGTACAACCACGGCCTTCGCCAATTCTGCCTGAGTGGGCGGAGGCGGAGGCGGAGGTGGAGGTGGAGGCGGAGGCGGCGGAGGTGGCACCGGCCCGACACTGACCGTGTCAGTTACAACAGTGCTCTTATTCATTGTCACTGAAAGGCTGGTGCCTGCAGCCTTTAGTGAAACAACTTTTGTCTCGAATCCAACATAAGAGATAACCAGGATAGCATCATCCGCGACATCCTTCAGGGCGAAACGTCCCGAGGCGTCACTGGTTGTGCCAACCATCGTTCCCTTGATTACTATCACTGCCCCTTCGAGGGGTTTGCCGTCCTCATCCTTTACGGTGCCGGTGACATTCTTCGTAACCTCTGAAGTCACTACAGCAACGGGTGATGCTTCATCTGGTCCCGTTATTATCCTGTACTCCGGCTTCGCGAATGCGTAAAGAACCATGGCGGCTACGGGAAGGATAAGCAGCAGCTTCAGCTTCCTGTAGGGCGAACATATTTTATTTCTCATCATGGCAAATCGTTTTTTGTTTAGTGAATAACTGAAAAAGTTGCCCAGGTCAATTACCGGCGAGCCGGTGATCTGGTTGAGAAGGACAGCCCTGTAGACTGCCGGATCGGAGGTACGCTGCAGCGCCTCCTCATCGGCAAGATACTCGTGATTCTGCCTGATGTACCCGGAGTAGATCCAGACAACAGGATTGAACCACTGGACTGCACACAACAGCGAGGAAAGGAGCAGGTCAAACCAGTGCATCTGTTCAATATGCACCATCTCATGATTCATGATCTCCCTTGTCTCGGTCTCTGAAACTGAAGGATTGACAACAACAAAGGAGAATAATGAAAATGATCCGGGAAACATTGAGGAGCGGATTACCCTGACAGGATAACCAGCTTCATGCTCCGCCTTCACCGCTGCCCGTAGCACAGGAATAACCTGGGCTGCCAGGCGCACCACTATGGCCACCATGCCGGTCAGCCAGACGGCAAAAAGAGCTGCCGCCATGATGTTCTGCCATGCCTCCCCGTCATGCAAAACGGCTGTAACAGCGCCGGCTTCAACACCGGCCTTCAGGGATGACACCTCAACAACATACCTTATGGTAACCAACGGAAGGACCAACGAAGCCAGGATCCCCGCAATAAGATAGATCCTGTTCAACAGAAAAAACCTCTCGTTCCTGAGAAAGAGAAGATAAACCAGTGCAAAACCGGTTATCCATACCGCCGATCTGAGCAGATAAAGGCCAAGCGCTTCCATTATTTGCGGTTTTTGCGATCTGATAATTCCTTTTTCGTCTCACTGATCAGCTCCTCCATCTCCGCCATGGTAAGATCCTTCTCACGTGCAAAGAATGATGCCATGGCCGGGAACGAGTTGTCAAAGTAACCTTCAAGCAGCCCGAAGAGCTGGTGACGTGAATACTCCTCCCTGGAAACGACCGGAAAATAGAGATAGACGTTCCCGTAGGATTTGTGATCTACAAAACCTTTTTTTTCAAGTATCCTTACCACAGTGGATACAGTATTCCGCGCAGGCCGGGGTTCATCAAACCGGTCACGGATCTCCTTGACCAGCCCCTCCCCCAGATCCCACAGGATCTGCATCACCTGCTCTTCTGCCCTTGTTAGTTGCATCGTTTTCATAATTGCTTCTGTCAATCCTTCAATGCAAATGTATGACTAATTTCTTAGTCATGCAACTATTTTTACAACTTTTTTGACTATTTTTTTAGTCCCAAATGTATATAGCTGTATTACTGCTGTTTATTTAAAATCTTATTAGTGCCTTTTCTGAGGCGATGGCTCATCATAAAGAAAATGCCGGCAACTATGTAAGGTAGAATAATAATAAGTATCACTCTCAGGATCGTTGCTGCAGAATTAATCCGCGGATAGCTGAGGATGAAGAGTCAGGGTTACACCTTAATGAGAAAGAGACCTGTCACAAAGGCACGGTGTCGGCACCCTGTTATCAACCTTTTTTTATTGCTGTTCTGAGGTCATGTCTGCAGATGAAGGTTTCAGCACCAGCAATTGCAGGCTGACTGCAAGGAGGACAGGGATGGCCAGCAGGGCCATGTCACGTGCCAGGTTACCGGAATCCATTGACCGGCCGAGCCACCGGGTTATGAATGCGCCGGCAAACACACCGGTCATGTTCATCAGCCCGTACCCTGTTGCCCTCAGGCGCGGTGTCACAAACTGGCAAAGGATGGGCATGTTGTTGGCATCAAACATACCGTAGCCGATCCCAAAGATCACCGCACCCCCCACAATGGAAAGATAACTGTGCCCAAAGCCGATCAGAAGAAGAGACGGGATGGTGAGTGACAGTCCTATGGCACCTGTATATATCCGGCCGCGAAGATTCTCCAGTATCCATCTGTCAGAGAGTATACCTCCGAAGATTACTCCGACAAGTGAGGAGAATGCAATTGTAATTGTGGACATTGGTCCTGCAACCGGCATCTCTATGCCGAGGCTTGATGAGAAGAGAGTTGGGATCCAGTTCTTAATTGCCCATCCCGGAATGCTCGGCACGGCAAAATAAAAGAGTATCATCCAGAAACTCATCATACCAAGCAGATGGGTAAGTCCTGTCACAACCGATTTCACTCCTGATACTCCCGATTCGGTCTTCTTCACCTTTTCCCTGTATTTGTATTCGCGGAGCAGCAAAATCAACACGAGGCTGTATATTATGCCCACTATACCGAAGTAGTGAAATGTTTTCTGCCATGACAGGCTGTCAGCAATGGTGGCTCCGAAGCCACCCAGGGCTTGCCCCATATAGAGTCCTGTCATATGTATTCCAACCGCCAGTGAACGTGTTGACCCCTGATGATAATCTGCAATCAGCGACAGTCCGGCAGGAATATACAATGCCTCACTTACCCCCATGATTGCGCGAAGGGCATAGAGAACATTATAGTCGTGAGTATAGCCCATTCCGAAGGTGACCCCTGACCATACGAAGAGGCTTCCCACAATCAGCCACTTGCGGTTCAGACGGTCACCTATGATGCCTGCCACAGGGCTCATCAACCCGTATATCCACAGGAATATGGCCATCAGCCTGCCAAAGTTCTCTGCTTTTTCAAGCTCAATGATATCAACCATCATTGCACTCTTCATTGTGGAGAGCATCTGCCGGTCCATGTAATTAAGCAGTGCAACCACCCACAGGAGAGCAACGACCAGCCATGCGTATCTTTTCTCAGCAATAGTCTGTTTCATATGTCAGATTCTGTTCGGTTCTGTCTCATCCAGGGTTCTCCATATCTGGAGCAATCCCCTGGGCACATGAAAACACCCCTTCCACTTCCCGCCCTTGAGTGGCAGCAGTACCTCTCCCCTGCGGTTCAGATAGCCATACCACTCACCAAATTCCGGATCAGGGAAATGGTTCCAGGTATAACTGTCCACCTTCTCAAACCATTCAAGGCACCTATGGTCACCGGTGAGCCTGTATCCCTTTGCAAGCGAAATAAGTGTCTCAATATGCACCCACCAGAGCTTCTGATCCCACTCCAGTTGCTGCGGAGGATAGCCTTTCACATCAAGGAAATAGAAGATTCCACCGAATTGCTCGTCCCACCCCTTTTCAATAGTCCGCAGTGTCACATCAACAGCCCTTGCTGTAAGCTGCCGGTCGTTTCTCCTTTGTGCCAGGTCCATTATGAACCACATTGCCTCGATAGCGTGACCCGGATTAAGCAGCCTGCCCTCAAAACTGTCAGAGAAAGATCCGTCAGGGGCAACGTTTTCAAGGATAAAGCCATACTCGTCATTGTAGAAAATATCCATTACCTCATGGATACAATCCTCCACAATCCTGTCAACCGTCTCCCTGTCGAGCAGATGCTCCAGCAGCAAAGAGAGATTGCTCAGGATCATCGGCAGTGAGAAACCTATCAGGGGCCGCGTTCCCTGGTAGCTCTTTGACCATTGTCCTTTCGGATTATCTGCCCTTCGTAGTATATTTTTGAATGTCCTCAGTGCCAGCTCACCATGGCGTGTATTGCCTGTGGCAGAAAAGAGCTCGCCGAAGGCCATTGCCGCAAAGCAATCGGAAAAGATATTGTAGGGTTGCACCAGTGGTTGTCCCTGCCGGTTGAGTGAAAAGTAAAAATTACCCTCGTGGTCATAGCCATATTTTTCCAGGAAAGCAGCCCCGGACAGTGCCGTGACCAGCCATTCCTGGCGTTTCTCTACATTATTGTACAGGTGACTGAACATCCATGTCTCCCTTCCCTGGAGCCATACGAACTTGTCAGTATCATATACCCTTCCCTGCCGGTCAAGACAGGTGAAGAATCCACCATGCTCACGGTCAGGTGAATGTTTCATCCAGAAGGGAATGACATCATGTATCAGGGCCTTACTGTATCGTTCGGCAATTGTATGAAAATCTGTTTCCTTCATCTAATCCATGCTGAAATTTGCCATTCTCACCGCAGTTGTACGAATGCCGGGCTTTATCTCACCTGAGGGAATAATTATCCCCCATTGTGTCTCAACTGCCATAGTTGTCACCTGTGCCGGGCCCGGTATCGTTCCGGCAGTCATGCACCGGCCGGTTTCGGTGTCAAGCAGAACAACAACTGAAGAAAAGCCGGGATGGCTCTCCTGCAGCGATATATACTCTTTTCTCAGTTCGGCGTGCCGTGCCAGGTCTGATTCCCTAGCCATCTCCGAGAGAACAGCTTCCACCCTGTTGAAGACTGAGCCGTCATTGCCGCCAAAGAGCGCAATAAACCTCCCGTTCACTGCTGCTCCCGTCCCGGCTGCCAGGGGCAGTTTCTCCTTTCCGTTGTTCAGATCGCCCTGAAGGCTCCAGCTGTTATCTGCAGCCGAGTACCTGAAGATCTCCGATCTGATCTGTGACATATCATCGTTCTCAGCTCTTGTACGGCCGCCGAGCATCCAGAGAGCAAGATGCTCCCCTTCTCCCTGAGATACCATTACGCTGTTGATCAGGGGTAGGGGCAGATCAGCCAGCCGTTGCCAGCCTGATCCGACATCTTCAGTATCCAGTCTCCACACTGCTTGCGATGAACCGTATGGGGTCATGCCGCCAGCTATGTAAACCACCGATCCGGCTGCTGCTGCCGCCGCCCCGGAGAGGGGAGCCGGTAATGATGGCAACGGAGTTTTCAGTGGCTTCCCTCCTGCCACCGAGATAATGAAGACCTCATCCGTCATGCCGTTCTCTGTCTCTCCTCCCATGCATACCAAACCGGCATCTACCGAAGCTGCAGCACCATAGGCGACGGGTGTTGCCAGGCCATCAGCGCCGGTCAGCACTTTCCATTCCCCCGTTGCCTCAGGAAGATGTAAAAGATATATGTCATCATGATACTGTTTCGTCGCTCCGTGCCATGGCATGGTATCAGGGAAATTGGCGCCGCCGGCAACAATGAGGATGCTGCCGTGTATTCCGGCAAACGGGCCGGCAACACCTGGCTGATCAGTGCCGGGCGCCAGGGGCGGAAGGGGGACAAGATCTGTCCATTCTGGGTTCATTCTTTTACAGGAGTTAAAGGTTAGCAGGATGGACAGGGCCAGTGCTGCTGCTGAATATGCAATTAAATATCTCGTCACTGTTTATGAGATCTTTGAGAACAGATCATCCATTCCAAGGCTCTTCACATCGGTTACGAAAGATTCGTAATCACTTTTGCTCATATTTCTCACAGGGAGCCTGAACTCACCGCAGTCGAGACCGATGTATCTCATATAGGTTTTGCCGGTGGCGATGCCGCCGTACTTTCCCAGAAGCGTGATCATATCAATCGATTTCTGCTGCATTGCCCTGGCGGTAACCTGGTCATTGTGGTCAAAGGCATCAATCAGGCGGTGATACAGGGGTGCTGCATAGTTGTATGTACTTCCCACTGCTCCCCTTGCTCCAAGGACCAGTGCCGAAAGGAAGTTTTCATCACGTCCCCATAGCATGTCAAACCTGCCGTTGTCATAATTCAGGCAACTAAGGAAATCCATGAAGTCTTCATGAGTGTATTTGATACCGGCAAAGTTTGGTACACGCGGCGTTACCTCCCTGACGAAGTCGATCATGTTGAAAAATCCGCCAGTCAGAACCGGGATATGATAGTAATAAACGGGTGTATCAGGAACTGATTCCGCCACCCTGATGAAGAACTCCGCAAGCATCTTCACATTTGTCGGCTTGAAGTACGAGGGGGATGTCACTGCCACCGCATATAGTCCCATCCTTTCCGACTCCCTGGCTAGTTCCATGCAATCCTTGTAGCATGTTCCTCCCAGGTGGCTGATGACCTTGAGGCTGCTCCCGGAAGAGGCTTTTGCCCAGGCTTCGGCAACAACCAGCTTCTCATGGTTGGTGGTTGAGACACCTTCGCCTGATGAGCCGTTTATGAAAGCGCCTACCACACCGTTTGAAACAAGCAGTTTATGGTATTTTTCAATAATTCCGGAATTGATCTCCCCGTCCGGATACATGGGGGTGAATGGTGCGGCAATGAGGCCTGAAATCTTCTGAATATTCATATTATCGCGTGCTAATTAATCAATAATCGTAGTTTAATGAGTGTATTTTATCGGGTAAATAGATAATCCCTTCAGGCAGCCCGGTGGCGTCCGGTGTGACGATCATAGCTGTAAACATCCACTTAACCAGTCTCGTCTCCGTGGTTGAGAACCTGCCGACAGGCAGTTTTATCACAAGGCTGTTCCAGCCCTTTCTGAGACTGATACCGACAGGTGGCCGGCTCCACAAATTCTCGTTGGCATATGGAGTCTCGTGGTCAGGCTTAACACCATTGTTATCCCATGCCGGTGGAGGAACCAGCTCCCCGTTGAGCCATACTCTGCTTCGCTTATAATCCCACTCACCCACAGGAGGAGCCATGTCCGGTTCAGACCTGCCGTAGTTGTGCGTGCTGAAATGGAGTCCTGCCTCCTGGTCCGCAGGGCTGTATATCCAGGTATATGCATATGCCGTCCGGTCAGGTCTGGGATCAGTGTAAAAGGCAGGAACCTTTTCCCCCCATGTATGCCTTAGGTAAACAGCAGCCCCTGCTGCGGGTGTGAACCTGACATCTGTTGATGAAATGTTACCCGGATCAGCCATAAGACTCTTCTCAAAGGGAGCAGAAAAGTCCAGGTTGCCCTCATTGGGATACTGGCTGCTGATCTTCCACCGGATGCCTGTCTGCGGAAGGTACGGGAATGGCACATCATTCAGGAAGATATCCTTTAATGCCATCATTCTTCCCTCGAAATCACTGAACCTCTCGAAGGCGGGGTCTCCGGGCGTACCCATCCGTACACCTCTTGATTTGATATCATAACCGCCTCCTGCCCATGACCTTTCGGCAAATGCCAGCATCGTCGGGTAAAATGCATTGGAAACGAGAATATCCTCAACAGATGCCGGTTTCCTGTCATTCCATATGCAGCATATCCCTCCGGCAAGGAAGTCAGAACCCTGATCAGAGTCACACATCCTTGAGTTATATATCGAAAACAGGTCGGAGTAATAGTCGGTATGATTCAGGTACCGGTACCTGGAATCTATCACTGTTGTGTTATGAGGCAGGGAGACGTCAGCCCATAACTGACGGATTGCTTTTTGATCCATGGCTGCCCCGGGGAGCCAGCCTATCACCTCCTTGCCGCACTCACGCACAACAGTCATCATTTCAGTAACAAAATCCTGGCTGGTAATATTGACTTCATCCGTACCGATATGGAAATAATTGCCTTCAAAGAGCCGGCAAGCCTCACGGAGTAACTCCGTCACTATTTTTTTACCCTCCACTGACTGCATGGCAAACCCGGTAGCCCTGGTGAATGCGGCGCTGTGCCCAGGCATATCAATCTCCGGGATAACCTCAACAAAATGATCCTTGCAGAACCTGACGAAATCCTTCACCTCTTCCCTGGTGTAATACCCATGGCTGTCCCTAAGGGTCACACCGGGGCTTGTCATTACCGGCATAATATCACTTGCAAGCCGCCATGCCAGGTCTTCCGTCAGATGCCAGTGAAATGTGTTTATCTTGAATGATGAAAGTATCTCAACCTCACGTTTCAGTTCGCTGATGGGAATGAAACTCCTGCCGCAGTCATGCATGAAGCCCCTTATCCTGAAAGCCGGCCAGTCAGTGATTGTACACCCATGAATACAATCTCCGTCCGAGTCTTGTCCGGCAAGCTGTTTCAATGTTGCATCAGCCCTAAAGAATCCTTCCGCTCCGGTCGCAAATATCAAAACCGAATCAGTCCGTATTATGATCCGATAAGCCTCATTCATGTTCAGGCGGGCATCTTCAATAGCCGCAACAACAATCTTCCTGATCCTTGGATCATCTGACAAGCCAACCGGACTGACTCTGAACTTTTCAATTGTCCAGTTGACAATCTTAGGTGCGGGTAAAAGGGAAGGGACTTCCGGTACCAGACCTGCAATAATGATCCCTCCTGTTGCCAGGAAGAAAAAGACCAGGAGGATGCATTTTTTGACTTGCAGGTTCATAAAGGCGAGGAAGGTTGCTTATTAGTCACCGAAAAAATCAACAACATGTATTTTTTGAAAATAGAGTTCCTTAACTCCCTCATAGAGAATCCCTACGTGGTATTCGTCAACCATAGTCATGCATGAATAGCCGTAACCGGAAGGAGCGAACAGTTCTACCTGGTTTTCCTCCGGCCACGTCAGTCCCTGGTCACTGCTCGCCTTGATTGTCATTTTGATCCTGCTGTTCCTGTCATTAGGATTGGAAAAGAAGAGAACATCTTTCTCCACTCCTCCGATTTTGATCTGCGCGGAGATCAGGCTGGCCATGCAGTTCGGTTCCGGGAGGGCCGAATTTGAGGAAGGATGAACGGTCCAGGTTTTTCCCAGGTCACTGGTTACGGCTACAGCCCTGCCGTTCGTATCACTTTTATCGCTCCTGTTTCTGTCATCGCGCATATTCAGCATAAGAGAACCATCAGGGAGTTGCACAACCTGTGCCTCTGTCGTATTTGATTTTGCACCGGTGCCTATCTTCCATGAATTTCCGCCATCCTGACTGTAGACTACTGTCGAGTGGCAGGTGTACTGCCCCCCGTCCAGGGCCTTTACTCCAATGTCAGCTTTGAACTGTGCCGGGAATACGAGAGTACCGTCACCCATTGTTATGCCCCGGCCTGGTCCCTGCAGGAGCAGCTGCCAGGCCGGATCCTTGATCTGCTCTGTTATGTTGATCGGCTCAGACCATGTAAGCCCGTCATCAGTGCTGTTAACGAGGATGAACTGGCCGGTTTCCTGTGGCGTCATGCCGGGCTGCGAAGCCCACCAGAGCATCTTGTCAGGAGTTGATCCGCTCATACATAGGGCAGCCACCCACAGGGTGCCGGTAGTATGATCATACAGGATGCTTGGATCGCCAATGCCGTTAAGGTTCTGAGGCAATCCGCCATATTCTCCCATATCCATTATCACCTTCATAGGCTCCCATGTCCGTCCGCCGTCAGTGCTCCGGCTCATACCTATGTCAATATCTTCCTGCAGGTCCTTGCTGTTATTGTACCTTATATCATAGACAGCTATCAGCGTTCCCTCGTTCGTTGTAACCATCCCCGGTATCCTGTAGGTGTCCGCCCCATCCTGCCCGGCAGCGCGTACAATTTTCCCGAGCCGCAGCACCGGATCATCATTACTGGCCTTGTACTGCACGGAGGATCCGTTACTGAATACAAATGACACCGAAGATATCTTCATTCTTGCTGCAGGGTCAGCTTCAGCTTCAGCGCTGAAGTCAAGCACGAAGGTATGCCTGCCATCAGCCACGGGCAGATCGAATTCAAAAAGTACAAAGGATGCGGGTGCTGCCACTGTTGCAAGCTTTGTTCTCTGCGGCACTCCGGGGACCACGCCTGTGTACCATGCAGTCAGTGCCGACAATGCATCAGTGTCACTATCATCCGAGAAGGAAATTCCGATACTCTGCAGTGAGACAGACTCGCCCCCGCCCTTGACCGTAAACATAAGTTTTACCAGGTCATTATTCTCGCGGCCGGCAAAAATTGGTTCTATACTGAACACAGCTTCGGGTTCACCTATAACCAGACCGGTATCTGAAATGTTTTTATCTCCGCATTGTGAAGCCGTAAGGAAGATGGTCAGAAAAAGGAGCGCAGTTCTCATAAATGCAAAGCTTTAAAAAATATTCATGAAAAAAAACAGGCAGCCCCCGGCCTTCAGGAGGCCGGGAACGACTGCCTGTCACCCTAAACCCGGTCAACTAAAACCAGAACGCTAGTAACCTTCTGTCTGCACCAGTTCCGAATCATTGGCGAGCATGCTCTGGGAAATGGAATAATATATCTTGTAGGCCTCGGCCGGATTCATGGTAGCCACCTCATCATACAGGAATGATCCTCCTGCCCGAACCAGGTCCCACCATCTCTTGCCCTCACCGATGAACTCCTTCATTCTCTCATCCAGGATAGCCTTTGCATTGGCAGCCTGCGTCCCGTTAGTGTAAATATAGGGATCGCCATAGTTTTCACCAAAGGCCCTCTGCCGTACTGCATTGATCTCAGCCGAAGGATCCTGATTAAGATTGTTCTTTGCTTCAGCAATCATCAGTACAACGTCAGCGTAACGGTAAAGAGGAACATTGTTGTAATCCTTTCTTGAGCCGTCAACATCCACGATTCCCAGGAACTTGTTCAGCACAGCACCCTGGTAACTTTCCTCATCTGCGACGTATGGAATATGCACCGCACCATCAGAATAAAGCCTCAGGAACGTGTTTCTTCTTGAGTCATTGACGTCATCAATCAGCAGCAGCGTTTTATTGGTCGGACCGTACCTGCTGGCACCGTTTATGACATAGCCTGACATTGAATTGCCGCTGTCGTCGAACATTGGCCTGATATCCACTGCCCTGCCAGTAAAGCTGCCATAAAAGTTGCTGGCCTGATCCTGCTGGTAGTCAAAGGCGAAGATGAATTCCTTGTTATTCTCGTTGCCCTGACCCCACAGCTTGTCATAGCTCACCAGCTCAAATCCGGTAACAGCTCCCAGTGCTGTAATGGCCTCTGTATAATCTGAGTTTCCGCCTCCCAGAACCTTGCCGGACCAGAGATAAACGTCACCCTTGAGGGCAAGCGTTGCTCCCCTGGACCAGAATACATTCCGGCCTTGCCAGAGGGTATTGTCATCCCCGAAATATTCAAGTGATTTGGCAATATCAGCCTTAATGAGCTGCATAACCTCACTCTTGGGTGAACGGGGTTTCTTAAGCTTTACCAGGTCTACCTCAAGAAGAGGCTCCGTGGTGATGGGCACATCACCCCAGGCCCTTACCATTGTATAATATACATGAGCACGCATCCCGTATACCTGGCCCATGAGGTGATTCAACTGAGCCTGATTTTTAAATGTCACATCAGGAGCATTATTTATAAAATCATTCATATAGTGAATGAGACCGTAGAAGTTAGCCCAGTTTGAAAAATGGACAACAGTAGAACTGATATTGTTTTCAATCAGGTCAGTTCCATAAGGCGACTCTATGGTATTGCCACCCCAGATGTCCGAACGCAGTTCGCCCATCTGCCAGAAGGTACCTGCATAGTTCCTGTATGCTGCCATTATACCGGTGTGAGCAGCTGTGACAGCCTCTTCGCTTTCCCAGAAACCATTAAAGGTAAGCTGACTCTCAGGCTGCATGTCGAGTTCACATGCATTCAGCATGATGACACCCGCAAGTAGTATGATAAGTTTTTTCATTTTCGTTCTTTTTTGATATTAGAAAGTGACGCTTAAGCCCAGTGTATATGTCCTGGGAAGAGGAAATCTTCCGTAATCAATACCATCACCTGATTCTTCAGGTGAGCTGCCTGAGAATGCGTTGAAGTATGCAAGATTGGCACCTGTGAAATAGACCCTGAGATCATTGAAGAGGTTGTTGACCTTGCTTCCTGGCAGGCTGTAACTGAGTGTCACTTCCCTGAGTGCGAGGAAATCTCCCTTCTCCCACATTCTTGAGCTGCTGCTACTCATGGAGCCCTGGTCACCACCTCCTGCGAGATGGTTTTTCTGTCTGTCCACGAGGGTGAAGATGGGGATGTTGGATGTCGGATTTTCCGGAGTCCATGTGTCCCTTATCTCCACAGGTCCGTTCTGGTTACCCTGTGTCTGTGCTATACCTTTGACCCTGCGGCCGTTGATGATCATGTGACCAACGGTAAAATCACTCCTGACAAAAAGATTCAGGTTTTTATATGTCAGTCCTGATGTCAGACCACCCGAAAATTTGGGTGTTCTCCGGCCAATGACCTCGCGGTCGAGGTAATTGATGATATTGTCACCGTTGAGATCCTTCCAGATTGCATCACCCAGGAAGCGTGTATCCTTATCCTGAGCAAATTCAACAATCCTTCCTGCATGAGCATTGATCTGTTCCTGGGTCTGGTAAACGCCCTCGAAAATATAGGCAGTAATTACGTCATATCCGATTCTCTCACCTTCCTGTAGTCCACCCACATATATGGTGCCACCTGTTGCAGGATCATAGATCTCCGTACCACCCTGCCTGTTTTTGTCAACACCGTTGTCAGGGAGCTGCTTGGCATAGTTTCTTACCCTGTAATAGGTCATGCCCAGGTTCCAGGTAAAGTCTGAGGTCTTTAACACATCAGCATTGACCTGCAACTCAAGACCACGGTTCTGAAGAGTTCCGTTATTGGTAGTGATGGATGAAAATCCTGTCCATAGAGGCAGTGTCAGAGCAGCAAGTTTATCTTTAACATCCCTGACAAAGAAATCTGCAATAAGAGTTACCCTGTTGTCAATCAGTCCCATGTCAAGCCCGAAGTTGAAGGTGGTTGAACGTTCCCATTTCAGGTCAAGCAGAGGCAGACCATTGTTGACATACCCGGTCTGACCGTAATAGACGGAAGTAGCTCCGTAGCTGCCAAATACCCCGAAGTTGCTAAGTATATCAATGTTGCCGTTTACGCCGTAGCTGATCCTGGGCTTGAGTTTGGTAATATAGTTGCTGACGCCTGAATTCCTGAAGAAATCTTCATTATGTGCATTCCATCCGAGAGAAATGCCGGGGAAGAAGTCATACTTGTTGTTCCCCAGACGCGAAGTTCCGTCATAACGGAAGGTCAAACCCACAAGATACTTGTAATCAAAGTCATAGTTTACCTGTCCGAACAGGGATGCGATCTCATAACCGGTCCTGAATGATGAGGGCACACCGTTGGCCTCTGAACCCATATTCATGGTATAGATGAGGTCTGTGGGCGAGAGACGGGTCCCGGCACTCATGCTGAAGGCACGCTCGGTAAAGTATTCACCTCCAAGGATGGCATTTACATTATGCGATCCGGCAATTGTCTTCTTGTAGTTCAGAAGTCCCGTCAGCTGATGACGAAGGGTCCTGTCAAGGGAGGCTGAAGCATTTCTGGCTGTGATAAGGCTTCCTGAATTGAGATATGCCTTGTTGAATGATTCGTTGCTGTTGTTCACTGAGAAGTGGCTTCCCCTGAGGGTGAAGGTAAAGTCGTTCAGGAAACTGTAGTCAAACTGAACCGACCCTGAAAGTCTCTGCTCCAGGTTGTACCTTATGAACTTGTCATAATAGTACAGCGGATTTCCAAAACCGAGATAGGTACCCGGCTGGTACTCATTTGAAAGGCTGCCGTCAGGATTATTATTATAGATACGTGAAGTAGGTGCAAGACCCGCCGTCCTCTGGAAAAGGTTGTAGTCACTGTCGAACGGCAGGTTCCTTTTCGAATGGGCATAAAAAATGTTGGAAGAGACCTTCAGGGCTTTGGAAAGGTTATAAGAAGCATTGAATGTGCCTGATATTCTCTTGAATTCCGAGTTGAGAACCAAACCATTATCATCCAGGAACCCAAGACCCAGGTAATAGGTGCCTTTATCATTGCCTCCGTCGAATGAGAGGGTATAGTCCTGGGAATTGCTGTTCTGATAGAAGAGCTCATTCATCTTGTTTTCCATGAAGATGAGGGTGGTTCCGGGATTGACCGGATCTTCCATTGTCTGCCAGCCGTCATAGTTAAGGAGGTACTCGTTGGCTGATGAAAGGACCATGGTAGTATATATTGAGTTGGTGGTATTGTTACCCACCCCGGCTGCATTATTTCCTGTAAGGAACTGGTTCAGCCATGCATAGCCCATGACATCCTGGGCTGCCTTTACGGCCAGCCTGTTGAACTTGACGTAATCAGCCGCATTGAGATACTCCATCGGATCCTCACGGCGATTATTAAAGGTGAATTTTGTTCTTAGCGTGATGTTGGCTTTGCCAGCCTTGCCCTTCCGGGTGGTGACAAGGATAACACCGTTGGCAGCCCTGGCGCCATAGATTGCCGTTGAGGCGGCATCCTTAAGAACCTCTATCGATTCAATGTCATCAGAGTTAAGTGCGTAAAAAGTACTGGGCACTCCGTCAACCAGAACCAGTGGCGAACCGGTACCGTCAAAGCTGGTGCCGCCGCGGACCACAAGGCTGGGAGTTGTTCCCGGCTGACCACTGGTCTGGGTCACCTTAAGACCGGCAATCGTTCCCTGAAGTGCTGTTGCAACGTTGGAACGGGGAGCATTCTCCAGCACCCTGGTGTCAAGCTTGGAGATCGAGGTTGTCATCTCTGCACGCGACTGGGTGGTGTAGCCCGTTACCACAATCTCGTCAAGGATGGTTGTCTCCTGTGACAGGGAGATATTGAAAACATCCTGGCTTCCGATCTCAATCGACTGGCTGACATAACCGACCATCGATACCTCGAGAAGGGCTGCGCCCTCCGGAACATTAAGGCTGAATGAACCATCAACCTGCGTTGCAGTACCGATGGTTGTCCCCTTAATGATTACACTTACTGCAGGTAACGGGAGGCCGTCTGCCGCATCCGTCACCGTTCCCCTTATGGTCCTCTGGGCAATGACAGCACTGCTGCTCAGCAATAGAGCCAGCAACAACATTATCATCCCAGGCCAGAAAGAAGTTCTTCTTTTCATAGATTGGTTTTGTGTTTTGGGGTTAGTATTGAAAATTTTTGATATGTTTTATGTAATACATAATACGATGCAAAAATAATTTTTTAAATTTACATGCAAGAGTTTTGTGCTTTTTTTTTACTTTTTTTGTAATAATTTATTTTTCACTGTATTAAAATGGAAAAGCAGGATCTGAGGCTCGAGCTGAAAGCAATTGACACAAGCAGCCTTGTAGACAAGGTTGAGATGCGTCTCATCGAAGTGTTCCTCTACAAAGAGCTTAAGCCAGGTGACTCCATTCCCAAAGAGACAGAACTGGCATCAATAATGGGAGTCAGCCGGACTGTTATCAGGGAATCACTTAACAGACTCAAGACAATGGGTCTGATAGAATCAAAAAAGCACAAGGGAACAATAATCAAAAGCCCTGACCTCTCTGCCATACTCGGCAAATCCCTTATTCCAAGAATTCTGGACAACAAAACCCTGATGGATGTCTTTGAGATGCGCCTGGCCCTGGAGGTGGGAATGGCCGACTTCATCTTTGCCAGAAAGACTGAACTGGATATCCAGGAGCTGGAGGAGATTGTAGAGATAGAGCCGGATCATTCTGACAACATACTCTTTGACGTTGATCATGAGCTGAAATTTCACGGCAAACTGTACCAGATGACCGGCAACACCACCCTTGAGGACTTTCAGAACCTGCTGCTGCCGGCATTCCAGTATGTATACAATGTCGGGCTTCTTAAGGTGAAGGGCAAAAGGAAAAGATACAAATCACACAAGGAGCTGGTGGCCTTACTGAAGAAAGGCACCCCTGACGAATTCCGTGAGGGTATGAGGCGCCACCTGGAGAACCACTTTGTCAGGATCCTGTCAGACCACGAGGATCAGGAAGTCAGCCAGTAGAAAAGATCTATTGCCGCGAAGAATCCAATCTGAACCGTGAAGAGGGGCAGAGCCCTGGCGTTGATTTCCTCCTCCCCCCATATCCTGGTCACCAGGTGAAAGATGGCAGAAAAGAAAAACCACCCCAGATAATTACGGACAGGTATTGTCCCATGCTCCCATGACCACATCTCTAACCTGGTTGCCGCAGGTTCCAGGAACAGGTCGTAGAGGACCATAAGCACAGAACCGGTAAAGACAATAAAGAGTGACCCTGTCAATCCTCCCCTCCTTCTGTCTGAATTCAGGGCAAGCCGCTGCCACAGGGTGCGGCTTATGACATTGGTACAATAGATAAGCAGAAACCAGTTCAGTCCTATTATTAAAGGTGTATTAAACAGCGCCGGGCCCAGTGTCCTGCCATATGAATAGGTGCCGAATATATTACCCGTATTTGTTCCTGCGGCTTCAATGAGGAAGGATGCGACAGCAATGAAGCTTCCAGTCAGTATTACCTGGCGGGCCGGCCACTTCCCCCAGAAGAGGAAACTAGCGGCAAATAACAGGTTCAGCGGAGTTATCAGCTTGAACAGTTCACGGCTGAAAGGCAACAGCATGCCCGCCAGTCCTACCGCATATACCCAAAGAAGTATCTCTGTCGGCTTCGATATCCCTCTTTTCTGCGCCATTATTCTGCCGGTGGTATCATATCACATGCAATCTTTGCCGAAGCCAGACAGAGGGGTATGCCTCCGCCGGGATGCACTGAGCCCCCTACAAACCAGAGGTTTCTATATTTCCTTTTTACATTCGGATGTCGCCTGAAAGCCGCAAAGCGGTTGTTTGAGCTGCTCCCGTAGAGAGCACCCCTGTATGATGCAGTAAGCTCCTCAATCAGTGGCGGATCAAGAATCCTCTCTGTCTCAACGGCTTCTTCAATGTTGCATCCCAGCCTGCGACTCAGCGTGACCATAATATTCTTCCGTGCCTCCCTGATTACTTCCGGCCAATCCTGTCCCCTGTCATATGGTACGTTGATCATCACAAACCAGTTGTCCTTTCCCGGGGGAGCGTCAGAAGGAACCACCCTTGACGAGGCAAAGAGATAGACAGTGGGGTCAGCTGCAACCTCACCCCTTCGCAGTGCGCGAAACTCTCCCGGGTAATCAGACGAAAAGAAAATATTATGCAGGTCAAGCTGGTCAAATCGCCTGTTCATTACCCAGTAAAAAATCAGTGCTGAGGTGCTACGTTCCTGCCTCTCCTGCCTCCGTGCCATACCCTCTTCCTTCATCAGCTCCCTGTAAAAGGGAATTACATCAACATCTGTCACAACTACGTTTGCCGGCATAACTCCGTCAGCAGTCGTAACGCCTGTCACATTTCCTGCTTCATTGGCCACCGACAGCACCTCCGTGCCTGTATGGGTGATCACACCGCACCTTGATGCCAGCTTCTCAACTGCATCAATGATCTCTTTCATTCCCTTTTCGGGGAAAAAGGCTCCCATGTTGTGCTCCAGGTGTGCGATCACATTCAGTGTCCCCGGGGCACGGTAAGGACTTGAGCCGTTATATGTCGCATATCGGTCAAACAGCTGGATCAGTTTTTGGCTCCGGAAATGCCTGCTGATGACACCATGCATGGTTGAGAAGGCATTCAGTTTCCTGAAGTTACGAGCCACGTTGAGCGACTCCGGCTTGCGGAAGTTGTCAAGCTGGTAGAAGGGTGAGAAGATAAATATCCCTGCTGTGAGGTCATATAACCCGGCACACTCATCCAGGAAACCGAGTATGTTTGCACGTGGTTCGCCGGTGACTATCTCAGCCTCTTCCGCAAAGCGTTGCCTGTCTGTCCAGGCGTTGAGTACCGTGCCGTCGTCCCAGAAATACCTGCAGGATGATTCCAGGGGAATATACCTGAAGTGTTCACGCGGGTTCTCTCCTGCAAGGGTAAACAGCTCATCAACCAGTTCAGGGAGGGTAAAGAGCGAAGGACCGGTATCAAAGCGGCAGCCCTCAAGCCTAAGCTCCCCGATCTTTCCGCCTGCAGATCCATTCTTCTCATAAAGATGTGTCTCATATCCTTTCAGGGCAAGCCTGACAGCCGCTGCCATCCCTCCTATACCCGCACCTATCACCACGGCCCTTTTCTTATCCATGTCTCCTCCTTCCATTATATCAGCCCCGTAAGGTCAGAGAAAATAACCTTTACAAGAAGCAGCATCTTTCTGCCGTCGGATATCCGGAACCGTTGCCCGGCTACAGCCTCGGGGGGCGTTTTTCTTATCTTGTTGAAAAGGGCCTGGTAATATGAATAGGCAAGGTAAACACCCCTGCGACTTCCGCGGTCAAGAGCCCTTATGCCCTCCTGTGAAGCCCTGAAATCTGCTTCAATATCCTGTTCGATCTGCTTTTTGTCTTCAATGGTAAAATTATTGAAATCGACTCCCGGAAAATAAACTCTGCCACGATCAACATAATCACTTCTGATATCCCTGAGGAAATTGACCTTCTGGAACGCTGACCCCAGCATACGTGCAGGTTCCCTGAGCCTGTCAAAACGCTGAGGATCATTATAGCAGAAGACCCTCAGGCACATCAGGCCCACAGCCTCGGCAGAACCGTAGATGTATCTTTCATAACTGTGATGGTCATGGTTCTTCTGTTCAAGATCCATCTCCATACTGTAAAGAAAAGCTTCAATGAATTCACTGTCAATATTATATGTATTAACAGCCCATTGGAATGAGTGCAGTACCGGGTTGGAGCTCACTCCTTCAGCTATTGCATCAGCAGTTTCATCGCGGAATCTGTCAAGCATCTCCCTCTGCCTGTGTCCGAAGAAGGTGTCAACAATCTCATCGGCCAGCCTCACGAATCCGTAGATAGCATATATCGCCGGCCGGTATTTCTTCGCCAGTGCCCGTATGCCCAGCGAAAATGAGGTACTGTAGCCTGTTGTCACCTCCCTACTGCACTTCAGGGCAATGGAATCATACAGTGTCAATTTCATTATCTATTCTCTGTACTGTTAGTCTGGAGCTGATTATCACCATTGGCAACCCGGTGCCGGGAACCGTGGAAGCGCCTGTATACCATACATTTGAAAAGACTTCGTCCCTGTTTGATGGCCTGAAGCCACCCACCTGTTTCATCCTGTGTCCCAGTCCTAGTCCGCTGCCGCGATAGAGTCCGAACATATTCTGCCAGTCTACCGGATCAAGCACAACACGTGCCATCAGGTTAGCTTCCACGTTATGGCCCGTCCGGACCGATAGGTCCCTGATGACCGCATCGGCAATGCGATCCCTGTCGCTCCAGTCGGGCTTGAACCGGAGGTCAGGCACCGGTACCAGGATAAAGATGTTTTCGCATCCCGGCGGTGCACTCTGCGGATTGAAGATGGCATTTGCATTCACATAGTAGTAGGGTTTGTCAAGTGAAACCCTGTTGCGGAAGATACCTCTCGAGTAGGATTCATAGTCACTGTCGCCGAGGAAATAGTTATGGTGATGAATATTTTCCATCTTCCCCTTCACCCCCAGGTACATGGTAAATGGTGCGAGGGTCCATTGCATGCGGTCAAGCCTGTCATCACTGAATGCCGGCCGCCGTAAGACCCGTCCCCGGAACATGGCTGCATCAGCGTTGACCACGAAGATGTCTGCTTCCCACCGTCTTCCTTCGGTATCTATAAATGCCCTGTTCCTCTTCCCCGATCCGTCAAAACCGGAGACGGTAACATTGTAATGGATTTTAATACCTGCTTTATCTGCTTCGCGAAGCAGCCCCTCCACTATCCTGTACATCCCGCCTTCGACATTATGGTAGCCGTCATGAACCATCTCGGTGTAGCTGAGGATGGAATATACAGCCGGGGTATCAAAGGGAGTGGCTCCGAGGAAGAACGAGACGAGAGAAAAGATTACCCGAACTTCATAGGAGGTGAAATAGCGGCTCATCTCGCTCCACACCGATCGCAGCACCTTCGGCACATGCTTCAACGGCAGCCTTGTCATCTGGAAGAGGAAGTCAGGCAGGGATCTGAAGTTCTTAGAAAGGACACCCTTCTCAATATCATCAAACAGTACGCCGGCTGATGCCAGGAACCTTTCCATCCTATCCCTGAAGCCGGGTTCGATATCTTCAAACTGACGGGAGAGTTTATCCAGGTCACGGTAGATTGTAAACCATCTGTCACTGCCCCTGAAATTAACGCGGTAGAGCGGATCAATCTTCACAAACCGGAAGGGCATCTCTATTCCCGCATCCCTGACAAACTCCTCAAAGTGATAGCTCATGCTGAAGAAGGTCGGTGCCATGTCAAAGGTGAATCCGTCTGCAACCAGCTGGTTCAGCCTGCCACCGGCCTGTTTGTACATCTCCACCATCTCTACCTCATAACCCCGGCGTCTCAGGCGCAGAGCGGTAGCCAGCCCTCCCAGACCGGTTCCCACTATAAGCGCTTTCCTTTCTGTCATATTATCATTTAATCTTCTTTTCTACCTCCGGCAGCAGCTCATCACGCACCCACTGAAACTGAGGTTCTCTCTTCAGGGCCATCATATATGCCTCGCGAGATCCCCGGTAGTCTTCCATCCTGTCAAGCAGCTGTCCCAGCAAAACCATCGTATTCAGGTATCTCCAGTTACATGGCGAGAGCCCGTCGTCAGCCTCGAAGAGTCGCAGCGCTTCCCTGAAAGAGGCAGCAGCCTTCACTTTTGACCCTCCCGCAAAGGCAGGCATATGCGCTTCAGAGTTGGCCTTTTCTATCCATACTTCTGCCGACCCTTTCCCAACTTCCATGGTTTTTTCAAGCTGTTTGAGGGCTTTTGGCCCCAGGGTCACTGCCCGGGCAGGATTCAATCCCATCCGGAATCCCAGGAGTGCCAACCGGAATGCCTCCGTTTCGGCCCTGTATTCCGGGAATCCGGCGAGTTGTCCAATCTCTTCGTCAAAGGCCTCAACCACTGGCCTGGCGGCATCTTTCTCATTCATTCCGAGCAGATAACCGATATAACCGTACCTGGCTTCAGTCAGGGCATACAGGGTGACTGCCTTGGGATCATTGCGGAACTGCTCCTGCAACTCCTGCATTCCTCTCTTCCACATCTCCATGTTGCCCGTTATATATCCCCTGTATATGGTGCAGCTGCTGCGGTCAGCCTGGGCCATAACGGCAGATGAGGAGAACGTGAGCGTAATCAGCAGTATGGCTATTGTTATTCTTCTCATTTTATCGTTCGTCCTTTCCATTCAAAATTTCTACGGGCCTGCCTTCTTAATGACAACAATGTAATATGGTAAAAAGCAGCAATTCCGGGTATTAGCCAGAGAAGATTCTCACTTATCCTCTGTCTGCTGGTTACTGCAATCATGGCATTAAGACCCACAACCATAAGGAGATAGAGGGCAGCGAACTGCCATGGCAGGAAGAGAAGGAGAACCAATCCTAAAAGGCCTGTCACCGCAAATAGCAGCAGGAAGGCGAGGCTGTTGCCGAACATTGAAAAGATATTTCTTGAGAAGCCGTTGATACCTTCCATATATCCACGATACATCCGGCACTCAATTTCCCTGCGTCCCACGAGAGTGTCACCCTTGTATCCAAGCCTCTTCACCAGTCTCATTATCTCTATGTCTTCCGCCATCCTGTCGCGCACCCTTTCATGAAACCGGTATCGCCTGTACGTCCCGCCGTGGAACAGCATCATCTGGCCGTTGGCAGCCGAGAATGAACTCCAGCTGCAGCGACGTATCAGAAAGAGAGGCAGCAATGAAAGCAAAATCCTGAACATGAACGGCACCACAATCTTTTCACCCCTGCTCCTCATCTTCTGCCTGGGGAACATTGACAGCAGTGTCAGCCTATGCCTGGCAGCATAGGTGACAGCACGTCTGAGCAGGTCTTCACCCACTGTTACATCAGCGTCAAGGAAAAGGAGGTAATCATTTTTCGCCTCCTGTGCCAGCCTGTGGCATGCATGGTTTTTCCCTGTCCATCCTTCAGGCAGTCTATCGCTGCAAAGGCATCTTACCCGTTTGTCTATCCGAGTGTAACCGGCAATGACCTCTGCACTGTTGTCTGTTGATCCGTCATCATAAACCAGTATCTCGGCATTCCTGTATGGCAGCACTGCAAGTGATCCCAGCAGTCTTCCGATATTCCTCTCCTCATTCCTGACGGGAATGAGTACGGAAAGTGAAGGGAGGTTTTCCTCATCCGTGGAGGCAAACGGCAGGTAAGGCCTTGACAGCATGTTAACCAGCGCCACCATGAACCGTAGCAGTGTCAGGAAGAGAACGAGGCACCCGGCTATTGTCAGTATCATGAAGGTATCTGGTTAGCTATGCACTCGTCAAGGAACATATTGTACGCTTCCTCCAGGTCAGTAATGGCTCTTTCCCTTGCTGCATACTCAATCACCCTCACGTACAGCCCCGGCTTTTTCTCTGAATACCAGTCGGGCAGTGCCACATAAAACAGGATCATCAGTTTGTCTGAGGCGCCGGCAATCACACGCTCAGTCCCCTTCTCAAACCGAACAGGCCTCCGGTGTATCGATGTGATGACCCCCTGAGGGTACATCACCACCATGTTATCTGCATCATGCAGCAGGCCGGAAGTATAGCTGAGAGTTTCCACCACGGTGCGTGAACCACGCTTGATTGAAAAAGCCCCGGCTTTGTTCAGAAAGAGCCTGTGCTCCAGTTGCTCCTCAAGCATCATTATATGAAACTTCTTATGAAGGAACAGATCATTCAGCCTGTAGGCGATAAAACCGTCCCACCAGCTGAAATGGTTGCCTATAAGCAATACCGGCCTTCCGGCAGTACTGATGCTGCATTCAAAGATGACATCATTGAAATGTCTCTTCAGTCTGTTGCGTGAATAAAAACTGAAGAAACTGACAAAAAAGGGGATATGCCTTGCTTTGATAATCATTTGCGGTCGGTTTCTACCAGCGAACGCGCCGGAATCCTGTAATCCTCAGGAATGACCGGCAATGCATTATCGTCTCCGGAAGGCAGCTGCTGAAGGTACCGCACCAGTGACAGCCACTCCTGTCCCTGCTGTACCCCGGGAGTAGCTGCATCAAAGTCGATTACAGTCAGATCCATGTCGGCAATGGGATTCCCATTCACGTCCTTGGGAACGACATTGATGAGCCCCAGCGACATCTTTTTAATTATGCCCACGAAATCAAGCATATATGAATTTGCCACGATTGAGTAAAGACGCTTTTCATCCTTTGAGGTATTTACCTCGATAACATTTCCTTCCGCGTCTGTGAATTCCAGTTTGCGGATCTTGTTGAGCAGTCCTCCCTTAGGATCATACTCAACGCGCAGATGTGAGTAATAGCAGAAATGTGCGGGTGTGGATGCTGATGACATAATCAGTATCTCCGCTATATTCTTCAGCTCCCGGCCGGTGACCCACAGTTGTGAGAGGGGATAGCCCGGTACGATACTGTTTCCTGATCCCAGTGACATCACCCTGAATATGTCTGCAACGCTCTGTTTGCCCGGGAGTATGGGATCACGAATGACACCTGCTGCCACCATTGCGATATCAGTACCGGGACCATAATCATTGACGTAGTAATGAATGGCATCTGCAATCAGTGCACCCAGGTTGCTGGCTGACTGGTCTCCGTATTCATCAGTCTCCATGCGGAAGGGAGCCACTGCCACGGGCATGTCATAGCTCAGTTGCAACGGTGCCAGTATTGACCTGTCAATCTCCAGCTTCTGCTTTTCAATCTCCTCCTGTATCGATGCAACAGCACCGGCGGCATCATTGACGGGGATCATAGTGTAACTGTCAAGCACAATCCCGTTTCCTGTAACGGTCAGATCCATCTTGCCCACATGTGTTCCGGCAGTGCCGGTGCTGACGATAGGCACCCCATTGACAATAATGGGTTCTTCAAGAAAAACATGTGTATGACCGGAAATGATAATGTCAATCCCCTTTACCTTCCGTGCAAGCAGAGCGTCCTCGCCTGCCCAGTTGCCCTTCTTGTCCTTCGATACTCCGCTGTGCGACAAACAGATGATGACATCGCAATCCTGACTCTCGAGTTCCTTCACAAGCCGTTTTGCAGCCTTTACATTCTTCTCAAATATGATTGGGACTGCGTATGGTGCTGATTCGTCAGCATCTTCACCCAGAAGGGAAAAGAGTCCGATCCTGATGTCGTTAACCTCCTTAATCACCCATTGTCTGATCAGACCATCACGCATCACTGCCTCAAAAGCGTCATCGGCAGGATCATCCTGGTCAGTAATACCGTTCCCCAGCAGCATGACAGGGATCTCACCTCTCTCTTTTCCCTTGTGGATGATGCCGGCATAGGCCTCCGGCCCGAAATCGAAATCGTGATTGCCCATAGCAATTACATCATATCCTGCCTTCTTCATCATGGGCAGCTGGAATCCCGTTCCGGGTTCAAGAGCCTGGAAGAGGGTTCCCATAAGGGCATCGCCACCGTCAACCACCAGGGTGGAGCCGGGATTCTCCTCACGTACTGTTGCTATAATACCTGCTATGCGTGCAAGCCCTCCAAAGGTGGGGTCATTGTCATTCACCAGCGGGGTGTAGGCTGACTCGGGGGCAAATCCCTGGAGATGAGAGTGAAAATCATTGGTATGCAGGATCGTCAGCTTCGTCCCCTGCTGGGCGTATACCATCACCGCAGACACAATGAAAAGTGTCAGTAATACTGTACGTTTCATATCACCTTAAATTTGGGATTAAGTTAGAAAAAAAGCTTCAAATCCGTGAGAATTTGCACTTAAAAGAAATAACCATCAGGTCAGGAACAGCATGTCATGCATCGTGGCAAATTAATTCCTGCACCCGGAGCCCGGGTTACATTAATGCGGTATGGCTTTTATTATATTTGTATCATTCAAATAAAAACATCCAATATGACCAGGGAAATAAAAGCACAGGATCTGAACACTGAACAGTTCATAGCTGAAAAGATAAATGAGATAAGGACCGCCGTCGGCGACGGCACAGCAATCAACGCACTCTCCGGGGGCGTGGATTCGTCAGTTGTCACTATGATAGGCCATCTGGCGCTGGGCGACAGGCTCAGGACAGTGTTCATCCAGAACGGACTGATGCGCGAGGGAGAACCTGAGGCCGTCGCTGCAGTGTTCGCAAAGCTTGGGATAAAGGTTGAGATCATTGACGCTCAGCAGGAGTTCATCGAAGCGCTGCGTGGCATAACCGATCCCGAACAGAAACGTGAAGCCATCACCCAGACATTTTACAAGAAAGTGTTCGGACGCATCGTCAGGGAGAGCGGAGCCAGGTACCTGCTGCAGGGAACCATCCTGACTGATATCGATGAGACTGTTGCCGGCATCAAGCGTCAGCACAATGTCTTCGCCCAGCTCGGCATCGATCCCCGGGAGACATTCGGATACCATATCCTCGAACCACTGATACAGCTCCGCAAGGACGGCGTCAGGATGACAGGCCGGGCGGCCGGACTTCCGGAGGAGATGTTTAATCGTATTCCCTTCCCCGGTCCGGCACTGGCAGCCCGCATTATCGGTGAGGTGACACAGGAGAAACTTGATATTGTAAGAAAGGCCACAGTCATTGTGGAGAAACTCCTCACCGGCAGGGGAGCTTTCCAGTACATGGCTATCCTGCATGACGACCGTGTCACAGGCATGCGCGACGGTAAACGCGATTTCGGGAGGCAGATAGAGGTGCGTTGCTGGGACAGCATTGATGCCCGTACTGCCACACCTACCAGGCTGCCCTTTGAACTGCTGGATAAGCTGGCAGTGGAAATCCTTGACACCGTCCCGGGAGTGGTCTCTGTTACCTATAATATAGCTACCAAACCACCGTCAACCATAGAAGCAGTATGAGGATTTGCGATTGCCGATTTGCGATTTGCGAATCTGAAATCGAAAATCTGAAATCGAAAATCGAAAATCACAGCACGTCTGCAACCACAAACGTTGACCCGCCGATAAAGATCATATCCCGTTTGCCGGCCGCGGCACGGGCAGCCTGAACAGCCTCAGACACAGTGCTGTAAGCTTCGCCGGCCAAACCGTGTCTCCCTGCCTCAGCCTTGAGCAACTGCTCATCCAGCGCCCTGGGAACTGAAGCTTTCGTGAAGTAATAGAGAGCATCACGGGGGAAGAGAGGAAGCACCGACCCAAGATCCTTATCATTAACAAATCCTAAAACTATGTGCAGCTTATCCCTGTCTGCCGCTTTCAACTGCCGCACAACGTACTCCAGCCCCTCACGGTTGTGACCTGTGTCACAGACTGTAAGAGGTGAACGTGAGAGTACCTGCCAGCGGCCAATCAGACCCGTGTTTGTAACCACCGCGGCGACACCCCTTAACAAGTGTTCCCGTGTCAGCCCGAAACCCGAAGAGAGCGCCTCCGTTACCGCAGCCACAGTCTGAATGTTCTTCCTCTGCACTGCCCCGCCCAGCGGCGTCTCCCCCTTCATGGAGATGCCGTCTGCCAGCCCGGTCAGGGTATATCTCCTCGTCATTCTGTCTTTCCATAGCCTGCCCAGCCTGCACCTGAACCGGCAGTCGGCAAAGACTACAGGGGCATCCATCTCACCGGCCCTCTGCCTGAACACTCCTTGTGTCTCCTTCTGCGTCTCTCCGATGATTACCGGCACACCCTTCTTGATGATACCGGCCTTCTCCCCTGCCACCGCAGCCAGGGTCTCTCCCAGGAACTCCATATGATCATGCCCGATGTTGGTTATTACAGACAGCTCCGGGGTAATTATATTCGTGGAATCAAGCCTGCCTCCCATGCCAACCTCTATCACTGCCACCTCAACCTCTTTCCTTGCAAAATAGTCAAAAGCCATGGCAACAGTAAGCTCGAAGAACGAAGGCCTGACATCGCGGATGAGCCCGTCATGCTCCTCAACGAACCGTATGACCTCCTCCTCTTCAATCATTGCTCCGTCAATCCTTATCCTCTCCCTGAAATCCTTCAGATGGGGCGAAGTGTAGAGACCTGTCCTGTATCCTGCCTCCTGAAGCACCGAGGCTGTCATGTGGGAGACAGAGCCCTTGCCATTGGTACCCGCCACATGTACGGTCCGGAACTGTCTGTGAGGGTGGCCGAAAAAACTGTCAAGCCGGAGGGTATTGTAAAGGTTGCCTTTGTATGCCGGTTTGCCTACGCGGTGATACGCCGGAAGGAGGCTGAAGAGATAGTTGACGGTTTCGGAATATATCATGTTGATAACCTTTGTACGGTTGTTTGCAAATTTACAAAAAGGGCTTCTCCCCCAACATCCGCAGGGCTATCTTTGTCACCGGTGGTATCTGCGCCGGAGATGCTGCCCTTATAAACAAATCTGTTATGGCGAAAAAGAAAAAGGAAAAGAAGATTTTTATTCTGGACACCAATGTGTTACTGCATGATTACACATGCATATATAATTTTGAGGAAAACGATGTGGTCATACCCATCGTTGTACTGGAAGAGCTTGACAAGTTCAAGCGGGGTAATGACATGATTAATTTCCATGCCCGGGAGTTCACCCGCGAACTGGACAAGATTGCCGGTGACATGCTGCTCACCGGTCACATATCCCTTGGCGACAAGAGGGGTACATTGCATATAGAAACAGGAAAACAGTTTTCCGAACGGGTCTCCGAATCTTTCCCCGAGAGAACACCGGATCATCGTATACTGGCAATAGCTGACTTTATCACACAGGAGAACAAGGAAAATTCGGTTGTACTGATCACCAAGGATATCAACCTCAGGATGAAAGCCAAGTCACTGGGTGTTATGGCAGAAGACTACCAGAATGACAAGGTGGCCAACCTTGACGACCTGTATAAGGGAATCAAGATCATTGAGAACATTGACCATGGTATAATAAACAAACTGTATGAGCAGGTTGACGGTGTCCCTGCCTCTGAGCTTAAGTTGAAGGACATTCAGCCGGGGCATCATTTCTATATTCTCCGCAACAGCAATTCGAGTGCACTCGCGCACTACAATCCCGCCACCAGGATGCTGGTCAGGGTGCTCAAGCAGACCACCTATGGCATTGACCCCCGCAATGCGGAGCAGACCTTCGCGCTTGACGCCCTGTGCAATCCGGACATCCAGCTCATCTCACTGACTGGCAAGGCCGGTACGGGGAAGACTCTCCTGGCACTGGCAGCAGCACTGCACCAGCATAAGCGCTACAAGCAGATCTTCCTGGCAAGACCCATCGTCCCTCTTGCCAACCGCGACCTGGGTTTCCTGCCGGGCGATGTGAAGGAAAAAATGGACCCCTATATGCAGCCGCTCTTTGATAACCTGACGGTCATCAAGCACCGCTTCAGCGCCCAGAGCCCTGAATTCATACGTATCAATGACATGATCAAGGATGAGAAGCTCGTCATAACACCCCTGGCATACATCAGGGGACGAAGCCTTTCAAACATCTTTTTTATAGTGGATGAGGCACAGAATCTGACACCGCACGAGGTGAAGACCATCATCACCAGGGCCGGTGAAGGAACCAAGATGGTCTTTACCGGTGACATAGAGCAGATTGACTCACCCTATCTCGACTCCGGATCCAACGGCCTTAGTTACCTGTCAGACAAGATGAAAGGGCTTGATCTGTTCGCACATGTGCACCTGGTAAAAGGGGAAAGGAGCTTCCTGGCCGAACTGGCAAGCAGACTGCTTTAGACCGGCTTTTTTGACTATTTTTACAGCCGGAACAGTAACCGTGTTGTCTTGAAGAGAAAAGTAGCGTTTCATACACTGGGATGCAAACTTAATTTTGCCGAAACTTCCACTATTGCCCGTACCTTTCCGGAAGAGAAGTTCGAAAGGGTGTCGGCCAACAGTCATGCTGACATATACGTTATCAACACATGCACCGTCACTGATGCTGCTGACCGCAAATGCCGCCAGGCAGTGAGGAAGTTCATCCATCGCAATCCTGACGCCTTCATCGCCGTGATGGGCTGTTATGCCCAGCTCAGACAGGAGGAGGCAGCCGCCATCGAAGGGGTGGACCTGGTCCTTGGAACATACGAAAAGTTCGATATTGCCTCCTATATTGACAATATTGAGAAACATACTCCGCCTGAGATTCACTCCTGCGAAAGAATTGATACCGGGGATTTCATCTCATCATGGTCAGCCGGTGAACGCACCCGGTCATTCCTGAAGGTGCAGGACGGGTGCGATTACCATTGCTCATACTGCACCGTTCCTCTTGCCAGAGGTGATAGCAGAAACCCGCCCATTGCCAGTGTTGTATCAGAAGCAAGAGAGATAGTTGAATCCGGCGTAAAAGAGATCGTCATGACAGGAGTCAACGTGGGCGACTTCGGGAAGAGCACCGGGGAGACACTGGAGCAACTGCTGATGGAACTTGTCAGGGTTGAGGGATTGCAAAGACTCCGCCTGTCATCCATTGAACCCAATCTTATGACTGATCCCATCCTTGACCTGATGGCTTCCGGGAAGGTTCTTCTACCCCATATTCATATGCCTTTGCAGAGCGGCAGTGACAGGATACTGGGCCTGATGAGACGCCGGTACCGGAGGGAGGTTTTTCGTGACAGGGTGCTAAGCATCAGGGAAAAGCTGCCTCACGCCGGGATAGGAGCCGATGTGATTGTCGGTTTCCCGGGCGAGACTGAGGAGGATCATGCGGACACGTACAGCTTCCTTGAGAGCCTGCCACTCTCCTACCTCCACATCTTTGCTTTCTCACCCCGCCCCGGCACACCGGCAGCAGGCATGCCCGGGAGAGTGAGCAAACAGGAGAAGGAGAAAAGAAGCAGGCAACTTATTAAACTCTCGGAAAGCCGGCGCATACAGTTCATGCGCAACGCCCTGGGCACAGTGCATGACGTGCTGCTGGAAAAGAGAGGCCCTGACGGTATGGTGGCCGGGCTGACTGGAAACTATATAAGAGTGATGATACCATGGGAGAAAGGACTACCAGGATCAATAAGGCAGGTAAGGCTGACAACGCTTCGCGATGATGCATCAATGAATGGAGAACTGACAGACAGAAGAGCACTATGAAACGGACCGGATACTATATTTTCGTAGCATTCAGCCGAACCATCACCCTGCTCCCGATGAGGGGGCTGCATATGCTGTCAGACCTGCTCTGGCCACTTTTCTATCATGTTATCCGTTACCGCAGAAAGGTGGTGGAAATGAATCTCAGGAACGCATTCCCTGAAAAAAGCCAGAAGGAGCGTGACAGGATAGCCAGAAAATTCTACAGGCATCTGACAGACATGATTATGGAGACACTCAAGGCCATGCGCATGTCCCCTGAACAGATCAGCAAAAGGTTCTTTGCCCCTGACACCTCACTTGCTGACAGATACTACAGCGAGGGACGTGATGTGGTGGCCCTGGGCAGCCATTACAACAACTGGGAGTGGTACTCCTCATTGCAGCTCTCTTCGCAACACCGCATCATCACTATCTACAAACCGCTGAAAGATAAGGATTTTGACAGTTTTCTACTGAACATAAGAACACGGTTCGGCGTATGGGCCACGCCAATGAACCATATTGTGAGAGACCTCGTCAGGTGTAGGAACGAAAAGGTACTAACCATGTCAGGCTTCATTGCAGACCAGACTCCCCCTCCTGATGACAATGCATACTGGACCACCTTCCTCAACCAGGATACCGCTTTCTACAGGGGCGCGGAGAAGATGGCAGTAAAGTACAACTCACCAGTGATCTATATTAAGATCATTAAGAAAAAGAGAGGGTTTTATGAACTCGAATACAGCCTTATCTCGGAAAATCCGTCGGCGGAGGAGCACAACGCCATCACCGCCCGCTATGCTGCCATGCTCGAAGAAACAATCAGGGCTCAGCCGGAGTACTGGCTCTGGTCACACCGCCGCTGGAAATACAAAAGACCTGTAACAAATGACTAAAACAGCAGTGGTCATACTCAATTGGAATGGGAGGGCTTTCCTTGAGCAGTTCCTGCCTGAGGTGGTCATTAATACCCTCTCTCCTGACACGGAAGTGATTATTGCCGACAACGGGTCGGAGGATGACTCTGTGGATTGGGTGACCAGGAATCATCCGGAGGTACGAGTCGTCAGGCTTGACAGCAATTATGGATATGCCGGTGGTTATAACAGGGCCCTGAGTCAGGTGGAAGCCGAATATTATATCCTCCTCAATTCTGATGTCCAGGTTGAGCCTGGCTGGGCGGAGAAACTGATAACCTTTATGGAGATGCACCCTGATATAGGAGCATGCCAGCCGAAGATAAGGTCATACTCCAATCCTTTATCATTTGAGTATGCAGGGGCAGCCGGAGGTTATATTGACCGTCTGGGATACCCCTTCTGCCGGGGACGTATTTTCGATACACTGGAAGAGGACCATGGACAGTATGATGATACCAGGGAAATATTCTGGGCATCAGGCTCATGCATGGCGGTCAGGTGTACAGCCTTCAACCAGTGCGACGGCTTCGATGAGTCATTTTTCGTCCATATGGAAGAGATAGATCTCTGCTGGAGGTTACAGAATGCCGGGTATTCAGTTTGTTACTTCCCCCATTCAGTGGTTAAACATGTGGGAGGCGGCACACTCGGGTACGGTTCGCCTTCAAAAATCTACTACAACTTCCGTAACAGCCTTATCATGCTGGCCAAGAACCTGCCAGACAAGCACCTGCACAGAACCCTCATGGCCAGGCAACTCCTTGACGGCATCGCATGGCTGGTGCTGCTGTTCAGGCAGGGAAGAAAGGCAGCCGGAGCAGTGGTCAGGGCACATCGGGACTTCCGCAGGCAGCGGACTGCCATAAGGACCTTCCGGACACTGAACCCCAATGCCGGCATCTTTCTTACACCGCATACCATGATGAACAAATACATCCTTTTTGAGTATTATATACGCGGAAGGAAAAATTTCTCCGGTTTGAAGTGGACCTGAACAGAAGACAACAAATGGCTATATTCCTGGCGGTAGCGCTTACCGTTTATATCCTTACGAATCTCTACCTGTGGCTTAAAGGACGACGGGCTCTCTCCGGAGCCGGAATAGACACAACATGGTACAGCGTGATTTTCATTGCCCTTGCATCAACCTTCGTGCTTGGCAGGTTCCTTGAACACACATTCACGAATGTATTCACTGACATATTGAACGTCATAGGCGGATTCTGGATGGGATTCATGCTCTATGGCTTCCTGGCCTGGCTGGCAGCAGATATACTGCTGCTACTCCAGAAACCGTTTCACCTCATCCCCGCTGAAACGATTCCCAAACTGAGACTGTGGATCTTCTTCGTCGTTACCGCCGGAATCATTCTACTGATAATTACAGGTTTCGTCAACGCTGTCAGCCCGGTGACAAGGAAATACGATATCCGGACAGACAAAACTTTTGCCTCCGGTGACAATCCCATGAAGATTGTGGCTGTCTCAGACATACATCTGGGAAGTATTATCCGTAAACGAAGCATGAACCACCTCTCCGAAATGATCAGCAGCGAGAATCCTGACATGGTACTCTTTCTGGGCGATCTTATTGACGGCAGCATGGGTCCGGTAATCCGTGACGACCTGCTGTCATATCTCAGACTTCCTGCCATGAAATATGGCAGCTTTGCCATCACCGGTAATCATGAGTTCATCGGCGACCTGCGAAAATCACTGCCTTATATCGAAAGCAAGGGAATAAGAGTATTGACAGATGAGGTGGTCAGGCTGGAAAACGGGATTCAGCTGATCGGCCGTACTGACCGGACAGCCATGAGTACGCCGGGAAGAAGCCGTGCTCCACTGGAAGAGCTGCTTGCCTCCACTGACCCCGACTTGCCGGTGATACTGCTTGACCACCAGCCATATGATTTGTCTGCTTTATCAGACACTCCGGTGGACCTGCAGCTGTCAGGGCATACGCACAACGGGCAGATGTGGCCTCTCAACCTGATCACTGACAGGCTCTTCGAGCTTGGTCACGGACAGAAGATGTTTGGAAAAACCCGGGTAATAGTCTCTTCAGGCTTTGGCATATGGGGTCCGCGGATGCGCATCGGTACCAGGCCCGAGATACTTTCAATAACACTTACAGGAAAATCAGAGTAAAGGATATACTTTTTCAAGCATCATCCCCCTGGAGCCTTTCACCAGTATTGTATACCCCTCAGGATTCTCTGACCTCAGCCATTCAGCAGCGGCCTCTGATGACCCGAAGAGCTTCGCGGGAAATCCGGCAGCGGCCTCCCTGAAATGCGGCCCTATGAGCACTGCCTTCACATCATCCATCTGCCTGAGTTGTCTGATGACCGCGCTGTGGCCAGGAACAGTCTCGCTGCCCAGCTCAAGCATATCACCAAGAATTACCATCTTTCTTTCTGATTTCAGCGCCGCAAACGAACTTATGGCCTTCCCCATGCTTGAAGGATTGGCATTGTAGGCATCACAGATGACGATGTTTCTGCCAGTCTCGGTAACCTGTGAACGGTTGTTCGCCGGAACATATGACGAGATTGCCTCAATAATATCCTCTTCAGTAACGCCAAAGTAGAGTCCCGCAGCCATGGCTGACCTTACATTATCAATATTATAGGTACCAAACAGTCCCGTTGAAAATTTGTAAGTGACACCGTCAATCTCCGCCCTGACCCTGAGCAGCATCCCGTCATGCTCACAGGGCTCTGCACTGAGACTATGGCCGCCGGGCAATGAGTAGGGTACCAGGTTGCTGATGCCACCGCTGATCTCCTTAAGAACAGCATTATTGTCGTTAAAGATGATTGTCCCCCCGTTTTCCCTGAGCCACTGATAGAGCTCACTCTTTGCCTTAATGACGTTTTCAAATGAACCGAAGCCCTCAATATGTGCTGTTCCAATATTGGTGATAATACCATGGGTGGGCATGGCCGTCCTGCAGAGAGCGGCTATCTCTCCCGGATGGTTGGCGCCCATCTCTACTACGAGGAAAGCCACATCATCAGGGGCACTGAGGAGGGTCAGGGGCACACCTATGTGATTATTGAGATTGCCGGGTGTGCTGTGCACCCTTCCTTTCCTTGACAGTACCGCAGCCAGCAACTCCTTGGTTGTTGTCTTGCCATTGGAGCCGGTGATTCCTATGACCGGCATGGGTAGCCTGCGACGGTGGCATGCCGCCAGTGCAGACATGGTGGCAAGGACATTGTCAACAACAATAATCCTCTCACCACTCAGTGACTGATCATCAACCACTGCTGCCAGAGCTCCGGCCTCGAGAGCAGCCACGGCATGCCTGTTGCCGTCATGGGCAGGGCCTTTGAGTGCAAAGAAGATCTCACCCTTGCTGATAGTTCTTGAATCCGTTGTAACCCCTGCCGAGTTGCGGTACAGCGCATATAATCTCTCAATCTCCATGACAATTTAAAAAGAAGCCCCATTACTCTTAATAATGAGGCTTTATTCTTCACTCGTTAAATATTATTATAGTCCTGCCGGGCTTCCTACCCTTATCATTGCACACCTGAAACCAAGGTCGTCACGTGATGCTTCCTGGTCAAGATACCGGCGGGTGGAGGGATTGAGCCAGTAAGCCCTGTCTTTCCATGATCCTCCCTTGATGACCCTGGCCCTGTCATTAATAAGGGTCACATAGTCATTATCAATCTCGTTCTGTGAATACATCCTCTCTGTCTGCGGCAGGTCAGCATTGCCTGACCATTCAAGGCTGGAGGAGATACTTGAGATTACGTCGCCATCAAGGTAATTCCTGTAATCGGCTTTCTGATAGTTGTACCTGTCTGCAACATCTTCCGGTTTGACAGTGTCAATCTGAAGCCGGCCCAGCCTGTCCTTCTCCACCACCATACCGTTGGCATCACGCCTGAGGTCAGTGAAGACATTGCCCCTGAACGGGTTGAACATATCAACATCTTCCGATGAGAGCGGACGGTATACATCCTGCACCCACTCATTGACATTGCCTGCCATGCAATAGAGACCATAGTCGTTCGGCCAGTATGACCTCACGTCAACGGTTATGCTT
>JAAZAP010000182.1 GCA_012514255.1 Bacteroidales bacterium | reverse complement strand
TTACTGATCAATTTCCTATCTTCGTACACTCAATTAATACTGTCATTAATAACAAGAAACTTGCATGAGGAAAGGCTCACCATAGTATCTGAGTATTTTTGCATGCATTTTACACCGGACAAGGAAATAAATATTTAACAGACGAATGAAAAGAAAGATCCTTTCTCTGGGCATTGTCCTTATGTTGAGTCCGCTTGCCCTTTTTTCCCAGGAGAAGGCCTGGACGCTGGAGGAGTGCATTGCGCATGCCCTCCGGAACAATATACGGATAAAGCAGCAGGAGATCATGACCGAGTACCAGGTAAACGCCCTGGAGCAGTCGAAGCTTAACCTGCTTCCCACTCTCAACGGAAGTGCCTCGCACAACTATGCCTTCGGGCGTGCTCTTGACGAAACCACCTATGAGTTCACCGAGAACGAGACGGTTCAGTCGAACAACTTTTATGCCGGCAGCAACGTCACCCTCTTCAGGGGTCTTGTGAATTACAACACCATTCAGAAGAACAAGTACCAGGTACTTGCCAGCGAGCAGGAGCTGGAGCAGTTCCGTGATGATATCTCTCTTAACATAGCTCTTGCCTATCTCCAGATACTCCTTAACCAGGAGCTGGTGACAGCCACAGAAGCCCAGGTAGATCTGACCAGGCAGCAGATAGAGCGCACCCGTAAGCTGGTTGATGCAGGCAGTGTTGCCGGCGGCAATCTGCTTGACATTGAGGCCCAGGCTGCAAGGGAAGAGCTTCAGCTGGTGAACCTGCGTAATCAGCTTACCCTCTCGCTTCTCAACCTGGCTCAGATGCTTGAGCTGGAGGACACGGATGGTTTTAACATAGCCGTTCCCGTCATTACCGTCAGGGATGAGGCTGTTGACGGCAATCCGGCGACCATTTTCTCCATAGCAGAGCAGACCCGTCCCGAGATACTGAGCGCCGAATATCAGCTCAGGAGCGCCGAGTATGATCTGGCCATCGCGCGCGGCAACAGGAGCCCGCGGCTGAGCCTTGGTGCCTCCATATCTACAGGTTATTCAGACAAGCGGTTGAAGCCGGTCACCCTTGAGAGTTACCCCTTCGGCGAGCAGCTGAATGACAACCTCAACTACGGTCTCGGATTCTCATTGAACATACCGATCTTCAACGGATGGCAGGTAAATGCCGGCATTAAAAATTCAAAGCTGGGTATTGAGAACTCAAAATATGCCCTGGAAAACACCAGGAAGCAGCTATACAAGAATATCCAGCAGGCATACACTGATGCCACCGGGGCACTCAAGAAGTTCCATGCCAGCGAGAAAGCCGTTGCTTCAATGGAGGAAGCCTTCCGTTATGCCGAACAGAAGCTTGATGTAGGGCTGGTTACCGCCATTGAATACAACCAGTCCAAGACCCAGCTGCTCAATGCCCAGAGCGAGATGGCCCAGGCAAAATACGAGTATGTCTTCAAGACAAAGGTTCTGGACTTCTACAAGGGCATACCCCTTACTCTCGAACATCTGACCATCCTTGCCAAATAAAAACAGAAAATACTCAACCGATGAAAGACAATAAAATCCTTAAGATCCTCATTTCAGCTGTAATACTTCTCCTCATCCTCGCTGTAATAGGCAAGAAAGCAGGCTGGTTTGGCAAAGAGGCAACCATCAGGGTAGCCACTGAGAAGGTGGCTGTCAACCCTATCATTGAAGCTGTCACAGCCAACGGCAAGATACAGCCCGAGACAGAGGTAAAGATCAGTCCTGATGTCTCCGGCGAGATTGTTGAGCTGCATGTCAAGGAAGGCGATTTCGTGCAGAAAGGAACGCTGCTCTTCAAGATCAAGCCTGAGATTTATATTTCATCACGTGACCGTGCTGCCGCCACCCTCAACTCAACCAAGGCACGCCTGGCGCAGGTGGAGGCCCAGCTTATCCAGGCTGAGCTGGCCTACAACAGGAGCAAGAAGCTGTATGAAGAGAACACCATCTCGCAGGCTGACTTCGAGCAGGCTGAATCACAGTACAAGATTGCGGTGGCCGAGAAGCAGAGTGCAGAATTCTCTGTGAAAAGCTCCGAAGCATCACTCAAGGAGGCCAATGAGAACCTGGTGAAAACAACAGTATACTCGCCCATGACCGGGACCATCTCCAGCCTCCTGGTAGAGCTTGGCGAAAGAGTGGTGGGCGCGAACATGATGACCGGCACCGAGGTACTGCGCGTAGCCGATCTGAACCGTATGGAAGTGGTGGTTGACGTCAATGAGAATGACATCATCAGGGTTAAGCTGGGTGACACTGCCATTGTTGAGGTGGATGCCTATCTCGACCGTGAGTTCAAGGGTATTGTTACAGAGATAGCCAACTCGGCCAACACCCTGGGAACAACATCTGACCAGGTTACCAACTTCAAGGTCAGGATCCTCATCCTCAAGGAATCGTATGAGGATCTGATAGCCGAAAAGAACCCGAGTCCTTTCAGGCCGGGCATGTCAGCCTCAGTGGACATCTATACCAGCAGCAAGGCTGGTGTGCTTACCGTCCCCATCCAGGCTGTTACCACCCGTACTGACACGCTCAGCACTGATCCTTCAGCCAAGGACAATATACGGACGCTGGTCTTTGTATCCGATGGCACCTATGCCCTTGCACGTGATGTGAGCATAGGCATCCAGGACAATGTGAACATTGAGGTGCTGAGTGGCCTCACCGAGGGTGAGGAGGTGATAGTGCAGCCCTTCAGCGCCATCTCCAAGAAGCTCTCTGACTCAACACGCATAGAGGTTGTTGAAAAGGAGGCTCTCTTCAGCACCGGAAAGTAAGGAGTAAGGAAAGAGAATAACTGTCATCTATGATCCTCTGTATTGAGACTGCCACCGGCATCTGCTCGGCGGCACTGTGCGATGAGACGAAGGTGGTGGGGGTGGCAGAGGCGCCGCCAGACATGTCACACGCCTCCTCCCTTACACTGCTCATCGGACGCCTGCTTGAAGAACACAGTCTCACGGCCTCAGATCTTGAGGCTGTGGCAGTGAGCAAGGGTCCGGGATCATATACAGGCCTGAGGATAGGCGTCTCAGCAGCCAAGGGTATCGCCTACGGCGCGAAGATACCCCTCATAGCTGTCAATACCCTTACGGCAATGTGCAGCGGATATATGGCAGGGCCCCACGAAGAGCTGAAGGAAGGCACCCTCCTCTGCCCTATGATAGACGCCCGGAGGATGGAGGTATACAATGCCGTTTACAGGACTGATGGCACAATGGTCAGAGAGACCGCCGCAGACATCATAAATGAAAAATCATTCAGCGACCTCCTGGCAGACCACCCAATGGTTTTTTTTGGCAACGGCTCGGAAAAATGCAGGGATACCATAACCCATCCCAACGCTGCCTTCATTGAAGGATTTAAGCTCTCGGCATCATATTTGCACATCCCGTCGGTAAATGCTCTGAGGAATAAGCAATTTGAGGATGTGGCCTATTTTGAGCCATACTATCTCAAGGAGTTCATTGCCACCATCCCCGGAAAGCTTCTTCCCTGAAAACGATGAATGAGTCATGAAAAAAACGATAGTTACGGTCCTGATCTTTATTACTGCCGCCCTGCACTGGTCGGCGGCACAGAACCAACCATACCTTCCCGGAGAGAAGGTCAATTACCAGATAAGGTATGGAATTGTGGGCAGCGGCATAGCCACCCTTGAATTAAAAGAGGGTTATTACCAGGGTGAAAAGATATGGCACGCCGTGATCTCCGGACAGACAACCGGCATTGCTGATGCACTGTACAAGGTCAGGGACACCTATGAGAGCTACATCGATCCGAAGAGTGACCTTCCGGTCTTCTCTGTAAGAAATATTCAGGAGGGAAGATACCGCAAGTACAATGAAGTGGGCTTTGATCACAGGACCAGGAAAGATTCCACCCTGGTCTTCAGCGACCTGACGGGAAACCATACCGGTCCACAGGGACTTCTTGACATAGTCTCCTGCTTCTACTGGTTCAGGAAATATTATCTCTCTTCTGACCGTGAGCTGGTGCCGGGCGAGACTTACCAGATGATGACCTGGTTTGCAGACGAGCTTTATCCTATCATATTGAGATACAAGGGTAAGGAGACAATCAGGCTGAAGAGAAACAAGATAGAGTGTCATCGTTTTCACCCTGTCACCGAGGTGGGAAGGGTCTTCAAGACAGAAGAAGATATGGCTATGTGGTTCACTGCCGATGAAAATTTCTTACCGGTTAAGATACGTTTTGATATCTTTGTGGGGTCATTTCACGTGGATATGACAAGTTATGAAGGGCTTAGAACCCCTGTCACTTATATGGAATAACCAAACAGAACTATAGACTTTTTA
>JAAZAP010000181.1 GCA_012514255.1 Bacteroidales bacterium | reverse complement strand
CCCTGCCACTGCAGACTGACAGTGTTGTCTATGTGCCCCTGGGCCTCAGAACATATCGTGACGGAGAGGTTGTTTTCGCTTTGCGTGATCTTGAAAACCTTCCGGATAATGTTCGCATAATGTTCCGTGATGCGGCCACGGGTGCAAACGCAGACCTGGTCTCTTCAGGGCCTTACAGGGTCAGTCTCCCGGCGGGTGATTACGAAAACAGGTTTGCGCTGGCCATCCTTAAAAGCACAACCGGGACAGAGATGCTTCCGGAAGAGGATGAGCTTTTCAGTGCCTATTGTTATGGTGAGCAGCTGAGAGCCAGGGTGGGAAGGATCAATGGCAGCGATGGCACCATTACTGTCTATGACCTGGGCGGAAGGCCTGTCTTCGTGCGGAAGGTGTTTGAGCCCGGTAGTTACAATATGGATATCAACCTCAGGAAAGGCATATACCTGGTGAACTATGCTTCCGGGTCATTGAGCGCTACGGTAAAACTGGCATTTGGACTATGATGATGAAAAAAAGAGATAACATTAATCAGGGATACAGGTTTGTGACGACGCTGGCGGTGGCAATATTGCTCGGCCTGACCGCTACGTTACAGGCACAGGAGCTCCCGCCCAGGCCGGTAATTATCACTGTCAATCACTCCCAGCCGCTGGCCTTCGGGGCATTCACCCCCGGAACATCCGGAGGGACAATAACTGTCACTCCTGACGGCGCCTCAAGATATGCCAGCGGGACAGTCATTCCACTCAATCTTGGGATGATATATACTCCTGCCATGTTCTATGTCAGGGCCAACCCGGGAACGGTAATATCCCTTCTTGCCGGTCCCCCGTCAATCCTTACGGGCAGCAACGGAGGATCGCTCTCTCTTCAGCTTGACGACACTTATCCGGCCTCGCCATTCGTTACAATGGTTCCTTTTCAGCAACAAACAACAGTGCTCCTGGGAGGGACACTCACTGTGGGTACTATCGTATCCAACCCACCGGGCAGCTATACCGGAACAATAAATGTCACCTTCGTGCAGGAGTGATACAGCAGATAGTTGATTATGACAGGAAGAAATGCATATGAATCACGGGTGTTTTCAGGCACAATGCATCTTCTTTCTGCCAGAACCATTATCATGATGTTTTTTATTTGGTTGCCTGTCTCTACCGCAATGGTTTATGCACAGGACGAACCACTGTATGATGAAATTCCCCTGTATATTAAGATTCCGCATATAGGGATACGTGAAATAGATGCGCTTATCAGGAATGAGGAGGCATATCTTCCCGTAGCCGACCTGTTCAATTTCCTGAAGATAAAAAATGTTGTCTCCAACGATCTGGAAACAGTAACCGGATTCTTTATTAATCCTGATGATTCATATACGATCAGCAGGGAAAAGAACCAGATAGAGTTCGGAGGTAAGGTATTCCAGCTGGAGGAAGAGTCGCTTATCCGCACTGAATCAAATCTTTACCTCAGATCCGTTTATTATGGCAGGGTTTTCGGACTGGACTGTCATTTCAGTTTCAGGGACCTGACTGTCACAATAGAAACAAAGACGGAGCTTCCTGCTATAAGGGAGATGAGGCAGGAAGAGATGAGGCGGAACATCACCAGGCTGAAAGGGGAAGTACAGGCTGACACAATCATAGGCAGGACTTATCCGGCCTTCAGGTTTGGCATGGCTGACTGGTCTGCATATACCAGTCAGCAGCCGGGAGGAAAATCAGAGGCAAGGTTCAATCTTGCTCTTGGTTCAGTCATTGCCGGGGGAGAGGCTTCAGCCTCGCTTACCATGTATACGAACACTCCTTTCAGCGAGAAGCAGCAATATTACATGTGGCGTCATGTTAACAATGACCGCAGCTGGATGCGTCAGCTGATGGTTGGCAAGATACATACCAATGCCACCTCTTCGCTCTTTAATCCCGTGGTTGGCGTGCAGGTCACAAACACCCCGACCACCTTCAGGCGTTCCTTCGGGACCTATGCCCTGACTGACAGAACCGAACCCGGCTGGACAGTTGAGTTGTATGTAAACAATGTCCTCGTTGACTATGTCAAGGCTGATGCTTCCGGCTTCTTTTCCTTTGAGGTTCCCCTGGTGTACGGCAATACCCTTGTCAAGCTTAAGTTTTACGGGCCATGGGGAGAGGAGCGTACCCGTGAACAAAACATCACCATACCATTTAATTTCATGCCTCACAGGGAATTAGAGTATACTGTGAGTGCCGGGGTGGTTGAGGATTCTGCCTGGAGCCGCTTTTCCAGGGCCGATCTGCGTTATGGCGCCACCAGGCATATAACACTGGGTGCCGGAGTTGAATACCTCTCATCAATCACTGATGCGCCTGTTATGCCGTTTGTCAATGCCTCTGTCAGGATTGCCAATAACTTTCTCATTTCAGGCGATTATACTCATGGGGTCAGAGCCAGGGGAACAATGACATATCGGCTGCCGTCAAATATTCAGATGGACCTCAACTACATCTGGTATAACAGAAACCAGAAGGCTATCTCATACAACTACCTTGATGAGATAAAGGCTTCTCTCTCTGTTCCCGTCAGGATTAAAAAGATAGGGGCCTACTCAAGGCTGTCATATCACAGAATTAATTTTCCGGGTTCACTATATACCACCGCCGAATGGATGCTTGCCGGAGCAATGTCAGGGATGAGCGTCAACATGACAACCTATGGTATCTTTTCAGAATACTTTGACCCGAATGTTTACGGACAGCTTGCACTTGGATTCAGACTGCCCGCGAATTTTGTGATTATGCCACAGGCACAATACAATTATACTGCAAATGAATTTATTACGAGCAAGGTAAGCCTTGAGAAAAGAATATTTGAGAGGGGATACCTGAACCTGTCAGTTGAGCATAATTTCCGTAATGATATCACGATGGGCGAATTAGGCATGCGATATGATTTCTCATTTGCCCAGGTTGGTGTATCGGCCCGTCAGAGCAATGAGATTACCACACTTGTTCAGTATGCCCGCGGAAGCCTGATCAATGACAAAAAGACCTCTTACCTCAAGGCTAACAACCGTACCAATGTAGGCAGGGGCGGAATCTCAGTGCTTGCATTCCTTGATCTGAATGCCAACGGCAAACATGATGAGGGAGAGCCCAAAGCAGGAAACCTGGCACTGAGGTCAAACAGTGGAAGGATTGAATACAGTGAGAAAGACTCAGTGTTCCATATAACCGGTATGGAGCCCTATGTGAAGCACTTTATTGAACTTGACGAAAGCAACTTCAATGATATTTCCTGGCGGTTGCACAAAAAGAGCTATGCCGTGGTTACTGACGCCAATATGCTCAAGCTTATCGAGGTGCCTGTCAGCGTTGAAGGCGAAGCAACCGGGATGGTTATGGTTGAAAAGGATGGTGTCAGGTCAGGCCAGGGCCGGATCATTTTAAATATCTACAGGGATGATCACTCCCTGAAAGGCAGGGTACTGACTGAACAGGACGGATATTTCAGCTATTTCGGACTGGAACCGGGATCATATTACATCCGTGTTGATACTGCCCAGCTCGGGCGGCTGAACCTGGTAGCCGTACCTGATTCAATAGCGTTCAGCATAAAGAGCGCAAAGGAAGGTGATTATGTTGAGGGGCTGGACTTTATCCTTAGGACAACCGGGATTCTTCCTGATGCAGTTGCATTGCCTGATACCACTGCAGTGGCCGATGAGACTGAAGTTGCCGGCATACTTGTCAGGACAGATACCCTGAAGGTGGTTCCCCCTCAGGCAGAGAGAACCGTAGTGAAGGACACCTCATACCTTGTAATCCATGAGGTGACAAGAGAGCTGATGACAATAACCGAAGACTATTATGCCGTTCAGTTCGGGGCATTCAGGAACAAGCTCTACGCGGAGATAATGAAGAAAAAAGTAGAGGGAGCTCTTGACAAGAATGTTGAGCTGTTTGAGGAAGATGGATTCTGGAAAGTGCGCATAACAGGATTTGATGACCGCGAGGATCTGGATAAATATATCCCCGTGATCCATGGTCAGGGTATCACCGAGATATGGGTTATCTCCAACAGGGCAGTCAGGGATGCATGGAGAACCCTTACCCGGGAAGATTCACTTGCCGTGGTTAAGGAGACAATTACGGAGGAACCAATTACCGAGGAACCAATTCCGGTGGTCATCAGGGGCACAACCGTACAGCTGGGCGCTTTCAATACACTGGAGGAAACAGTATCAATGAGCGACAGGCTGCTTGCCGCAGCTGAAAAACTCGTGACTGTAAGGAACGAGGAAGGTCTCTTCAAGGTTCAGATAACCGGCTTTGCCGATACCAATGAGGTCAGGGAATTCATTCCTCTGCTTCGTAAGCACGGATTTGATGACATTTTTGTCCTCCATGAAACAGAAACGGGCCTTGTGCCCGTGGTGCCCGCCGCGGTGGTTCCCGCTGTTGAGCCGCCCGTGGAGCCGGAGAGAGCTGAACAGCCGGTTGCCGAACCGGAAAAACCGGTTGTCATTGAAGAGATTGTAGCACCTCCGCCACCTCTGCCAAGATTTGTCCTGCATGCAGGCAACTTCCACCGGAGGGCGGATGCGGAACGGGCTAAGCAGAAGATCGAAAAGAGATTGAAACTGCCCGTGGAAATAATTGAGGAGTGGGACAACTACAGGGTGGTTGTAACAGGATTTTTCACCAGGGAAGAGACCTATCCGTACTATCCCGAGCTTGCAGGATTGGGATTCACTGATATCTTTGTCTATGAAAAACCGCTGACAGAGCGATAGACAAAGACTGACCTAATGAAATACGTAGGAGCACACATCAGCGCATCAGGCGGGGTGGAGAACGCACCGCTGAATGCACATGAGATAGGAGCGAAGGCTTTCGCTTTCTTCACGAAAAACCAGCGACAATGGGTGGCGCCGCCTCTCACCAGGAAAAGCATTGAAGAATTTCGCAGGAGATGCGAAGAGTATGATTTCAAACCTCACCAGATACTGCCGCACGACAGCTACCTGATAAACCTTGGGAATCCTGATCCGGAAGGACTGGGACGCTCACGCCACTCCTTCAATGATGAGATGAAGAGATGTGAGCTGCTGGGCCTTGACAGGCTCAACTTCCACCCTGGAAGCCACCTTGGGAAAATGACCGAGGAGGAGTGCCTTGATCTGATAGCCGAGTCGGTAAATATTGCCCTGGACAAAACCAGCGGTGTGATAGCGGTAATAGAGAATACCGCAGGTCAGGGAACAAACCTGGGATACCGGTTTGAACATCTCCGCCACATAATTGACAGGATAGATGACAAAAGCAGGGTGGGAGTGTGCATAGACACATGCCACGCATATACCTCGGGATATGATCTCTCAACCAAAGAGGGTTTCAAAAAGGTCTTTGACGAGTTTGAAAGGGTGGTTGGGTTCAGCTACCTTAAAGGAATGCACCTGAATGAGTCGAAGAAACCGTTTGGCTCCCGTGTTGACAGGCATGACAGCCTGGGCAAGGGCGAGTTGGGCGATGAGGTGTTCAGGCTGGTCATGAATGATCCGCGCTTTGACGGCATGCCGCTTATCCTGGAGACTCCCGATGAGAACCTGTGGGCTGAGGAGATTAAATACCTCTACTCCCTTCAGAAGAAATAAGCCTGTTTTCTGCAATTTTTTACCTTTGCTGCCGGCAATGATATTTTTTTCCGGATCTATCTGCGCCGCAAGGTGAGCCTTATATGACGAACTACATTATTCTTTTACTTTGCATAATTATCATTCTCTCATACCTGTTTGATCTCTCAAGCAGGTACTCGAGGGTTCCAGGAGTCATACTGCTCATAGGGCTTGGAATAGCACTGCAACTCATATCCGTTTCTACAGGTTTTGAGATCCCCAACCTGAAGCCTCTGCTGCCCGTGATTGGGACCCTGGGGCTGGTGATGATTGTTCTTGATGCCAGCCTCGACCTGAAGCTGGAAAAGAAAAAGGCAAAGGTCCTTATCAACACCGTTGTGTCAGCCCTTGTACTGTTGGTCCTGGTGGTGACAGCGGGCTCACTGGTGCTTGTAAAGGTTTACGGCCACACACCGATATCTGCAGTGCTGAACACAATACCACTCGGGATAATAAGCAGTGCCGTGGCCATTCCTTCTGCTGCCGGATTGAGTTCCAAAGAGAAGGAATTCATTGTTTATGAGAGCTCCTTCTCTGACATATTGGGCATCATGGCTTTCGACTTTATCCTTTTCGGCCAGTCTGAAATCACCGGAGGGGTGACCAACTATCTTGCCGGAGGCCTGCTGACAATAGTGATTGCCGCAGTTACAACAGCCGGGCTTGCATGGCTTTTGCATAAGGTAAGCTATCATATCAACTATGTCATAATAATGACATTCGTTGTGCTGGTATATGTGCTGGCAGAGTTGTACCATCTCCCCGCTCTTCTGCTGGTACTGTTTTTCGGACTTGCCCTCTCCAACTCCAGGTTCGTGGAAAACACATTTATCAGGAAATATGTGGAGTTCGACAAGTTCAACCGTGACCTGGATGCTTTCAGAAAGATTCTCGGTGAGCTGACCTTCCTGGTGAGATCATTCTTCTTTATAATTTTTGGTTACTATACATCCGTAGAGGGAATTTTCTATCCCGAGAATTTTCTCACTGCCCTTCTTATTACCACGGGTATCCTGCTTATCAGATGGCTGTTTTTCAGTTACGTGTTGCGTATCAGGAACTCTTCTCTTATTCTCTTTGCCCCGCGGGGACTGATAACCATACTGCTCTTCCTGAGCATACCGGCAGCATATGTTATTCCTGAGATAAACACCGAGGTCATTACCCTGGTTATCCTGATGACACTGCTGGCTATGATGCTTGGAAATATACTTTCTCCGCGAAAGGCCAAACAGGCTGTTGCACCTCCCAAAAAAGACATTCGGGAAGTAACAGAAGAGGAACCAGTTGTTTCATGATCCTCCCAGAGGAAAAAAGCCAGAAGGAGGGTTGACATATGATATGGTCAGCCAGGCGCTGGAGCGGGGAAATTGCGCGGAGACAATTTTGTATCCAAAATCCCGACAATCATTGTTTTGATCTCTGATACTGTAGTGGCCAGGGGATATCTGTTCCCAGTTGTTGAGCGGCTTGCAGGGGGAAATAAGGATTACGCAGAAGTTCTCTCCCCATGAGTATCAGGTCAGCGCTTCGGTCTGAAAGTATCTTCTCCGCCTGTCCGGCATCTGTTATCTGTCCCACAGCGCCAGTGAGTATTCCTGTTTGTTTTACTGCTGCAGCGAATGGCACCTGGTAGCCGGGCGAGGCGGGTATCTTCGCGTTATATATATTTCCTCCCGACGAGCAATCAATGAGGTCAGCTCCGGCATCGTGCAACAGCGGAGCCAGTCTGACGCTTTCTTCGGGGGTCCATCCTCCTTCGGTCCATTCGGTGGAGGAGATACGCACGAAGAGAGGCAGCTCTTCGGGCCATACTGATCTGACTGCCCCGGTAACCTGAAGCAGCAGTCTTGTACGGTTCTCGAATGAGCCGCCATAATCATCAGTACGTTTATTGCTGATTGGTGAGAGGAATTCCTGCAGCAGGTATCCGTGGGCGGCGTGTATCTCCACCACTTTAAATCCTGCCTTCAGTGCACGGACGGCGGCATCCCTGAATCCCTCGACAATCCTTTCAAGGCACACCCTGTCAGCCATAATGGGTGCTCTCTCCCCGGGTTTGAAGGGGATATCTGACGGAGCCACTGTTTGCCATCCTCCGTTATTCAGATCAAGCTGTTTTCCTCCTTCCCATGGTAGTGCGCATGATGCTTTTCGCCCTGCGTGAGCCAGCTGAATGCCAGCCACTGCGCCCTGGTTGTGAATGAAGTCAGTTATCCTGCGCAGGGCAGGTATTTGATCGTCGCTCCACAGACCCAGGTCTCCCGGAGTGATCCTTCCTTCCGGCCAGACCGCCGTGGCCTCAAATATTATAAGACCTGTACCCCCGCTGGCCCTTGCCCCGTAATGTACAGGATGCCATTCGCCGGCAAACCCGTCCCTGGCCGAATACTGGCACATGGGTGACATTGTGACCCGGTTCCTGATGTTAATATCCCGGATGGTTATTGGTGAGAAAAGTATCGACATAGCTTAGATAGTATATTATGAGCAACAATTTTTATGGCGCCTGGTTTCAGAACCTGTAAAAGAAACCGGCACTGACGGAGAAGGGGAAAAACTCAGTGATGTATCCTTCGGGTGGATTGGTGGTACGGTGGACGGTTACTCCCAGCTCCGCATTCAGCCCGAACCTTCTGCTTCTGCCGGGGAAAAGGAAAGACCTGCCGATCCTCGGATAGAGGAAGCTCTGTTCAAACGTATCGTATCCCTTACCGAACAGTGTTGTGCTAAGACCGCACATTACATAAAATGGTCCTGCGGTTCCAGGAGCACCCCTTCGTGGCAGCCGGTAAAAAAACTCCAGACCGGTAGAGTGCAGCTGGCTGACCAGATCCTGGCTCAGACCCACCTGGAATATCTGGCCATACCTTGCCTTCAGGAATACACCGTCAAAAAGCCCCGCTCCCGCGCTCACTTCAAGCCGGCTCTGTGCAGGCAGGGTACTGGTAAACAATAACGTGGTACAAACTAAAATCACTTTGATGACTCTGCGCCTCAACTCTTTCTTTTTTGGTAAGTCTGTTGAATATAAATGTAGTGAAATGAAAGTTTATATTAAAGCTG
>JAAZAP010000180.1 GCA_012514255.1 Bacteroidales bacterium | reverse complement strand
CCTATCATCTTGAAGGGTGCATAGAAATGAGCCCTTCCCGTACGCGAACCAGGAAGCATAAGCACAGGGTCAGCCTTTTGGATGATTCTTTTATCTGTATCATAGAGCTTCTTCTGTACCGTGCGGTTTAGCACCAGGTCCGCCAGCTCACTGTTGTGATTGGCTGTCCTCAGGTTCACAAGCTCATCCTGCCCTATCCGCGCAACAATGCTCCTGGTGATGCTGTCCCTGGATGCAGTGTGTTTCAGGTAGACACCGCGCAGTACCTTCTGCAGGGAGTCTAGGTAATCACTTACAATGTAGCTGGCATCCGTTGTGAAAGGCTCCTTTTTTATTACCCTCATTGCCTGTGCCGGATCAAGACCGGTTTCTTTACTTAGCTCCCCGATATGAGTCTCCAGCTTGTCCAGGTTGCTCCGGTATATTTCCTGGTACTCCGGCCTGCCGGCTGCCCAGGCACACTCCCTGCTCTTGCGCTTCAGCTCGGGCACCAGGAAGGCCGACTGCCAGTCGTAACGGCTTATCATCATCTCCGCCTCAAAATAGGGTTTCATATACCTGTTTGAACGGAACTGTTCTACGGCCATGGCCTCGTAAGACCATCGGGTGGTCATAACATCACCCAATACAGGAACGTACACCTTCCGGGTCAGCGAATGGTGGAGGTCATCAAACCGTATCATGGCCCCTCCCAGTAGCAGCTGCGGCACCAGTACCAGTGGAATAAGAATGTAGATACTTATGACCGATCTCATGCCGGCAGAGATGTTCAGCCCCACCATGTTCCCGAAACAGGATGTGGTGAACAGGATGAGCCATTGCCGCCACATCATCCCCTGAACATCAAGTATCTGCTGTGCAATAACCACATACATCAGGGTCTGCACAGCCGACAGCCCGAAGAGAAAATTGATCTTTGAATAGAGATAGCTTGACCGGCTGATATTAAGGTATTTCTCCCGTTCGATGATCTTCCTGTCCCTGAATATTTCCTCTGCACTGACAGTAAGCCCGAGGAAAAGGGCAACCACCACGCTCATGAAAAGAAAGACCGGGTAGCTCTTGTTGTCCGAAAAGAGATAGATGCCGTCAGACATGTATTTTGAGACGAAGGCAAGTATGAATGCCAGCAGGGGTGGCTGCAGCAGATTTATGACCAGGTACTGCTTGTCGGCATACTTCCTTTCCAGGTTCCTCCTGACAAAAGTACGTATCTGCTTCATCCTGCCGGGGATCTTGAAGTTGCTTGCCGGCAGTGGCTTCATCTCGGGCCTTCCTGCCAGCGCAGGCTCCATCTTCTGCCTGTACCGGTGGTACCACTCTACCGGTGACACCTGCCTTTCCTGCCCTCTCCTGCCGTCAGGGTCAACCACCTTTGCCTCCACTATCTGAAGTATCTCCTGTGTCTCCACATTGCCGCAGGTAGGACATTCACTCTCCGCAGCATTTGCCTGGGAGGTCTCTGTCTTGAAGTAGACGATGGCATCCACGGGATCACCGTCATAGATCATGTAACCGCCCCGGT
>JAAZAP010000179.1 GCA_012514255.1 Bacteroidales bacterium | reverse complement strand
TATTTTTACTATCCAAATACTAAAAATTCAAAGCGATGTTATTCTATGTACTTCTAATCATCATTGTTTTACTTGCCCTTCTGGCTGTGACTCTTTACAACCGGCTTGTAAGGCTGAGGAACAACAGGGAAAATGCATTTGCCGATATTGACGTTCAGCTGAAACAGAGGCTTGACCTGGTGCCACAGCTGGTTGAGGCCGTTAAAGCCTATATGAAGCATGAGAGCACTGTCCTGACCGAGATCACCAATGCCCGTGCAAATGCAATACAGGCAAAAGGAATTGACGAAAAAATTGCTGCCGACGGCAGGCTCTCTTCAGCACTGCAGGGACTGAGGGTTGCCGTTGAAGCCTATCCTGACCTGAAGGCAAGCACCAACTTCATCCAGTTACAGGAGGAGATATCTGACATTGAAAACAAGCTGGCAGCTGCCCGCCGGTTCTTCAACTCTGCAACAAAGGAGCTGAACAATGCAGTGGAAGTGTTCCCGTCAAACATTGTCGCAGGTATGTTTGGATTCAAACGTGAAACAATGTATGACCTTGCAGAGGCCAGGGCACAGGCTGAGGAGACGCCCAAACTGAACTTCTGAACAGCATGAGATATACAGGGCTGAACAGACAGATCTGGAACAACAACATCAAGTCGGTCATTCTGCTCACTCTCTTCCCGGTGGTGATCCTGGGGCTGGTATGGTTGTTTGTATTTCTTCTGCAGCCAGCTGCCGGTTTCAGGATTGACATGGCCAACCGAATGTTCATCAGGTCAATACCATGGGTACTGATTGGGGTGCTTATCTGGTTCATTATTGCATGGTTCTCACACTCGGCTATGATTGAGAGGGCTACAGGCTCTGCTCCACTTAACAGGAAGGAAAACAAGAGGATATATAACCTGGTTGAGAACCTGTGCATAGCCAGTGGCATGCCTATGCCCAGGGTAAATATCATCAATGACGACTCTTTAAATGCTTTTGCCAGTGGCATCAAAACCTCCAATTTCACGGTCTCCCTCTCAAAAGGAATAATTGAAAGGCTGGACGATGAGGAGCTGGAGGCGGTCATCGCCCATGAGCTTACCCATATACGCAACCGTGATGTACGACTGCTTATCATTTCCATCATATTTGTAGGAATCTTTGCCTTTATCACTGAGGCACTCGTACGCTCTGTGCGCTATAGCGGGAGCGGCAGCGGAAAAAAAGACGGCAGGGTGGTGATCATGGCACTTCTGCTGGCCGCAGTAGGCTACTTCCTCTCATCCGTCTTCAGGTTTGCCATCTCGCGACAACGCGAATATATGGCCGATGCCGGTTCCGCCGCCATGACAAAAAACCCCCTGGCGCTGGCATCAGCCCTGGAAAAAATTTCCACTGACGCCCAGATAGAAGCAGTACGGCGAAATGATGTTGCCCAGATGTTTATTGATAACCCACAGGACAAGAAAATAAGACCCGTTTCCTTTCCCTTCGGCTTTCTCTTCATGACCCATCCGCCGATAGAAAAACGGATAGCCCTGCTGAGACAATTCTGATTTCATATGAAGCTTAACAAGAAGAAGCTCTACGAGATAATATTTGAAGCAGACACCAGGGAGGGCAAGATCTTTGACATGATCCTTATAGCACTGATACTCTTCAGTGTACTTCTTGTTCTTCTTGACAGCATTGCACCTGTCAGGGAGAAGTATGGCAAGGTGATACATTTCATTGAATGGTTCATTACGGGTATATTCCTGCTGGAATATATCCTCAGAATTTATGTCCTTGAGCGGCCCGTGAAATATCTGCTCAGCTTCTACGGCATCATCGACCTGATGGCCATTCTTCCTAATTTCCTCGGCTTGATCTTCGTAGGAGGACAGAGCCTGATGGTAATAAGGGCTGTGAGGCTGCTGAGAGTATTCCGGATCTTCAAGCTGAGCCGCTACACTTCAGCGGGCCGGACATTGATGAGGGCCCTCTACAGGAGCCGTGAGAAGATATTCATGTTTATCTCCGTCATAATCACCCTGGTGGTGATTTTCGGAACTATCATGTACCTTGTTGAGGGCGAAGAGAATGGCTTCACAAGCATACCGGTAAGCATCTACTGGGCGGTGGTGACACTCACAACGGTGGGCTATGGCGATATCTCCCCGGCAACGGGATTCGGACAGTTCCTCGCCAGCATAGTTATGATTTTGGGCTATGCCATCATAGCCGTGCCAACGGGAATCGTCACCTCCGAGATGATGCGCATGCCTGCACGCGATAACACGCAGGTCTGCCATAGCTGCATGTTCGACAAGCATGATGATGATGCCCTGTTCTGCAAGAGGTGCGGAGCCTGCCTGGACACCCGGAAGGATGATGATGTGCCAGAAGACGCTGGCAACAAATAGATTGGAGCGTATTGCACGAAATA
>JAAZAP010000178.1 GCA_012514255.1 Bacteroidales bacterium | reverse complement strand
GGAGAATAAGACAACACCCACGGCCCTGATACTGTCACGACAGGGCATAAAAACCCTCCCGGCTCAAGGTGCATCACGCATTGAGTCCGCTGCTATGGCAGCTAAGGGCGCTTATACCGTGGCTGAGAGTGACGGCAGACCTGACGTTATAATGGTTGCCAGCGGCTCCGAGGTCGCCACACTGGTTGACGCTGCTTCTCTTCTTGCCGCAGACGGAGTGAAAACACGGATCGTCTCAGCTCCCTCAGAAGGATTGTTCCGTCTGCAGGATGAGAAATACCGTCAGAGTGTAATGACACCCGGCATCCCGGTATTCTGCCTGACGGCCGGACTGCCCGTGACCATGCTCGGATTTGCAGGTGCGGAGGGTAAAGTGTGGGGCATGGAGAGCTTTGGTTTTTCAGCCGCATACGGCGTTCTTGACCAGAAGCTGGGTTTCACCGGTGAGAACATTGCAAAAGAGGTAAAGAAATTTCTCAACAAATAGCCGCTAAACCTGCAATTTTACACTATTGCCTATTGCCTATTGCCTGATTCACATGTACGACATTTCCCCCGGAGTCAAAGGACTCATCTTCGACCTTGACGGTACCCTTGCCAACACAATGCCATGGCATTACCAGGCATGGCAGAAAGCCTGCCTGAGGTTCGGCATCATCATGGATACCGCTTTCCTTCAGGCCCATACCGGGGCGCCCGGATGGAAAATCGCCGAGGAGGTGATTGCCATCAACGGTAAGACGGGGATAGTGGATCCTGAAGATATAATGCGCGTTAAGCTTGAAGAGTTCTTTGCCATCCAGCATAATGTCACACCTATTGAGCCCGTGACAGCCCTCGTGCAGAAATACCACGGGAAAATGCCGATAGCCGTAGGTACCGGCGGGCACCGCGAAGCGGTGGAAAAGACACTTGAGATAATAGGCATCAGGGAGTACTTTGACATAATAGTTACGGCCAATGATGTAACCAACCATAAGCCTCACCCGGAAACCTTCCTGAAGTGTGCCGAACTGATGGGAGTGCCTCCGGCTCAATGCGAGGTGTTTGAAGACGGTGACCTCGGGATTGAGGCAGCCAGGCGAGCGGGAATGATTGCTACCGATGTGCGGGCATGGTATGATTCAACATGGTCTGAAGATAACAAAGTCTGAAAGCCTGTGGGTCTGTCACTACGTTCAGTCATGCAGTCTTGCTGTCATGCGGAAAACTAATGCTGCCTGCCGACTGGTACTGCTGACTGCTGACTGGTACTGCTGACTGCTGACTGCCGACTGCCGACTGCCGACTGCCGACTCTTAAAATATGAATACTAAACTTATCATAACAGAAGACGGCTCCCACACACTGTACGTGCCCGGGATGAATGAACATTACCACTCGCGGTTCGGTGCCATCACCGAGTCACGCCATATCTTCATCCACGCAGGTCTTGCCAGCCTGCCTCCCGGTGACACGGCAATCCTGGAGGTGGGCTTCGGCACCGGGCTGAATGCGCTTCTAACTGCACTGCATGCAAGTGATAAAAGCCTGCATGTCACCTACACTACCCTCGAAAAATATCCTCTTGACCCCTCCCTCGTCAGCCGGCTCAACTACGGCAGCCTGATCGGTGGAGAAGCACCTGAACTTATCAAAGCTATCCATGATGCACCATGGAACACACCTGTTGCACTGTCAGAATGGTTCACCATAGAAAAAAGAGTGACAGACCTAACAAGCGACACTCCTGGCGGGGAATATGACCTGGTATACTTCGACGCCTTCGGTCCCGATAAACAGCCTGAGATGTGGAGCATTGAAGTGATGCAGAAAATAGCGGCAGTGACCCGCCCGGGTTCGGTCTTCGTAACCTACTCCGCCAAAGGGAACCTGAAAAGGATGCTCAGGGAACTGGGATTTGAAGTCGCCCTCCTCCCCGGCCCTCCCGGAAAAAGGGTCATCACCAGGGCTATCAGGAAATGATTTGTGGTATATTTGCGCCACTAAGACACGACAGGGTAAACAAACACCACCTGTCAGTATACAAAAGAAACAGATACATGAACACAGTAAAACTGATCCTGGTAGCGGCACTGTCCGCCATGACCCTTTTACCCGCAACGGCACAGAAGTCGAAACTTCAAGGGGCCGACGACTCCCTGTCATATGCACTCGGGGTGGCAAACTACAAATACTACGTTGGTGACAGCATCAACATCAATGTAAAACTCTTCTCAAAAGGAATGAATGATGCTTCCAAAGAGAAGCCATTGATGAACGACTCTACTGCCACCGCATTCATTGTCAGTTATATGCAGAAACGTGAGAGGGCGCGGCTGATGGCCGAGTACGCTGATCAGATAGAGGCTGCAAGAACATGGCTTGCCACGAACACAGCAGCTGAAGGAGTGATTACCACAGCCAGCGGATTGCAGTATAAAGTAATCAGGGAAGGTACGGGAGCAACTCCCGGACCAGAAGATATGGTGAAGGTCCATTATGCAGGAAAAACAACGGACGGCAAGCAGTTCGACTCATCATATGACCGGGGAGAACCCGCTGAGTTCCGCGTTAACAACGTCATCCGTGGCTGGGTGGAAGGTTTGCAGCTCATGAAGGAGGGTTCCAAAATGATGCTCTATATCCCATACGACCTCGCCTATGGTGAGCGAGGTGCGGGCAATATCATCAAACCCTTTGAAACACTTATATTTGAGGTTGAATTGCTGGAGGTAATAAAAGACAAATAATTGCCCTGACTTGAAATTCAAAATATTATCTTTACCCAAATAAAATTTCTTAAAACATACACAATGAAAATCAGAGGTTTAGTTATTATCGCCGCGGCTGCGGCCATCATCCTTTCATCATGCAATACAAAGTCAAGTGTTACAGGCACAAAAGTAAAGAGCTCCGATGACTCTCTCGCCTACGCCCTGGGTATTGCCAACTACTTTTATTATATGACCGACAGCCTGGATATTGACCCTGTGCTGATAGCAAAAGGAATGCTCGATGCCAAAGACGGCAAAAACACTCTTGACGAAGAGACAGCTCAGACCTATGTCATGACCTACATGCAGAACAGGCAGATGGAACAGTTGAGAAAGAGGTATGCCAGCAATATCGACGAAGGTGAAAAATATCTTGCCGAGAACAAGAAGCGTGATGGCATACAGGAGACAAGCAGCGGACTGCAGTATGAGGTGGTCACCCTGGGCACAGGCGAAAAACCGGGTCCGACTGACGTTGTAAAGGTCCATTATACAGGCATGCTCACAGACAGTACAGTTTTCGACTCCTCCATTGACCGTGGCGAACCTGTACAGTTCACTGTCAACCAGGTTATTCAGGGATGGCAGGAAGGCCTTCAGCTCATGCCGGTAGGATCAAAATTCAAATTCTACATTCCCTTCGAGCTCGGTTACGGCGAACAGGGAACAGGCCCCATCCCTCCCTACTCAACCCTGATGTTTGACGTTGAGCTCCTCGAGATCGTTAAGCAATGATATCAGCCGAGATACATACCTCAAAGGGAATAATGAAAGCATCGCTCTATGATGACGATGCCCCGGGAACCGTGGAAAACTTCGTGACCCTTGTGAGGAAAGGATTCTATGAAGGACTGGCATTCCACAGGGTCATTCCTGACTTCGTCATTCAGGGCGGATGCCCGTTCTCAAAAGAGATGAATGATCCACGGGTTGGAACAGGAGGCCCCGGGTACAGGATCAAATGTGAAACTGATGGCGACAAACAGTACCATGACCGCGGAGTATTGTCAATGGCCCACGCCGGCAAAGACACCGGCGGATCACAGTTCTTTATCTGCCACAGCAGGTCAAATACAAAACACCTTGACGGGAAGCACACCTGCTTCGGGAAGGTGGTTGAGGGACTCGAGGTGATTGACCTTATCAGGGCAGGTGACAGGATAGAGAAGATTGTCATTACTGAATCAGAATAATGGAATACCAGATCACCGGCAAGATAGCAGAGGTATACCCTGTCAACAGGATCAATGAGCGCTTCCGCAAACGCGAGTTCGTTATTGAACATAAAGATACGAGCAGCGGACAGGCTTATATTGACTTCATTAAGTTCCAGCTCACCCAGGAGAAGTGCGAGATCATTGATGAGTCATGGCTGAAGCAGGAGGTGACCATTGTCTTTAATATCAAGGGCAACCGGTGGGAAAAGAACGGATTGGTCAACTATATCACAAACCTGAATGCCATCTCTGTAACCAGGGGCATCGCCGTGGCTGAGAACGGCCAGCAGGCCATCATCATCAACCCGAAACTCGAGGATGCTCCGTCCCCCAGCCCCGAGATGGACGATCTGCCGTTCTGATCACTATCCATACAACACAACGGTGCCACATCTTCCCGGGTGTGGTACTGTTTTTTTGGCGTATACCCGGACACTGTGATACAATGCATTAATCCTCGTAGAGGTATACCCGGATACAGTGACACAATGCATTAATCCTCGTAGAGGATAAAGAATTGTAATACGGTGGATAACCTATGCAAAGATCCCCGTAGGGGATCAAGAATTGTAGAACAATGGATACAATATCCGTCAATCCCCGTAGAGGATAAAGAATTGCAGATCAGTAGAAACCATACACGTCAATCCCCGTAGGGGATCAAGAATTGTAGAACAATGGATACAATATCCGTCAATCCCCGAAGAGGATAAAGAATTGTAGATCAGTAGAAACCATACACGTCAATCCCCGTAGGGGATCAAGAATTGTAGAACAATGGATACAATATCCGTCAATCCCCGTAGGGGATCAAGAATTGTAGAACAATGGATACAATATCCGTCAATCCCCGTAGAGGAT
>JAAZAP010000177.1 GCA_012514255.1 Bacteroidales bacterium | reverse complement strand
TCACTGCCGGTTCGTCGTCAACGATAATTACTTTCATACGATATATCGTTATCAGGCAAAGGCCTTTCTGTATGGCAGCATCATCACCACCTTTGTACCCGTGGCGGTTCCCCCTTCATACAGGTCTGTTATCTCATAACTGATCTGTTTCTCTTTTAGTATCTTACGGAAGTGTTCAAGCCGCTTTTCCGTAAGTTTTGTTGATACTGACTGTTTTTTGACTGAGGGACTGATCTCAGCCGCCTTCTGACGTCCAATGCCGTTATCCGTGACTTCAAGCATGATCAGTCCGTTTCGCAGGCTGTAGCTTACATTGATGCGGCCGCTCTCCCCTCCAGGCAGCAGGCCGTGTTCAATTGAGTTCTCCACACAGGGCTGAGCCAGCATTGGAGGTATGGAGATATTTTCGGGGTCAATCTGCTGGTCAATCTCTATTTTATACTCAAATCCATTTTCAAACCTGAGCTGCTGAACCTCAAGATACAGCCTCAGTGTCTCAACTTCATTATCCAGTGAAACATACTCTTCCCGTGAATTTTCAAGGATATTCCGCATGAGCCTGGCTATCCTGGTGAGAAAGGCATTGGCTTTCTGTGGCTTATCCGCCATGATGAGGTCCTGTATCGCGCAGAGCGAATTGAATATGAAGTGGGGATTCATCTGGGCTCTCAGGAGTCTCTGCTCCAGGTCGATCTGTGTGTATTTCGATCTCAGCCGGGTATGTCTGAGATAAAGCATCGCGAAGAGAGCTGCAAGTGCGAACAGCACTCCGAGACTGGTAAGCAGGGTACGCTGTTGCCTGATTTTATTCTCACTGATGAGCCTTTCCTGCATCATCTCATATTCAGCTGCTTTCTGCTTCTTGTCATAGTTGTACTGCAGCTCCATGAGGGTCACCTGCTTGAGGAAATCATCATTGCTGATTGAATCACGCAGCAGCATATGTTCCCTGAGGTACTCGTACGCCCTGTCCTTCCTGCCTGTCCGGAAGTATAGGTCGCTCAGCAGCAACGAGGCATCGGAAACGGTGAGCGGCAGGCCCTTTTCCTTGCCGAGAGAGTAAGCCCTTGTGGCGTTAGCCATGGCCGGAGTGTATCTACCCAGCGACTGTTCAATATTTGCCAGTGTCACATAATATTCTGGCGGCACGGGAGTACCTGTTCCGGTGACTAAATCCATTGCCTGTTGCATGTACCAGTGCGCCGAATCAGGCTGCGACATGTAAAGCAAGGTGGAGGCGATGTTGTAACAGCTTGAGGCCTCGCCCGTGGGGTAGTTCATCTGCCTGTTGAGAAGAAGGCTTTTACGAAGGTATACAAGTGCGCTGTCAGATGCGCCTGTTGCATTATGCACCTGGGCAATGGTGTTGCATATCTTGCTTACCTCCCACAGATCCTTACTTTTCTCCGAGAGAAGAAGGTGTTTTCGGCAGAACTCCAGCGCCCGTTCATAGTCTTTCTGATAAAAATATGCCAGCCCGATACTGCCGTAAGCTATTGACATTCCTGCGGTATCACTCTTCGCCTCCCACAGTTCAAGAGCTTCAAAATAGGAATCTATGGCCTGGCTGAACAGGGCCATCTCCTTGTAGAGATTTCCGAGGCTGTTGGTGGCATCTGCAAGTGGCAGGGTGTCCCTGACCTCCCTGGCGGTGGCGACAGCCCTCTCAAGGAATCCTTTTGCTGCCTCAAGGTCCTGCCTCTGTCTTGCATGGTAAGAGAGGACATTGAGCGTGTTTATGATGCCGCGGTTGTCACCTGCCTCCTCAAAGCAGCGGAGGGCGCGGTTCGCATATTGCTCTGACGAGGGCACATCGCCCCTGAAGCTGTAAACGTAGGAGAGGCCGTAGCATGCACGGCCCATTCCTGCTCTGTCTTCAGTTTCCTCATAGAGTGAGAGAGCCTTAGCATTGTAGAAAAATGCGCTGTCACCCGGGTTATA
>JAAZAP010000021.1 GCA_012514255.1 Bacteroidales bacterium | reverse complement strand
CATCCTGTGAATGATGATCCTGTATTACAATTCTTAATGGGCTACGCCCAAATTACACATGAAAGTCCTGAATTACAATGCCTGATGGTCTACGACCATCCTGTGAATGATGATCCTGTATTACAATGCTTGATGGGCTACGCCCAATTCTCGTTTAGGGATAAGCATTTTTACACTTTTGTCTGGGGGCTATTGCCTACTGCCTCATAGAAATCATTCCCCTTGTCATCCGTAAGAATGAACGCAGGCATGTTCTTAACCACTATCTTGCGGACTGCCTCCATGCCAAGCTCCTCGAAATCGACCACCTCAACTGACACAATATTCTCGGTTGCCAGGATGGCTGCCGGTCCTCCGACGGAACCCAGGTAGAATCCTCCATGCTTTTTGCAGGCATCTGTCACCTGCTGTGACCGGTTGCCCTTGGCCACCATCACCATTGAGCCGCCATGGCTCTGGAAGAGATCGACGTACGTGTCCATGCGCCCCGCAGTTGTAGGGCCAAACGAGCCGGAAGCCATACCCTCCGGCGTCTTTGCCGGCCCGGCATAGTATATCGGATGGTTTTTAAAGTAATCAGGCATGGGCTTGCCTTCATCAAGCATCTGCTTTATGCGGGCATGAGCAATATCGCGTGCCACTATCAGTGTTCCGCTGAGACTGAGCCTGGTCTTTACCGGGTATTTTGTCAGCTGAGCCAGTATCTCCTTCATTGGCCTCTCAAGGTCAATCTCCACCGGCCTGTCAATTTCCGGCGCCTTCTCCGGCATGAATTTTCCAGGATTGGTTTCAAGCTGTTCAATGAATATACCTTCAGCAGTGATCTTGCCTTTGATATTCCTGTCGGCGCTGCAGCTGACACCTATACCAACGGGGCAGGAGGCGGCATGGCGGGGCAACCGGATCACCCTCACATCATGAACAAAATATTTACCCCCGAACTGAGCACCAACACCATACTCCTGGCATATCTTCTCTATTTTCTCTTCCCACTCCGTATCACGGAATGCACTTCCCGCCTCATTCCCGGAGCCGGGGAGATCATCAAGGTATCCCGCCGAAGCCATCTTTACCGTCTTCAGGGTCATCTCAGCTGAGGTGCCACCTATCACCACGGCCAGATGGTACGGCGGACAGGCTGCTGTCCCCAGGTCCCGGATCTTCTCCCGGACAAACCTGGTGAGAGAGGCATCGTTAAGGAGCGATTTCGACTGCTGGTAGAGAAAGGTCTTGTTGGCGGAGCCACCACCCTTGGCAATGAAGAGAAACCTGTACTCATCGCCCTGCGTTGCAGCTATGTCAATCTGTGCCGGCAGGTTTGTGCCGGTGTTCTTTTCAGCAAACATGGCAGAGGGAACTATCTGCGAATAGCGCAGGTTCTTCTCTCCATAAGTCTCCCAGATGCCTTTGCTCAGGTGAAGGGCATCATCGGTGCCGGTAAAAACATCCTCCCCCTTCCAGGCCATCACTATGGCGGTACCGGTATCCTGACACCAGGGCAGCTTCCCTTCCGCCGAGATCACCGAGTTGCGAAGCATTATCCATGCCACAAACTTATCATTGTCTGTTGCCTCCGGATCATCAAGTATCTTCGCAAGCTTCCCCAGGTGAGAGGTTCGCAGGTAGAAGTTTACATCAGTGAATGCTTCCCTGGCCAGCATCCTCAGGGCTTCAGGCTGAACCTGCAGGAGCCTCCGGCCGCAACACTCGGTCATCCTTACGTGATCAGCAGTGATCTTACGGTACCTCGTCTCATCCTTCCCATGAAGGAAGGGCTTGTCATAAATGAATTCTCCCATGATTTTTATTCTTTAGGGGCTATATGGTATCAAATATAGGAAGCTGACAGGCAGCAGGCAAGCGGCAACAGGAAAAATAATTATTTATACTACGTCTAAATAAGTCGGGATCATAAAATTTATGTCTCAGGCCGAAAACGTTTGAAATATATGATACGGCGCAAATGCCCGAAAAATCAGCGTTTAGAAGCTCTCGGAGGGTATTGTAAATCCGGATTTTCGACTAATTTTGAATAGGTTAACGGAACAGGGTAATAAAACTAACAGCTAACATACAATGAATGTGATCTACAGACGCAAGCCGAGGCTCTCCCGCTGGCAGATATGGAACATGAGCTTTGGTTTTCTGGGCATCCAGTTTGGTTTTGCCCTTCAGAACGGCAATGTGAGCCGTATTTTTCAGACCCTCGGGGCCGAGATTGACAATATTCCAATCCTCTGGATAGCGGCACCGGTGACGGGTCTCCTGGTACAGCCGATAGTGGGTCACATGAGTGACCGCACGTGGAACAGGCTGGGGCGCCGGCGTCCCTATTTCCTCACCGGAGCTATCCTTGCCTCCCTGGCATTGGCCATCATTACCAACTCGCCAACGTGGATCTTTGCCACGGTGATGCTCTGGATCATGGATGCCTCGATAAATATCTCCATGGAGCCTTTCAGGGCATTTGTCGGTGACATGCTCTCATCTGAACAGCGAACAACCGGATTTGCCATGCAGAGTTTCTTCATTGGCGTGGGAGCGGTAATTGGCAGCTTCCTGCCCTGGATGCTGGCGCACTGGTTCAATGTGCCTGAGGTGCCTGCCGAGGACAAGCTGATACCCTTTAACCTGAAGCTATCGTTCTACATCGGGGCTGTAGTATTGCTGCTGGCTGTACTATGGACCATAATACGCACAAAGGAGTATTCTCCCGCTGAGCTTGAGGAGTTTGAGAAGGGTGAGCGCATCGCCCGTGGCGAAGTGGCAGAAGAGACAACCACCGTTTCTGCCACACCTGAACCGGACAATGCTGTCACTGCAGACACCCACCGGGATGTCAATTTCTACCGCCCGGGGATTATCTGGCTTGCGGCAGGCCTCGTGCTCACATTGGTTCTCTCCAGGGTCAACCTTGAGAAGGAGCTCTACGTGGTCACCGGCGGCATTGCCCTATTCGGATTGCTGCAGATCATTGCGGGCTTGCTGAAATCGGGCGGCAGAGGCGGCAACGGCCTTAACAGCATCCTGACCGATCTCAAGCACATGCCTGCAACAATGGCTCAACTTGCTGTTGTTCAATTTTTTACATGGTTTGCGCTCTTCTCTCTCTGGATATACACCACTTCGGCTGTCACCTCAAAGATCTACGGTACCAGTGACACCGCCTCACTCGCCTACAATGAGGGAGCCAACTGGGTGGGAGTGCTCTTTGGCGTCTACAACGGCTTTGCCGCGGTGGTGGCATTCCTGCTGCCGGTACTGGCAAAAGCAACCTCCCGCAAGATTACCCACGCCATATGTCTTCTTGTAGGTGGTCTGAGCCTGATGTCAATCACTCTCATCAACACACCGAATATGCTTATCCTTCCCATGCTTGGCATAGGTCTGGCATGGGCAAGCATCCTTTCTATGCCCTATGCCATCCTTACCGGCTCACTACCGCATAACAAGATGGGGATCTACATGGGTATCTTCAATTTCTTCATCGTCATCCCACAGATACTTGCTGCAAGCATCCTGGGAAGCATGGTCAAACATCTTTTCCACGGCAACACAATGCTGGCGCTGGTCACCGGAGGTATCTCAATGATCATCGCAGCGCTCTCGGTGAAGTTCGTTAAAGACATTGATGACAGGAGGTAGGTATGGATCTGAGGGGATGTATCTTTGACCTCGACGGGGTAATTGTTGACACTGCGAAATACCATTTCATGGCGTGGCGGCGCCTGGCGAAAGAACTGGGTTTCACCTTCACCCTTGAAGATAACGAGGCTCTGAAAGGAGTCAGCCGCATGGCTTCGCTCGAGATCCTCCTGAGCAAGGGAGGCATCTTTGCAAGTGAAGAGGAGAAAGCGAGGCTTGCAGCCCGGAAGAACGGATGGTACGTGGAGTTCATCTCCGGCATGACCCCTGACGAGATCCTTCCCGGAAGCATAAAACTGCTCAGGGCGCTGCGAAAGAAAGGCATACTGACAGCTATCGGATCGGCAAGCAAAAATGCCGGTACAATACTTGACAGCATAGGCCTGCGCCCCATGTTCGACGCAATCATTGACGGCAACAAAATACACAAAGCCAAGCCTGATCCCGAAGTCTTCCTGCGCGGGGCAGAAGAGATGAATCTGTCTCCGTCATCATGCGTGGTTTTCGAGGATGCCCAGGCAGGGATAGAGGCAGCCATTGCAGGAGGAATGAAGTGTGTGGGTGTGGGAAGCCCGGAGTTGCTGGGCAGGGCTGATCTGGTCATCCCCGACCTGCGAAAAATTACCATTAAGCAATTGACAAATCTATAGTTTGAGATGAGTGACACACGTTTCCAGCCGGATGAGTGGAAGATCATAGAGACCCGGTTTGAGCCCGCGAGGGCCCGTGACTCCGAGAGCATTTTTGCCCTGGGAAACGGCATGATGGGACAGAGGGCCAATTTTGAGGAGACATACTCGGGTGATACGCTGCAGGGATCATATGTGGCGGGAGTCTATTACCCCGACAAGACTGTTGTGGGATGGTGGAAGATCGGCTACCCTGAATATTTTGCCAAAGTGCCAAACGCTCCCTCGTGGATAGGCATAATGATACGGGTAGACGGCGAGGAGCTTGACCTGGCAAAATGCACACCCAGGAGCTTCCGCAGGGAGCTTGACATGAAGCAGGGCCTGCTCACCCGCACCTTTGAGGCTGTGATGCCCTCGGGAAGGGTTATTGAGGTTAGCGCAAAGCGATTTCTTTCAATGCACGAACCCGAAAAAGCAGCTGTCAGTTATACCGTCCGTATCACCGGAGGCGCCGGGACAGTGGATATCATTCCCTGGCTGAATGCCGATGTATACAATGAAGACGCCAACTATGACGAAAAGTTCTGGGAGAACGAGTCGTCAGCCAGCGACGGCACCAGGGCAGTGGTTGTGGCTCAGACACGCAAGACAGCCTTCGTGGTGGCAACAGCCATGGAGAACGTGTTCACCCGCAACGGGCAGCCAGCCACACAAAAACCCTCCATTGCAACAACAGACAAAACGGCTCACTGCACCTTCACCTCACCATATATTGACGGTGACACCTTCAGCGTAACCAAATACGTTTCCGTCCTTTCATCATTCAACCATCCCTCTGAAGGCCTGGCAGAGAAAGCAATGGCTGCCACCGGCGAGGCCGCAGCGAAGGGATTTGAAGTCATGCTTGCCGACCACCGTAAGGCCTGGGAAAAGAAATGGGAGCATGGAGATATAGTCATCCGGGGTGACATGGCTGCACAGCAGGGAATACGGTTCAATATCTTCCAGCTTAACCAGACCTATACCGGCGAGGATCCGCGGCTGAACATCGGTCCCAAGGGATTCACCGGTGAGAAGTATGGCGGCAGCACCTACTGGGATACAGAGGCATTTGCCTTCCCCTTTTACCTAAGTACCGCAGATACGCACGTAGCCCGCAACCTGCTGCTGTACCGGTACAAACACCTAGGCAAGGCCATCGAGAACGCCGGCAAGCTGGGATTCACTGCAGGGGCTGCCCTGTACCCCATGGTCACCATGAACGGCGAGGAGTGTCATAACGAGTGGGAGATAACTTTTGAGGAGATACACCGCAACGGGGCAATAGCGTATGCCATCTACAACTATGTAAGGCATACGGGTGACCAGGATTACCTTGCGGAGTACGGCCTCGAGGTGCTCATAGCCATCTCCCGCTTTTGGGCACAGCGCAGTACCTTCTCGCAGGAGAAGAACAAGTACGTCATCCTCGGCGTCACCGGCCCCAACGAGTACGAGAATAATGTCAACAACAACTGGTACACCAACACCCTGGCCCGGTGGACACTTAAATACACCCATGAAATGCTTGAGTGGTTAAAGAATGTCAGCCAGGTGAAGTACAACTCGGTGATCAGCCGCACACACCTCGACACACAATGCGAGCTGAGCCTCTGGAAGGAGATCATTGACAACATTTACCTCCCGGTGCATTATGACCTCGGCATCTTCCTGCAGCAGGACGGTTTCATGGACAAGGTTCAGCAGACGGTGAATGACCTTGACCCGGCTGTGAGGCCTCTTAACCAGCACTGGTCGTGGGATCGAATCCTGCGTTCAGTATTCATCAAGCAGGCCGACGTGCTCCAGGGAATCTACTTCTTTGAGGAAGAGTTCAATGAAGAGACTATCAGGCGCAACTTCGACTTTTACGAGCCGCGCTGCGTACATGAGTCGTCACTCTCTGCCAGCATCCATTCAGTGCTGGCAGCAAGGCTCCATGACACTGAGAGAGCCTATACCCTCTACCTCCGGACGGCAAGGCTGGATCTTGACGACTATAACCATGAGGTAAAGGAAGGTTTGCACATCACCAGCATGGCCGGCACATGGCTGGCTATAGTGGAGGGCTTCGGCGGAATGCGGATATGCAATGACAGAGTATGTTTCAACCCGGTCATACCCGCCGCATGGGAATCATACTCGTTTATTATCAGGTACAGAAACAATCCCCTCAGGGTGGAGGTTAACGGCAGAGATGTAAACGTTGTCAACCTCTCCGGGGCTGCCATCCCTCTTGCCGTTTACGGGGAGCAGGTAACATTGCAGCCGGGGGAAGAAAAAAGATTCGGGAAACAATGAAAAGAACACTACAGGCATTGATCCTGCTGATGCTCACGGCACTGCTGCCGGCACATTCACAGGTAATTGAAAAGGTTGATCCCCCCTCCTGGTTCACCGGCATGACCAACGGCAACCTTCAGCTGATGGTTTACGGCAAAGGGATCGGAGCATTTGATGTGAAGACTAACTACCCGGGTGTAGAGGTGAAAACCCTTGTGCGCACCGAAAATCCGAACTACCTGTTCGTGAACCTGTTCATTTCCGGCATGGCGAAGCCTGGAACGGTGATGCTCTCTTTCACCAGCGGGAAGAAGAAAATGACACATGACCTGCCTCTTATTGCCAGGCCGGTGGGTCCGGCAAGAGGATTCAATTCCTCAGACGTTATCTATCTGCTGATGCCTGACCGGTTCGCAAACGGAGACACCACCAACGATAACGTGGAAGGGATGACTGAGCAGCTGAACCGTAACAATCCCGGAGGCCGCCACGGCGGAGACCTGAGGGGGATAATTGATCATATTGACTACCTCCACGGGCTGGGCGTAACAGGAATATGGCTCAATCCGTTCCTGGAGAACAACCAGCAACACTCATCATACCATGGGTACTCTACCACTGATTTTTACAGATCAGATCCGCGATATGGTTCCAATGAGGAGTTCCGGGAGCTGGTGGCTGAAGCCCACAAAAAAGGCATGAAGGTGGTCATGGATATGATTTTCAACCATATAGGCTCATTCCACTGGTGGATGAAAGACCTGCCATCGAAGGACTGGATACATCAGTTTGACACATTCACCCGCACCAACTACCGTGCTTCTACCTATATGGATCCTTACGCCGCGGAGAGCGACAGGATGCTGATGGAGAAGGGATGGTTTGACGTGACCATGCCTGACCTGAACCAGAGCAACCCGCTGGTTGAGACATACCTCATCCAGACAAGCCTCTGGTGGATAGCCTTCAGCGACCTCGACGGCATCAGGATGGATACCTACCCCTACCCCCACCCTGATATGATGGCAAGATGGGCAAAGAGGGTTGAAGAGGAGTTTCCCGGCTTCTTCATTGTTGGCGAGGTGTGGTATGATGACCCGGCACAGATCTCCTACTGGGCGCTGAACAAGAAAAACAGCGACGGTTACCGCTCCAACCTGCCTTCAGTGACAGACTTCCCTGTTTGCTTTGCCTCTCACAGGGCCTTCGAGGGGAAACTGAACCCGACGGACGGACTATCGAGGCTCTATAACGTCCTCTCGCAAGACTATCTCTACCCGGAGCCCCTCAGGAATGTGATCTTTCTTGATAACCATGACATGACAAGGTTTTACACCCAGACAGGTAAAAGCCTCTCAGCATACAAGATGGGACTGAGTTTCATTATGACCACAAGGGGTATCCCACAGCTCTATTACGGTACGGAGATAGTGATGGAGGGCGACAAGAGCCTTGGTGACGGGCGGCTGAGGGAGGATTTCCCCGGTGGATGGCCCGGTGACACGAAGAATGTCTTTACTACCACCGGTCTTTCAGACGAAGAGAAGGAGGCTCTGGCGTTCACCCGGCTGATACTCAACTGGAGAAAATCAAAGGAGGTGATCCATACCGGTAATCTGAAACACTATATACCTGCCGACGGAGTTTATGTCTACTTCAGATACAACTGCAGTGAGAGTGTAATGGTGATCATCAACACCAACAGCAAGGAGAGCCGTGCCATCAGCGGTGAGAAATATGCCGAGTCACTGGAAGGATACTCCCATGGAACAGATATTATCACAGGCAGAAAGATTGAAGGCCTGAACTCATTCATCATAGCCCCGGAAACAGCAATGATTATTGAACTTAAATAACCTGATCACTATGAAAGAGCACATTATTAAACTTATCCTACTGTGCATCGGTGCAGCAGCACTGATGGTTGCCTGCCGGCCCAAACCGGCTGCTGTGATTGAACCACTGAAGACCACTGTACAGCATGCTGAATGGACCCGTAACATGGTTCTCTATGAAATCAACACCCGGCAGTTCTCTGAAGAGGGCACCTTCGCCGGGGTGCAGGAGAGACTCCCGCAGCTGAAGGAGCTGGGAGTG
>JAAZAP010000176.1 GCA_012514255.1 Bacteroidales bacterium | reverse complement strand
TCACGTGTGTCAGGGTGGTATCTTGCGCCGCAGAAGCGTGGCAGCCGGCTGGTATGGCTTGCCAGGAGGTTATGGTGGAAGGAAGCGCCTTTACCTCCCCATATTCCTCCATAGCCATGTTCCCCTTTTGGGTGGCCGGCATCATACAGGCTCTCGGAGATAATGCACCACTGGAGGGTGAAGTTCTCATTGTCATAGAATGAGGCTGCCTCATCAACGGACCAGCTCATGGAGCAATGGTCTACTATGATGTTCTTCTGCCGTATGCATGAGATAGCATCTTTGGGTTCCTCACCGGGCTCCTCGTTACCGCACCTGAACCTTATATATCTTATTATAACGTTATCGGACTCTATTGACACTGTCTCCCCGCTGATGCAAATGCCATCGCCAGGTGCGGTCTGACCTGCTATGGTCACATCACCTTTCGAGATATTCAGCCTGCGTTTAAGCTCTATAGTGCCTGAGACTGCAAAGACAATGGTTTTCGGGCCCGGCTTGTTCAGGGCCCACCGCAGAGAGCCTTTGGCAGGCTTGACAACTGAATCAGTCAGATTGGTAACGGTATAAACCGCCCCTCCTCTGCCTCCGGTTGCATACCGGCCATAACCCTCCGCTCCCGGAAATGCCGGCAGCTGGGAGGAGGCAATAGTGGTTACAGAAAAGAAGAGAATAGTCGAAATAATTTTGTTCATCTGACTTTGGTTGTGCTGACAATGCCGCCAGAAGTGACTGTCTCAACGGTGATATCAGCTGATTTGTCGCCGCGCACCTCAGCAAGACCTTCAGTCTCTTCCGGAATCCTGAAACCGGTAATGTCAACACCGGAGCTGTTAAGGAAGAAGAGCAATGGCTTGTTTTCCGTAACAAGCCGCATATTCCTGATGGTCACGCCGCTTGCATCTATGCACGCCATACCGTTCTCAGCAGTCATGTCAATGTTTTCCATACTGATGTTTTCCAGGTTGAGCTCCGGTAGCCCCTGAAGGTATATTGCCTGTTGTGCTCCCCTGCAAGTTATGTTTTTCATTGAAATATTCCTGAATTGTGGTGTCTCTTCCGTGACAGGAGGTATGTCACCTTCCGTGGTTTCAACATTCTTGCCCTCGGCAAGCATCTCAGATACCGAGAGGCCTCCGTAATAGAGGTTGAAAGAGATGGCCTGCGTGGGGATATCAGTCATCAGGATGTCATTGAACCATATGTTTTCAACCACACCGCCTCTTCCGCGGTTGCTCTTGAATCTTATGCCCACGTCTGTTCCCATGAAAGTGCAGCCGGCAACGGAAACATTCTTCACTCCGCCGGACATCTCACTTCCTATTGTAACCCCTCCGTGACCATGATAAACGATGCAGTTCCTTATTACCAGGTTTTCAGTTGGTATTCCTCTCTCCCTGCCATCCTCGTTCTTGCCTGACTTTATGCATATGGCATCGTCACCCACGTCAAAACTACTATTATAAAGAAGTGTGTTGCGGCATGATTCAATGTCAATGCCGTCACCATTCTGCGAGTACCATGGATTTCTTACTGTGATGTTCCTGACAGTGAGGTCTTCACACATGAGAGGATGGAGGCACCATGCCGGGGAATTCTGGAATACCGGGCCATCAATCAGTATCTTCCTGCAGTTAACCAGGCTGACCATCACCGGACGGAGAAAATCCCGCATATCCTCGTAGGCTTCAACGCCCCCCTCCAGGGGTATAGGAACATTCATCTCACTCTGTTCCACAGCGGCCATATATGCTAAGGAGGGGTACCATGTCTTGCCGTCTTCGCTGACCACGCCACCCGAGCTCACCAGATCCTTCCACATCGGCGGGGGTACTTTTTCCCGCTTCACATGCCTCCATGCATGTCCGTTGCCATCCCAGACCCCTTTCCCGGTGAAAGCTATATTTTCGAGTCCGTTCCCATAAATGGGAGAAATGCATCTGACAGTGTTGTACCCTTCGAAGCTGGTCTCTATGAGCGGATAGAGGCTCTTGTCAGGGCTGAAGAGTATCAGCGCTCCTTCCATGGCATGCATCCTGACATTGCTTTTCAGTATTACCGGGCCGGTGAGCCAGATCCCGCGCGGTATAACCACCGTACCTCCTCCCTTTGCAGAGACTGCATCAATTGCTTTCCTGAAGGCATCTGTATTGAGCATGAGGCCGTCTCCCACTGCCCCGAATTCTGTCAGTAAGACACTGTTGCCGGGTATCTGTGGCTCAATCACCTGGGGCATGTCAAACTCAACGTCACGGTATATCTCACCCGCGGGTCCAGTGAAGGCAACAGGAGCCGGCGCAGGTGTGCCTGCTGCTGCCGGGCTGACAGCAGCGGCCATTCCGCCTGCGGGTTTCATTTCTTTCATGGCGCTGAAGACAAGCTGTGCCACGGCAGTGGCTCCGGCAGGTTGAAAGTGGGTATTGTCACTGCTGCCATCCGGATAACCTGCATAGATCCCCGGCGGGAAATTCATGAAATAGGTTATGGTGACATAATCCTTGCCCTTCCCGGTGAAGAAATCCATACTGAGAGCAGTCAGATCAATGAGCCGGGCTCCGGTGGCAGCGGCTACCTCGCGCATTGCTGCAGGGTAATCACCGTGAGTGTTACCCAACCTGCCCTCCTTCCATGGATAATTGCGGGCAACAGGTGTCACCAGGACGGGGATTGCGCCCTTTTCGCGCGACTGGTTCACATAGAGCCTCAGGAACTCCTTATATCCCGTTATTGAGGTATATCGTTCACCTTTATTTACCGAGGCATCATTGTGGCCAAACTGTATCAGCACCAGATCGCCCGGGCTGAGCCGGTTATATATATCGGCCCATCTTCCTTCTTCAAAGAATGAGCGTGTACTGCGCCCTCCACGCGCCCGATCCTCCACAATCACGCTGTCATTCCTGACAAGATGCCTTATCAGCTTCAGCGAGTCAGATGACATAAACGACTGGAATACCTGGCCCCATCCCATAATGGGATAGCGTTTTGAATGGTAATCCTGCTCAAGTGAATAGTCGGCTACGGTAGAATCACCTATCAGCCAAACCCTGGTTATCTTCTTCTTCGCCCTTGTCCTGTTGAATTCCGATGTGTTACCGGCTGTAAAAGCTGACAAAATGCACGTCAGAATAAACATTATCAAAAACCTGCTCACTCTCATTGTCAATCTGTTATTTTAATCCTGAACCAGTTAAGGTCAATATAACCTGCATCATTTGTAAATCCATCACGCAGAGCGAAGAAACCGACCTTTGCCCCTATCCACATCCCCTGTCGTGCGACGAACAGATCACCGGCATCGGTGTATTCCTTTCCGTCAGTACTATAGCTGAAGCGACATGACGCACCGGCCCCAACCGTCAGTCGCAGAAAGAGATCCGTGTTCTCCATCTGCCGGGAGAATAGCTCCTCCTCGGGATTACCCCTGTCGGCATCACTACATTTCACGACTCTGAGCAATAGTGTATCTCCTGTTCTTCTCAGCGAGATATACCGGTAATCACGACCCATGACCACCATGCCGGCCTCCTCGCAATCGGACCGCATATTAAATCTGACCGATGCTGTGGCAACGAATTTCTCAGCCGGGAATTTGCGAAGGAAGAGGTTTGACACATCCCAGAGATTACGCATGCTGTCCGGCCGGGCGATACAATTGAGCCTGTAAAAGCCATACGCTTCAGAGGGATATCCCCATGTGACTGACGGGTTGGCATGCCATTGCCAGTCAAGGGGCATGGTATTTCCGTCAAACTCATCGTTATACTGCATCGTTGTGTCAGGCGAAGTGCCTTTCACACCAGGGGCCTGATGTGATGCCACTGGTTCCCCAGTCCCATCGCCATCACTGTCGGAGCCGATCACGGGCCAGCCGTCAATCCAACTCATTGGCTGAAGGTGGACAATCCGCCCGTAGGGTCCCTTATCCTGGAAGTGGATGAACCAGTCTTCCCCGGCGGAGGTTGTTACCCATGCACCCTGGTGAGGGCCATTGATCTCTGTCCTTCCCCGGTGCATCACCACCCGGTGATCATATGGGCCGAAGACCTTATCCGACCTCAGGACGAGCTGCCATCCGTTTGTCACGCCACCGGCAGGAGCAAAGATATAGTACCATCCGTTCCTTTTGTAGAACTTGGGGCCCTCTGTTGTGGGATTTTCATCATGACCGTCAAAGACCATCACGGGATCACCGATGACCCCGCTGCCATCAGGTCTCATACGTATAACCATCAGCACGCTCTTCACCCCTGCCCTGGTTCCCGCAAAGGCATATGCCAGGTAAGCCTTCCCGTCATCATCCCACAGCGGGGTGGGATCTATCAGCCCTTTTCCGCTCATCACTGTTGCAGGAGCACTCCAGGGTCCGGCAGGAGCCGGAGCCTTTACCATGAAAATACCATAATCCGGATCGGGATAGAAGATATAAAACTCACCGTTGTGTTCCCTGATGCAAGGAGCCCATACCCCTCCGCCATGCCTGACGGTCGAATAGTATTGTTCCGGCTGCAGCCTCTGCAGGGCATAGCCGGTCAGTTCCCATGATACGAGGTCATTGGAGTGCAGAACCGGAAGACCAGGCACGCAGTTGAATGATGATGCAACCATGTAGTATTCATCTCCAGCCCTGATCACATCCGGATCAGAGTAATCAGAATGAATCACGGGATTGGTGTAAACGCCATTGTGCATTTCCGCACCCGGGGTGCAGCTTATCATTACAGAAGCAGTGAACGCAGTCAGCAGGAACCATATGTCATTTTTCCGTGTCATCACCTCATCAGTCAGTGTACCTTATTTTCAGATCCGGCCTCAGAGCTGCCAGATCAGGCAGGTCGAAATACCGCATTATCCCTGGAACAATATATGAGAACCACTCCTTTTCCATAGGTCTGTCAGATATTTCGGCATATGATCTTATTGTGGCCGATAATTCAAGCGAGACTATGCGGCTGTCAAGCAGTGCCGCCATCAATGCTGATGGTGCGGCGGGACCTGAAGCGATCACTTTCACCGGTAACCTGCTGAGCTCCTCATCACCGGCAATGTAATCCATGATCATGAGAATATCTCTTATGCGCTGTCCGGGCAAAGGCTGACCGATATGCATACTGAGCACCGCATTATGGTACTCACTGTTGTAGTATTTTGGATCATTCGCCTCTGGCTTTTCAGCCGTCTCTCCCATACCACGCAGGTCTGCTGCAATCACCCTCGTCTTTGCCTGAGCCACGTGACTGCCGGAGATCTCTCCGGCAACAGATGATTTCCCTTTATGGCTGAGCCAGATTAACAGGGTATCACCGGTAACCGTTCCGTCCGGACTGAAGATAATGCACGGCATGGGCACCTCATTCTTTCTCCTGAGAATCAATTTTTCAATAATCTGTCCATCCCGTTTCTCTTTGCTCCTTATTTCCTTCCTGACCGGATCACTGACTGCCGGACTGACGGATGTGAGCCTGCAAATCATCCTGATAACTTCTTCCCTGCTATTTTCAGCCATGAAGCGCTTTCTCTCCTCACGTAGCTCAGTCATCCTTCTCCTGTTGTGTTCCTGCACTGTAACCTCGTCAGGAAAAAAGGTGTTGACCTGTCCTGAAGGGGTACACCATGTATCACTCTCAGAAAGTGATATGCCGTTTCCCGGGACGATTTCACGGTTCTCACTGCCGAGCCATTTCCTGAACCAGGCCAGGGCGGCCTCACGCCTGGGTGCCGACAGGCCATGGCCGTCATCACCGGTAAAAAGAGAAATCTTCTCAGGATTGCCCATTAAACTGTAGACCAGCTTCAGTTCATTGAATGTATCAACGGTGCCAGGGTAATCAACAAAGTCGTACCGGCCTGCAAGAATAAGGAGCGGTTTTGGTGCAAAAACTGTAAGGTAATCTGCTATCTCAAGTTGATCACGTCCCTCAAACGGAATCTGCTGGCATCCGTCGCCTGTACCGTTCAGCTCATATTCCCTCTCCCGGCTTGTTATGAAACTGCAGGGAGCAGCGGCTTTTATCCTGTCATCATAGCTGATAAGCCACATTGTCTGTGCTCCTCCTCCCGAGTTCCCCATGCATCCTATCCGTTCGCTGTCTATCTCCGGCCTGGAGACCAGGTAATCGAGCGCCCTGACGTTGTCATACAACTCCCATGCGGCCACGCTGCTGCCTGTCAGAACAGCTCCGGCATTAAGAAGGGTGTGCTCGGTTGTGCTCCCACGCAGGATCCGTTTCCCTTCTGCATCAGTGAACTGCACCCGCTCTCCCTGTGATATGGGATCTGTCACCATCACGGCGAAGCCGTTCTCTGCAAGAAGCATCGCAGCTTTGATGTATGAAGGAGTGGCTTTGGAGATCATCTCGTGCCCGCAGAGAAAAAGCACGGCGGGGAAGGGTCCCTGATCCGCCGGCATATACAGGTTGGCTGTCACATGATGACCGGGTCTCGACTCAATGATGATTTTCTCTAGCACAACCCTGTCAAGCGGTAAACGGCCGGTGATGACAGGGTTCAGAGGTCCTGGCTGCGGAGATTCACCCAGGAGATTAAAATACCTCTCACGGCATTCTGACCTGTAGTCATACAGCGCATTCCGGCTTTCCAGGGCCCTGCCTGACCTCTCACGGCGTGAATCATACTGGGCATGCATCTCCTGTAGAAGGTATGAACGAAGGGTGTATTCGGTCTTCCAGTCCATTACCCTGCCGGTGTCCTGTGCGGAAACTTCCACAGGATGCAATCCGGAAACGGCAAGTAATACCAATACCACACAGACAGGAATATAAATTCTCCTTCTTTTCATCGTCGACCGTGCAATTTTATACGATGATTATCCGCTAACATTACCCCCCGGACCGGGAGAGTACTCCCGGTCCGCAGGGATAATTGAAGAACTAACCCAAATCCTGCCCAAATCTGTTAATCAATCCAGTATGGCGCACCGGCAGAGCCAATCCCCTCAAAGTGCGTGTCAAGGAAGGTGAAATCTCCTCCCACCGGATCAGTCCAGAGGGCTGTTGAGGCTCCGCTGTAGGCAGTCATCAGATGCTTGAACGGCGCTGTGGTTCCATCGTAAAAGTCAGTTGTATAATAAGATCCTGAGACAGTAAGTGTCATGGATCCCGGCCTGATGCCATTAGCCCTGTCAACAGTCTGGCCGAAAATACAGTCGCTGACATTTATTGTTCCGGCAGAGGTGTTGTTGGAGCCGAAATCAATGAAGTACCTTGATGATCCTGTATCCATGGTGGTCTCATTGAAGGTGCAATTGTCAACAACAACGCTCTCACAACCGGCGCCGTTACCATAGTTGATAATACCGCCCCTGATATTGTAGAGAGTAGTATTAATGAACTTAATGTTTATAAAGTTACCGGTAGCGGCTCCATTCAGGACACCATAGTGGTTGTCAAAGGCAAAATCATACATTATGCAATTGAGAAACTCCACGTTGTGAATGACCTGTCCGTCAGCATTACCGCGCAGGCGGATGGCGCTGCGGCCGGAATTCCTTATGATGCAGTTCCTGAATTTAATGGCTCCGATTGTAAAGGCATCGCCTTCCTGGTCAATGACTCCCCTGAGCTTCGAATCGCCGGCATCATCATACAGACAGCTGATATCAACATTCTCAAAAACGAGTGAGTCAGAAAGTGTCATTGCCGTACCGATATCGAACATATGATTTCCTCCACCGGACATCAGGAATATCTTAGGCCGATCATCTGGCAGTATGCCTCTTACCTTGGTACTTGTTCTTACAGTATCAATCTCCGGAAGACCATAGGAAGAACCGTTTGTAAGCAATATAACGCCTCCTGCCGGAAGGGCATCCAGGGCAGCCTTGAGATCTTCCCCCGGTCCCAGCAGCACATCAC
>JAAZAP010000175.1 GCA_012514255.1 Bacteroidales bacterium | reverse complement strand
TGGTGACGCAAAGATATCAAAACCGCTCAGATGGTCACACCGGGCGATGGCTTTTTGCGACGGTTGAAGCTGTCTATGAGATCACCCCCCTCAACTATGGGGAATATTGCGGGCACGAGGTCAGCAATAGGATTATAAAGCATTGAGTTGTTTATGGCAGCTGAGGGAAGGAACTGCTTCTTCTCATCAAGGGTGTTGAGGAAGACGAATATGACACTCAGTACCAGGGCTATTTTAAGCACTCCGAAGATTGCTCCCAGCGACTTGATGACGAAGCCCAGGGCCATGGCTTTCAGCAGTGAGTCAATCAGCTTGCCGAGGAGGTAAACAATAATCATGATTGCGACAAAGGTGACAGCGAAGGAGATGATGCCTGTCCATTGCGTGTTCATGTCAAACCACCCGGAGAGCCTCTCGGCTGTCCACCAGGAGAAATGAATGGCCCCCCAGATCCCCAGCACCAGTGCCGCCACCTCAGCCACCTCAATGATGAGACCGTCAATAAATCCCTGCACCAGCCCGTAGAACAGCAGGGCAACGATAACGAAATCAATCCAGTTCATGGGTCAGATAATTTGAGATGCTGAAGTTATGCAATTGATGCACAACTTGCAACTGCCCTGCCTGAATAGAGCACAGGGCAGGCATTTTATTGACTCTTCAGCCCTGTCCCCTGTTAACTGACCGAACCAATTCCTATCTTTGATTTATAAAACATATTGATATGGATTTTGATCTTACAGATGTGATTGCTGTTTTTGATATAGGCCGGACATGGAAGAGGTTCCAGCTGTTTGACAGAAGCCTGAACGCACTGCACACAGAGGAGAAGATAATCGGCGAGCTCATTGACGCTGATGGCCTGCCGGGGGATGATCTGCCTGCATTGGAGGAATGGATGCAATCATGCCTTAACAGTGTGACCGGGCGCGACCTGTACAGGATCACTGTTGCCACTGTTGCCGGCAACGACAGCTCCCTGGGGCCTTTGCAGGATGCTGTAACAAAGATGATCAAGGTTCTGCCGGAGGAGTTGCGCCCTTCTTCCTGCCATGTGATCAACAACACAACAGCCTCTCTGATACCCTATCTCAGGGGATCTGACAGGCCGTTCATCCTCGCCTCAACAGGCACCTGGTGCACCTTCATGAACCCTTCTCATCCCGGATCAACTGACAGTGATATGACCGATGACGGCATTCATTCAGTCATCAGCGCAGACGGAAAGCGTATCACCAGCTCCCGGTTTTTGCTCGGTGAGATTCATGACAGTAACGTTACAATGCTTGATGAACACTTCGGCGTCACCGGTGAACTGTACAAGACCATTAAGATCAAGCACAAAAAGATCGAAAAAATACAGGCTAACCGCCGGGGGAGAGCATTTTTCCGTCATGGCATCCCGGAAGGTTTTACGGACCACGATGCCGACCTCTCCCATTTCCTTACCTATGCTGACGCCTATCACCAGATGATGTATGACCTCGTTGACGAGTGCCTGGGTGCATACAGGGAGGTGGTTGCCGATGATGATACCACGGAGATAATCTACGTGACGGGCGGATTCGCACGCAATGACACATTTGTAAGGATACTGGCCGCGCGCCTCCCTGAAAAGAGGGTTTATGCCAGTACCATAGAAAATGCCACTGCCCTTGGCGCTGCAATGGAGGTCTACGCGGAGGCCTTTGACGGTGCACTGCCGCCGGTATACCTGGGACTGAAAGCCATACTCCTGAGGGACGAGTGACCCCCAGGCAGCCTTGATGGCTGAGAGATAGCGCTATACCTGCAGTCCCAGCCGGGTCAGCTCCTCACGCAGCTGATCAGGCGACAGGAAGTGGATTGCATGAAAGCCCAGTTCTGCAGCAGCATCGGTATTCGGTTTGTTGTCATCAATGTAAACCGATTCTGACGGAATGAGGTTGTACCTCTCTATCAGAACGCGGTAGATGGCATGATCAGGTTTGAGCAATTTCTCATAACCGGAGACTACCAGGCCGTCAAACTCCTTCATAAAGTCATATCGGTTATATGCTACCGGAAATCCTTCATGTGACCAGTTTGAAAGGGCGTAGAGGGGCATTCCGCCCGATTTAAGCTTACGGAATATCTCCACCGTCCCTTTTATCTCACCGTTGAGCA
>JAAZAP010000174.1 GCA_012514255.1 Bacteroidales bacterium | reverse complement strand
TTTCGGTGTAAGTGACCCATTCATCTCCGTCATATTTCACCACGCCGCCGCGTGTGCCGAACCAGATGTTGCCTTCCGTGTCAGTAGCCAGAGCAAGGGCATCATTTCCCGGGAAGCCGTTGGATTCGTTGTAGCTTGTCCAGCTGACTCCGTCGAATTTGACCGCACCGGATCCCAGGGTGCCAATCCACTTGTTATTGTCCTTATCTGCCACTATATCGAAAATCCAACCACAAACATATTCATCCGGGATGGTATAGGTCGTCCAGGACCTGTCATCATAGCAGGATATACTCCTGATCATGCAACCAAACCACTTGTTGCCCATGGGATCAATGGTTATTGCTGTTACCCAATTATTTGCAAGGCCATCTTCAGTGGTGAAGGTAGTCCAGACGGGCCCTGAAGGGTTCTTACTGCACTGAACCATTGTTACTACAAGGAGCAGGCAAGCCAGATGCATGGTAATTCTTCCTAACGTTTGTTTAATCCGGGTTGATAAAAAGTAAATTGACATCATTTATTGATTTTATCAGGCAAGATAGAGTCATTATCCTGAAAAAATCAAGACAAAAATCACTGTCCTGTTACAGAACATTATTTAGCCGGCGAAATTTCCCTGCATGTTTCTTCACTTCCGGGAGGCAGGGTACCCGGAGTTGTTTACCTGGTTATCTTTACTCTTGTCTCGCCCCGGTAGCTTCTGAGGTCAGAGTGCTTTTTAAGGTAGGTGATCAATGCGTCAGCCGTCGTAAAGAACAGAGACTGACCGGGATCAGCATGCTCGTAATTGTAGACCTGTGTCATGTAACTGTTCATGGCTACGGTATAGAGTCGGCTCTTTTCAAGAGGCAGGCCATCTTCCGTCAGGACTATAATGACTTTCAGGTTGCCCTCTGCATCAACCGAATGCTCTGTTGTAATGCCGGAGGGGTAGACAGGGTGGTTCTCGTCAACCGGCCACGCGGCATGCAAAAGTGAATAAATCTCAGTTCCGGTGAGCCTGGTCACCACCAGTTCATTGCCGAACGGGTCAAGCTGGTAGACATCCTTAATGGTTACAGGACCTTTTGCCAGGCGGTCAATGCGAACGCCTCCCGGGTTCATCAGGGCAATGTCAGCGCCGGCTGCAGCACGCTGGGCATCGGCCATCAGGTAACCCAGCTCCCCGGAAGATGAGAAGTCGTCAGCAGCTGTTGCAATCACTTCGTTAAGTACCGGATTGTCATTGTATTTGTCAACCATTGCACGAATGGCCTGATTCTCATTCTTTGAGTTCCTGATATCAACCAGTTGCATGCTCCTGCTTATTGCACCGGCACTGTTTACCGCAAGAATGATAAGGGTGCCATATTTAAGCTTGCTTTCAGCCTGTGTGATCATTATGCCATTGTGGATCTGCTCTTTTGCTACACGCGTATGGGAATGCCCTCCGATGATCAGGTCAATTCCCGGGGGCATTGTTTCCGCCAGTTTCACATCCTCCTCAAACCCGATGTGGGTAAGGGCGATAAAGACATCACTGCTGTCCTTCAGCCAGAGGTATCCGGGAGCCGTTTCAAACGGTGACCGGAAGGAGAATCCCCTGACATTGTCAGGATGACTGTCCGGTATTCCGTTCTGGCCGAGCTGGATCAGGCCGAGGAAAGCAAGCCTGAGTCCGTTGGGAAGGGTGATTGTTTTATATGGCGTGATCCGGACGCCGGGATGACTGTCAACTGTTACATTGGCGCAGATAAAAGGAAAATGTGCCTTTTGTGTCAGAATGCCGAATCCCCCGGGACCGGTATCAAACTCGTGATTTCCCACGGCGCTCAGGTTAAATCCGGTTGTATTCATCAGGTCAATCACCGGAAATCCTTTCTCGGGATACTGGTCGTTTACAGGATTGCCTGTCTGGTTATCGCCTGCGGCTACCAGAAGCATATCCGGGTAAATGTTTCTGAGGCTGTCAACAATCCACGCGAGCTTCGGAAAATTATCAATAGCCGCATGCATGTCATTGACGGCAAAGATAACTGCCTGCCGTTCGGCCGGAGAAGAAACTGCTGTTTGTACCCGGGCATCAGGAGAGGCTCCGGTGTGCCTCGTGGTGCTGCAGGCAGGAAGAATTCCCGCAGCCAGTATGACAATAATCAGCCTGATCAGCCTGGTTCTTTTTTTTCGGCTTGACAGGATGAACAGGGTATTCCCATCAGTCAGTGCCCCGTCAGGTGCGACAATATTACCATACTTATCTTCTGCAACAGGCAGCCTTTTAGGCACTTTTCGCCCTGCGTGTTTATAATAACGGGCAATTGCATCCCTGACCCTTGCACCTCCGTGAAGCTCAAGCTCTGTATCGTTTACAATAATTTTCATCGATTAAGCATTTATTTAGTGCACACTCAAAATACACAATTTCTTCAAAAGGGTTCATTTTCTTACCCGAATTATTTTGATCGTCTTTTTCCACTTGCCTGACCGGTGTGCTGTTTTTATATGCAGGGGCCGGCATCCTGTTTCCTGATGACCGGAATTTCACCTATATTGGAGGTATTTTGAGGATGAGAATTAATTTCCGTATACCATGAAAAAGATAACCGTACTCGGAGCAGGAATGGTAGGCAGGGCTATGGCCAGGGAACTGTCGAAAAATCATCAGGTAACTGCCACAGACATTGACAGGCATTCGCTTGATAAGCTGGGCGCTTTTCCCGGGATACGCCGGTCTCTGCTCGATGTGACTGATCCGGCAGCATTGTCAGGAGCAATAAGCGATTCAGACATTGTGGTCTCTGCAGTTCCCGGTCACCTCGGCCTGCAGACTATGACCGAGGTCATCAGGCAAAAAAAAGACCTGGTTGATATCTCATTCATGCCGGAGGACCCGGCACACCTTGATGCGCTTGCCCGGAGGAACGGGGTCACTGTTGTCATGGATTGCGGTGTGGCACCGGGGATGCCCAATTATATTATCGGATTTCACAATGAGAAGATGCGGATTGAAGAGATGGAGTATATGGTTGGCGGCCTCCCTAAAGTCAGGGTGTGGCCCTTCGAGTACAAGGCTCCTTTTTCGCCTTGCGATGTCATTGAAGAATATACCCGCCCGGCACGCTTCGTGGAGAACGGAGTGATGACAACCAAACCAGCCATGAGTGATGCTGAACATAATCATTTCAGTGAGATCGGAACACTTGAAGCATTCAATACTGACGGGTTACGGTCACTGATCCGTACAATGAAACATATCCCGGATATGAAAGAGAAGACACTTCGTTATCCGGGTCACATCAAGCTAATTCAGGCTCTCATGGAAGCCGGTTTCCTTGACAATGAGCCGGTCAACATTAACGATGCCAGGGTGAGCCCACTGGACTTCACCTCCCGGATCCTGTTCAAGGCTTGGAAGCTGGGTGATGAAGAGCCGGAATTCACGGTGATGCGTGTTATCCTCAGGGGGGAAGAGAAGGGAATAAGGCGGGAGGTCATCTATGACCTGTATGATGAATATGATCCGGTTGAGAAGATCTCATCAATGGCCAGGACAACGGGCTTCACCGCCACCGGAACGGCAGAGATGATACTTGCAGGGCTCTTCAGGGAAAAGGGAGTCTTTCCTCCCGAGCTTGTGGGCAGGCATGAAGAATGTTTTGATTTTATAATACGTTATCTGAAAGAGAGAAACATACATTACCGGGTCTCAGGACGTGACCTTTAATAACATAGCCGACAGCAAGGGGAGAAACCTGTCAGATAATTCCTTCATCCGGTAATACCCATCTTCCGGGCATCTTCTTCAGCCCGAAAACTGTCAGTCAGCAATGTAACCATCTGACGTGTTTTCACGTATAAAGGAATGCATTACACACCGGCGAGGGTATGTAGTCAAATGATTCATGAAGAAATGGATCCTATATATTATTTCTGTATGTCTATCATTGAGCGCCTACGGGCAGAATTGCTCCATTCTCTCCAAGGCTAACAACATTACCCCGGATAAGCTGTGCTCTCCGGTGACCGCGGTATGGACCGTAAGCTATACGGGAGTCACCAATGAGGGTACCCCTGTCCATATCAGGTTCGACTGGGATAACGGCACCGTTGAGACCTTGCCGGCAGTTGAGACTGCTTCGGGTGTGTTTGAGACCACGGCTATAATCACCTATACCTCAGCCGGCAATGTGTGCAACTATCACCCGCAGGCCACCTTAATGGTCAATGGGGTGCTATGCACCTCATCATCACAGGAACAGATCGTTACCGTCTGGGATGATGATGACCACAACGGGGGTCATATGCATATTAACCCGGTTGTTTATCCTATCTGCTTCGGCAACAGCGCCAATGTCCGTTTCCAGGACCTGACGCAGTTCAACTGCGTACCGCCGCAGGAGAGGGATAACCCCAACGTCAATACCCGCTGGATTCAGTGGATATACGGAACTGACATTACAATGACCGGCGCACCGGTGACTGTAGACGGCAGGACCAGGACCTTCCCTTACAGTGACAACGTCATAACACTACCCGGGCCGGTTACCGGCTCAGGTGTCTGGTCTGACGTAATCTATGTGGCCGATGACAAGCTCGTGGGCCAGTATTTTGAGGTGACCCTGCGCAACTGGAACTATTGCAATCCATATGATGATCCTACCATTCCCGGCGGTCCCCGTGACCGCGAGAACGGTGACTATCCGCCGGTGGTGACCACTGCCAGGATACTGATAGTGCCCTATCCTGATGCTACCATCACCCCTGTTGACCCTATGTGCGCCAATGCACCGCCGGTAATACTGACGGCGCATGATCCGGGGGGTACATGGACAGGAAGCGGTGTATCAGGTGATATCTTTGATCCCTCAGTGGCGGGACCGGGTAACCATGTGATCAGTTATGCGGTAACAAATGCTGACGGGTGCAATGATAATGATCAGACTGTCATTACCGTGCATCCCATACCCGATGCCACCATATTAAACTCCGGAATTGTCTGCTCAACCGATCCGGTAATAGTGCTCCAGGCACATGATCCGGGTGGTGTATGGTCAGGCACGGGAGTCGTTGGCAACATCTTCTATCCGGCCGTGGCCGGATCGGGTAATCACCTGATCACATACACTATCACTGATGCCAACGGGTGCACGGATACGGATTCCACAATCATTACCGTGGCCACTCCTGACGCCACCATCACGCCTGTGGATACTCTCTGCGAGGACAGTCCTGCTGTTACCCTTACGGCCCATGACCTGGGAGGGGTCTGGTCAGGTCCGGGAGTGATTGGCAACCAGTTTATCCCGGCGCTGGCTGGTGTTGGGAACCACATTGTTCATTATGACATTCTTAACACTGACTGTGCAGCCTCGGACACGGTGGTAATAACCGTCATGGCCCTGCCCTCAATAATCATAGATGCTCCTGCAACACTCTTCCTTAACAGCACTCCGGTTGCCATAACAGCCTACCCCACTGGAGGCACCTGGTCAGGTCCGGGCATGACAGACAATATTTTCGATCCTGCAGAGGCAGGACTGGGCAGGCACTCCATCACTTACTCCATACCTCCCGAGAGCTGGGGCTGTGACGCACAGCAAAGCGTCTCCATTGAGGTCATCCTGCCACCCATGCCTGTGGCCGACTTCGAAGGAGCAACTTCAGGATGCGCTCCGCTGACAGTACAATTTGTCAATAAGAGCAAACATGGCGAGAGCTATACCTGGGATTTCGGGGACAGGCAATATTCGTCAGAAGCAAACCCGGAACATACCTATTTCGTTCCGGGCAGCTATATTGTGAAGCTGACCGTGCACAACATAGCAGGAGAGTCCGTGCGCAGCGGCATCATCACCGTCTACCAGAACCCCTCTGCCATCTTTGACGCTTATCCCACACATGTTGTCAACAATGAACAGATAGTGATCTTCTACAGCTACTCCTATTTTGCTGATTCATGGCTGTGGGATTTTGGTGACGGGACAACCTCCACCGAGGAGAATCCTTATCACAGGTATGAATCACCGGGGTCATATACTGTGACGCTCCTTGTCACCACAAGCGATGGCTGTATTGATTCTGCCGCCATGGAGACGCCTGTTGTTGTGGAATGGGAAGAGGGAACCCTCAAGTTTCCGAATGTATTCAAATGGAATGATACGGGTCCCACCGGAGGGGAGTGGACCGAGGGTGTTCATCCGTCAATGGACAACGTTTTCAGGCCTTTCTTTGAAAACGTTATTGAATATAAGCTTCAGATCTTCAACAGGTGGGGGATGCTGATCTATGAAAGCCATGAGCTTAAGAAGGGCTGGGATGGTTATTTCGGTAACGGCAACCTGGCACCCCAGGGCGTCTATGTCTGGAAGGTGTCAGGCAGGTATGCTGACGGCGAGTATTTTGACATGGTTGGCGATGTAACCTTCCTACACTGATTTTCGGCTGCTGCCACTGCAGGGACAGTCACTATCCGGCGGGGATTGATTGAATGATTACGGATTTCCCGGTTTGCTACTCCAGTTCTTTCTGGTAGATACGGAACTTCTTGACCACTCTGCAGCCTATCCGTTCATATTCGCCCCTCATCCTCAGGTTATCCTCAAGCACGAGGTGGCTGTCAATGGTCTCCATCCGGCTGTTGATGGCATCCTGAAGGATTTTCACACCCATGAGCACATCTATTCCCTTTCCCCTGAAATCTTTCTTAACTCCTCCGAGCATCATGATCAGCTTACGGGTGCGTTTTGCTTCCCGCAATACTCTAAGTATCCCGAAAGGAATCAGTCTCCCACGGCAGGCCTTTATACCCTCACTGAGGTCAGGCATGCCGATGGCAAAACCGATCACATCTCCATTATTCATGACCGCCTTGATGAATTTGGGATCAAGGATAGGCAGGTACCTGGCAGCGAAATCAGTTTTTTCCTTGTCATTCAGGGGGACAAATCCGTATATCTCGGCAAAAGTGTCATTCATCAGACCCAGGATGGGGATGATGTAGGGCTTCAACTGCTTTTTGCTGCGGAATTCAATTATTTCAAATTCCTTGCTTCTGGCAATCCTGTCAAGTACTCTCTCATAAACCTCCG
>JAAZAP010000173.1 GCA_012514255.1 Bacteroidales bacterium | reverse complement strand
GAGACCGAGATAGTGGATTTCCGGAACAATGTCATTTTCAACTGGGGGTTCAACAGCTCGTACGGAGGAGAGATGGGTCAGCAGAACATGGTCAACAACTATTACAAGCCCGGACCTGCAACTAAAAGGGACGTTATCTGCCGTATTGTGGAACCCTGGGACACACTTGGCAGATGGCATATCAGCGGAAACCGCGTTGAGGGCAGCAGGAAGATATCACGTGACAACTGGCAGGGAGGAGTACAGGGCGATTATGCATGGCATCAGGCCATAAGGGCAGAAGAACCATTCCCGGTTGCACCCGTGAGAACAACCACCGCGAGGAAGGCATACCGCCATGTACTAAGGGATGCCGGAGCCACCCTGCCGCACCGTGACGGTCATGACAGCAGGATTATAAGCGAGACGCGAAGCGGACAATGCGCCTATGGCGACTCATACGGTGCAGGTACCGGAATAATCGATTCACAAAACAGCGTGGGTGCATGGCCACTGTTGCTCACGTATAATGTCCCTGCTGACAGTGACGGTGACGGGATGACTGACACGTGGGAGATAAAAAAAGGACTTGATCCCGCTGATCCTGGTGACAGGAACATCATTGCCCCTTCCGGTTATACGATGCTTGAGGAGTACATCAACGGTCTCTGCAAACTATGAAAGGCTTAATTATAGCTGCTGTCTTCTCTTCCATCACAGCTGCTGCCCTTGCCCAGACCCTGCCTGGCTTCAGACCTTCGGGTCTGTTTGATGAGCAGTAAATGGTGATTGAAAACCCGGTTGCGGGTACCCGGGTGTTCACCAATGAGGATTCTCCGTCGGAAATCTCATTTTATTTTTAGCTTTTTCGGCTCCGGATAAATTATTAATGCTAAATTAGAGGTCCTGAAAAAGGGATTTGAACTGCTTTTGTGATGTTTTGTTTTACATATGTTTCTTAAGTACTAATCTAAAAAAACAGGATTATGGAAATCATTGTCAGTCTTCTCATCGGAGCAGCTGCCGGATGGCTCGGAAGCGTGATCTACAAAGGCAGCGGCCTGGGTCTGCTGGGGAACATCATTGTTGGTATCATTGGTGCTCCGCTTGGTTACTGGATTCTTGGCAAGCTCGGAGTTACCCTTGGTGGTGGCTGGATTGGCGCCATCCTTACCGGTGCCATAGGAGCCATTGTTATTCTTTTCCTTATTAACCTGATCGTAAAGAAAAAGTAAAGATCATTACCCTTTAATTGTATTCAGACCGGCTCGGCGCTCACCTGCTCATGCCGGTTTTTTTTTGCTGTAAATATCAGTTCCGTTGGTCTTTGATCAGCTAAGGATAAAGGCAGACTAGTTCACCATGTAACCCGGTCCCCGAACCACCCGCCCTGGGGTGGCGCCGGTATGTTCGCCGTCACGAAGCACCTGAATGCCGTTCACAAAAACATGCGACATGCCCGTTGAGAGCTGATGCGGATCCTCAAAGGTTGAGTGGTCCTGTATCTTCGCCGGGTCAAATACAACCACATCAGCATAGTAACCCTCCTTCAGCGCCCCGCGCCGGTCAATCATCATGGTGGCGGCGGGAAGGGAGGTAAGCCTGCGGACGGCCTCCTCCAGGGTGATGACCTGCTCATCACGAACATACTTCCCAATCAGTCTCGCAAAGTTGCCATAGGCACGCGGGTGGGTGGCCGACTTCAGAAAAACGCCTTCCGGGGCCATCGACTTGCCATCGGATCCGAACATCATCCAGGGCTGGGCTATCTGCTTCCGCAGGTTGTCTTCTGACATTGAGAAGAAGACGGCAGAAACATTGCTGTTATCATCAATCACCAGGTCCATTACGGCCTCTTCTGGTGAAGTGCCCCTCATGGCGGCAATTTCAGCAAGAGTCTTTCCCTGGAGATACTTCAATGAGTCAGTATGGAAACCTATTACAAGTACCTTTTCCGGGGTACCCTGCTTTCTCATGATGGTCTTTATGATCTCCGGCCCTACAACCTTCCTGACCACGGGGTCCTTCAACCGTGCGACCCATTTCTCAAAGCCGCCCTCCTGAACCCACTCAGGCATCAGTATCCCGAGCCCCGTGGAGCTGGCGGGATAGTTGTACATGTCAGCAGTGATCTGTAGTCCTGCTGCACGAGCCGAGTCTATTTTGGCAATTGCCCCGTCAAGCTTGTGCCAGTTGGTGCGGCCTACCTGTTTCAGGTGATATATTTCAGACCTGATGCCCGTGGAGGCAGATATCTGAAGGAAGTCGTCTATTGCCTCAAGGAATGTTTCATCCTCGTTCCGTATATGGGATATATACATTCCGTCATATTCTGCAGCCACCCGGCATAACTCAATCAGCTCCTCCGTGGAGGCAAAGCTGGCGGGTATGTACTCCAGGGCTGAGCTGATGCCGATGGCCCCCTCCTCCATTGCCTGCTTCACCAGCAGCTTCATCGAGTCCATCTCGGCAGCCGTAGGAGGCCTGTCATCATACCCCACCACATGAATCCTCAGGGTTGCGGTACCTACAAACGAAGCTATATTGGGTGACACTCCCTTCTTCTCAAGAAACTCCAGGTATTCACCCAGTGTCGTCCATTCTATATCATACCTTATGTCGCCCTGCGATGCCTTCATATCCTTCTTCATGCTCTCACTCCAGGGGCCCCATGAATCACCCTCGCCAAGCACCTCCAGGGTCACACCCTGGCAGATATCCCCGAGTGATCTCCCGTCCTCTATCAGAGATTCCACAGCCCAGCTAAGCATGTTGATAAAACCCGGCGCAACAACCATACCCGATGCATCTATCTCTGTCGTGCCCCTTGCATTTCTGAGGTCACCGATGGCGGCAATGGTGTCAGATGTAATACCAATATCACCAATAAAGGCTGCAGTACCGGAGCCGTCAATTATGTTGCCGTACCTGATAAGGACATCATACCTTTCCGTTCCTGAGCAACCGAGAAAAATTAACATCAGCAGAAGTAGAGATTTAAAAAGTTTCATAACAGGGTTTGTTTTGAATAAATCAATTAATTATAATGACAGTAAATCTATTCAAAACAATTCATTTTTACCCTCTGCAAGAAGAAATATTAACCCGGGAGAAATTATGTATGACATATTTTGGCGGATTTTCAACGGGCCAGAAAAAATCATCCTATACCTTCGGCAATTCCCGCATCCCCATATAATGAGGCTTTAGGACTATTTCTCACTGTCCCGGCCAGGGGTGCTTTAAAACAGTATGATGTAATACAAATTTTTTTTATGGAATTAATTTTTCGTTGTAACTTGTGATGGTAATCCTACACTAACTAACGCTCTTTTTCCATGAAAAAACTTATCTTCATTTTCCTGTCGGTATTGTTTGTCAATGCCGGCATGGCACAGACGCGTGTTACCGGTACGGTAACCGCCTCTGAAGATGGTTCTCCAATCCCTTATGCAGTTGTGCTGGTCAAGGGATCGAGAGGAGTGGGAACCAACACTGATGCTGACGGCAGATACAGTCTCAGCAATGTCCCTACCGACGCTGTTCTTGTGTTCAGCTATGTCGGATACAAAACGCAGGAGATACCTGTTTCGGGCAGAACGGTCATAAATGTTGAGATGGTGACCGATGCTCTTGCTCTTGACGAAGTGATTGTTGTTGCCTACGGTACCTCTACCAAGGGGACCTTCACCGGCGCTGCCAGTGTGGTTAAGGCGGATGCCATCAGGGATGTGCCGACTCTCTCTTTTGAGAGTGCTATGGGTGGCAAGATAGCGGGTCTGCAGATCACAACTCTCTCCGGTCAGGCGGGCTCCACCTCCTCGATCCGGGTGCGTGGTATTGGTTCAATGAACGCCTCAAACGAGCCACTTTACGTTGTAGACGGTGTGCCGGTAATATCAGGGAACGTATCTCAGATGGGTAACTATACCACGAGCAACGTAATGAACACCATCAACCCGAACGACATAGAGTCGATCACTGTCCTGAAGGATGCAGCCGCCTCTGCTCTTTACGGTTCAAGGGCAGCAAACGGTGTGATAGTTATTACCACCAAGCAGGGGAAACAGGGTAAGCCTGTCATAAACTTCAAAGCATCAGTGGGTTTTACCCCGTCGTTTGCTACTGACAACTACGAGGTTGCAAGCACGGAACAGCAGGTTGAACTTTACTATGAAAACTTCTGGAATGCCGGCAAACTTTATGAGGGAGAGACTGACGAAGAGGCCAGTGACGGTGCCCTGGCGCAGCTGAACAAGAGGTTTAACAAGCATGGTTATACCTTCTCCGCCCCTGACCATACAGTCAACTCTCTGACAATAGGAGGAGAGAGGGCCGGACAGTATTTCGACTGGCAGAGTGAACTCTTCCGCACAGCTGTCTACCAGGCATATGACATATCTGTAAGTGGCGGGACTGAAAACTCAAATTACTATACCTCTTTCTCGTACACCAATGACCTGGGCCGGAGCGTCATCAATGAATTTGACCGTATAACTGGAAGAATGAACTTCGGTCAGAAGATAGGAAAATATATAGAACTGAACACGAATATCAACGTCTCCAACAGCAGTAAGGAGGGGTTCAATGATACCCGCGCCCTGGGCAACAACTACTTCCTGCAGAGCCGCAACCTGCTCTGGGGTCTTTACTGGCCCACAGACTATCTGACTGGTGATCCGTGGACGTCAAGATATGGCAGCTACGCCTACAATCCAGTGTACTATAACAATGAGTGGGAAAACTGGTCGAAGACCCAGAGGATTTTTGCAACGGAGACAATTACCATAAAGATACTTCCGGAGCTGAATCTAAGGTCTATCTTCTCGTTTGACAATACCCAGACCTTTGACCACCTATATTACAGCGCGTTGCATTTCAGCGGCTCCAGTGTGGACGGTTCGGTAACCGAGAACAGTACCAAGATCAATGAGCTGCTCTCTTCAACTACACTTAACTATAACAAGACCTTCGGTGGAGTTCACAATGTGAGCGCCCTTGTTGGCTGGGAGGTTGCAAAGAACCAAACCGATTATCAAAGGGCTTCGGGAACCAATCTGCCATCCAGTGCACTGCATACGGTGGCTACAGCAGGAAAGCTTGATGCCAATGCTTATTACTGGGGCAATGCAATGGCTTCGATGCTTTCACGAGCAGAGTATAATTATAACAATAAATACTACGCTTCTGCCTCGTTCCGTCGCGACGGTTCATCAAAACTTGGCCCGGAATCACGCTGGGGTAATTTCTGGTCCGTTGCCGGATCATGGAGAATAGATCAGGAGAGCTTCATGGACAATGTTCCTGTGATAAGCAGCCTGAGACTGAGGGCATCATACGGGGTAAACGGAACACTGCCCACCAATAACTACGGCTGGCGCTCACTTACCAGCTATGCAAGCAAGTACATGGAGCAACCGGGCAGCGGAGTCAGCTCTATTGCTGATG
>JAAZAP010000172.1 GCA_012514255.1 Bacteroidales bacterium | reverse complement strand
CTTCCAGTCGCTCCTCGATCTGCTCAACTACACCCTGCGGGTGAAGTGATTACTTTCCCAGGTAATCTGAAATCCTTATTGATGCCGGCACAAACATCGAGACATCACCGCCATGCTTGATGATGTCACGTACGATTGTTGAGTTGACCGGGGTATGTTCTGTGCTTGTAAGCAGGAATACTGTATCAATGTCAGGGGCCATCTTCCAGTTCATATGCCCCATTGCCCGCTCATACTCGAAGTCGGCGGCGGTCCGGAGACCCCTCACAATGTAGCGCGCATTGTGACTGCGGCAGAAATTCACAGTCAGGCCACTGAACCTGGTGATCTCCACCCTGCTCTCTTTCTCAAAGACTTTGGAGATCATCTTCAGCCTCATCTCAATTGTGAAAAGATTCTTTTTTTCGGCATTCTCTCCAACGGCAATGATTACCCTGTCAAACAGTGGCAATGCTCTCCTGACTATTGATTCATGGCCAATGGTGAAGGGATCAAACGAGCCCGGGAAAACAGCTATTTTATCCATGACCTGGTTTTATGATTACTCAAATTTTATCACCCGTGCGTTTGCAACCTTCTGCTGCAGCAACACCCGGTCAAGCACATCCATTATGGTGGTTACATATATGAACTTTAATCCCCTGACGTACTTCTCATTGATCTCTTCCACATCCTTGCGGTTCAGCTCTGAAAGCACGATCTCTTTTATTCCGGCGCGTTTGGCAGCAAGTATCTTCTCCTTGATGCCTCCCACTGGCAGCACCTTACCCCTGAGAGTTATCTCACCGGTCATGGCGACATACTTTTTCACCTTTCTCTGGGTGAATGCCGATGCCACTGACACTGCCATGGTGATCCCCGCTGAAGGTCCATCCTTGGGTATGGCTCCCTCGGGGACATGTATATGAATGTTCCATTTCTCCGCGAAGGTCTCCGGCAGGCCGAGGAGCGAAGCATGAGCCTTCAGGTACTCCAGGGCAATGACTGCTGACTCCTTCATCACATCACCCAGGTTACCGGTAAGGGTCAGGTTTCCCTTGCCGCGACTGAGGCTGGTCTCAACGAACAGTATCTCGCCGCCGGTGGCTGTCCAGGCCAGGCCGGTGACAACACCCGCCTGATCATTGCCGTCATAGATATCTCTCAGGTATTTAGGCGGACCGAGGATCTCAGCCACCAGTGCAGGGGTGATCTCCGGATCGGTTTTGTTCTCAAAGGCTATCTCGCGTGCCCTGTACCTGACCAGCTTGGCAATCCTCTTGTCCAACTCCCTGACGCCTGACTCACGTGTATACTTCTGTATCACCTCTTCAATCACCGGCGCCTCCAGGCTGAACTGCACGGGGATTACGCCGTGAGCCTCCAGCTGTTTGGGTATAAGGTGTCTGGTGGCAATCTCGCGCTTCTCTTCCACAAGGTATCCTGATATCTCTATCAGTTCCATCCTGTCACGCAGGGCAGGGCTCACCGTGGAGAGGGTATTTGCGGTGGCTATAAAAAGCACTTTGGAGAGGTCATATTCCAGCTCCAGGAAGTTATCATAGAAATGGGTGTTCTGTTCGGGGTCAAGTACCTCAAGCAGAGCTGACGACGGATCTCCGCGGAAATCCTGCCCCACTTTATCTATCTCATCCAGTATGAATACCGGGTTTGATGAACCTGCCCTTCTGATGTTCTGTACCACCCTTCCAGGCATGGCACCTATATATGTCTTGCGGTGCCCTCTTATCTCCGCCTCGTCATGAAGCCCCCCGAGAGACATACGGGCATATTTGCGCCCAAGGGCCCTGGCAACCGACTTGCCCAGAGAGGTCTTGCCCACCCCTGGAGGGCCGTAGAGGCAGAGGATGGGCGACTTCAGGTCGCCTTTCAGCTTCAGCACCGCCAGGTGCTCCAGTATTCTCTCCTTGACCTCCTCCAGTCCGTAATGATCTTCATCAAGCACACGCTGTGCATTCTTCAGGTCAAGATTATCATCAGTATATTCATTCCACGGCAGCTCCAGCAGGGTCTGTATATAATTGACCTGCACCGAGTATTCGGCAGCGGCAGGATTAAGGCGGGAGAGCTTGTCGAGCTCGCGGTTGAAGACCTTTGCAACATCTTCGCCCCATAGTTTCTTTTCGCCCCTGGCGCGGAACGTCTCCACCTCCTTCTCCACCGGATTGCCACCCAGCTCGTTCTGTATTGTTTTCATCTGCTGGTGAAGCAGGAATTCACGCTGTTGCTGGTCAATCTCGTACTTGACCTTCGACTGCAGTTCATTCTTCAGTTCAAGAAGCTGAATCTCACGCACCAGATGCTCCAGCAGCCTCAGCCCCCGTTCCCTGATAGTGGATGCTTCAAGCAGCTTCTGCTTGTCAGTGACATTGATCTCAGTATTGGCACTGATATAGTTGATCAGATAGGTGCTGTTCTCAATGTTGCGCACGGCGAAGGTGGCTTCCGGACTGATATTGGGATTGAGCTTGACGATCTTTACAGAGAGGTCCTTTAGCGAACCGATGATCACCTCGAAATCCTTTTCATCTTCCACTCCCCTGGGCTCGGGCATCGGTATGACACGAGCCGTCATATAAGGCTGGGTCTGCAGTATGCTGTCAATGGCCACCCGCCTCCGTCCCTGGATTATGGCGGTGGTGGTGCCGTCAGGCATCTCAAGGAGCTTAACCACCTGGCCGAGGGTGCCCACACTGTTCAGGTCACGCACTCCGGGATCATCAACCTCAGCGTCAAGCTGTGCCACGGCAGCCACCAGCTTGTCGCCACGGTATGCCTCGCGAACGAGCTGGACTGACTTCGAGCGGCCCACGGCTATGGGTATGACCACACCCGGGAAAAGAACAGTGTTGCGCAGTGGCAGCAGGGGTACACTGGAGGGGATATTCACATCTTCCAGCTCCTGGTCATCACCATCAGAAAGAATGGGAATGATCTCCCTTCCCTCGTCTATCAGGTCATGCAAACCCATCCTGTCCCACTTTCCGTAAACCTTCTTTTCCATATCGGGTAAAAGTATGTAAATTTACTTAATAATACTCAATTACTCCTCTCTCCTTAATCCACGGAGAGACCAGGTGTTATTCTCAAACAAAAAAAAAGCCGCCTTGTTTAGGCAGCTTGTAATGACATGTTGTTCAACTACTTCGTCTTCTTACTAAGGTGATTCTTGTAGCGGTTCATGAACTTGTCTACCCTTCCTGCCGTGTCAACAAGCTTCATCTTGCCGGTATAGAACGGATGCGATGTGTTTGATATCTCAAGCTTGATGAGCGGATACTCGTTGCCATCCTCCCATTTGATGGTATCACGTGATGCGGCTGTTGAACGTGTCAGGAACGCAAATCCGTTTGACATATCCTGAAATACGACCAGCCTGTAATTGTTCGGATGTATACCTTCTTTCATCTCTGAAACATTTATTTACTGTTTGAAAAACCCTTTTTCAAGGGAGTGCAAAGATAATGAAGTATGAAGAAAATACAAAGAGTGCATCAAAAAAAATCACTTCTTCAGTTTTGCCTCCCGTGCTGCCCGGTTTTCTTCCATCTCATCCTTGTACATTATGAACGGCAGGGCATCATCAATCATGTATCTCATTGTGAGATGGGTCTTTGCCTTATGAGCTCCTATTGCCTCATAGATGGATATCATCTTCGGGTTGAAGTCGCCCACCCACGAAAGCTCCAGTTCCTTATAAAAACGTTTTTTCCTGAAGACGCGGAACAGTTCAAGGAAGATGGCTGACTCTATGCCGCTGTTCTGGTATGAGGGGTGCACACCTGCAACCAGCGCCCTGGCACGGGTCATCTCATGATTCATTTTGTACCACAGGAACCGTATCTTGTTCCATAATGTCAGCCGTCCGTTGAAGTGCCGGATGATCTGGTTCAGGTCAGGGAAGATGATGAAGAATGCCACCGGTTTTTCATTGTGGTAGGCAAACCATATTAGCTCCGGATCAATGAAAGCCTTTGCCTGGTTCAGTGTGTTCTGCAGTCTCGCTGGATCCAGCGGAGTGAAGTCCTCCTTGAAGACTGCCCAGGTGGCATTATATATCTCCACCATATCTGCCGCGAACTGCTGGCTCCGGGAGAACTCAAAATGCCTGTAGGCATAACCCGGCCGTTTGGAGATCCACTCGGCTATCTTCCTGAACCGTTCAGGGAAAACCTCTACTGAAGCTACATCCTTATGGTAACTGTACTGCTCGAAATAGGTCCTGAATCCATACTCCTCGAAGTATTTCCTGTAGTATGGCTTGTTATATGGCATCCCGAATCCCGGCTGAACGAATCCATCCACCAGCAATCCCCAGTAGTTGTCATTCTCCCCGAAATTGATAGGGCCGTCCATGGCTTTCATCCCTCTCTCTGTCAGCCACTGGCGAGCAGTGTCAAAGAGCATGAAGGCTGCCTCCTGTGACTCAATGACCTCAAAGAAGCCCATGCCTCCCGTGGGCTGCCGGTTGGCGTTGGACCGTATCTCATCAATGAAGGCTGCCACCCTGCCAATAGTCTTTCCCGTACTGTCAGTGAGCAGCCAGCGTGCTGCCTCGCCATGACCGAAGGCTGCATTACGGTCAGTATCAAAAACCGCTTCCATCTCGCTGTCAAGGGGACATACCCAGTTGGGATCGTTCCTGTAGAGCCTCCTGGGAAAATCAATGAATTCCCTCCTGCCGGCTTCGGTGGTCACTTCTGTTATTTTCATATTCTTCAACTCTGAAGGTTAAACCATGTGCGTACCTGTTGACGGCCCTCACCGGTATCATCCCTGTGGGTAAATTCGTTGGTTCTCCTGTTGTAGGTGTAATCGGCACTCCACTCTGCCGCATGGTCTGCGATCTCATGCAGCGCTGTTATCACTGCTTCAAGCTCATCATCTGTCATGGTAGGGTGAATAGAAAGCCTTACCCAGCCGGGTTTTTCCGACAGGTCTCCCCTGCTGATCATCTCCGTAATGCGGTGACTGTGATCATATGTCACGTCAAGCAGGTAATGACCATAAGTGCCGGCACAGGCGCACCCGCCCCTGACCTGTATGCCGTACCTGTCGCTGAGCAGCCTGACCACCAGGTTATAGTGCAGGTCATCCATGTAAAAGGAGACGGCTCCGAGCCTGTGTCTCACGTTGGGTGCCAGTATATGGAGTCCGTGTATGGAGGTGAGCCCGCTGAAGGTTCGCTCAAGCAGCTCCTCCTCCCGCCTCATTATGTTCACCGTACCCATCTGCTCCTTGAGCCTGATGGCCAGGGCAGCCCTGATCATCTGCAGGAAGGCGGGGGTGCCGCCATCCTCACGCGACTCAATGCTGTCAACATATTTATACTCACCCCACGGGTTGGTCCAGTCAACCGTGCCTCCTCCCGGCTGATCGGGGGCCGAAGATTTGTAGAGCGATTTATCAAAGAGCATTATACCTGATGATCCGGGACCACCGAGGAACTTATGCGGCGAGAAGAATATTGCATCAAGCTTCTCCATGCTCTCTTCGGGATGCATGTTTATATCAGTATATGGCGCCGAAGCTGCGAAGTCAACGAAACAGAGTCCGCCGTGCTCATGCATTATGCGTGCCAGAGTGTGGTAAGGAGTGAATACTCCCGTGACATTTGAACAGGCAGAGAAGGAGCCGATCTTGAATTTCCTGTCCCTGTATTTTTCAAGCGCTTTACTGAGGCTGTCAGGATTGACGGTGAGGTCAGCGCCGGGTTCAATGATGACAACATCAGCCAGAGTCTCGTACCAGGAAGTCTGATTAGAGTGATGTTCAATGTGTGTGATGAAGACCACCGGGCGTTCGGTCTCTTTCAGGCACCGGGCTGTCCTGGGAAGAGTGCAGCCCTTTAGCCCCAGCATCCGCTGGAATTTGTTTATCACCGCCGTCATGCCGGCGCCTGCAGCGATGAGCACATCGTCCGGACCAGCGTTGACATGCTTTTTGATTATCTCCTGTGCATGGTGGTATGACCAGGTCATTACTGAGCCGGTCTCTGATGTCTCGGTGTGTGTGTTCGCCACGAACGGGCCAAAGGAATTAGCCATCCGCTCCTCAATGGGGCCATAGAGCCTGCCACTGGCTATCCAGTCACAATAGATGATCTTCTTACGGCCGAAAGGAGTTGTATACTCCTGGTCAATACCCACAATGTTTCGTCTGAATTTTGAAAAATATGCTTCGGGCTGTATGGTACTTAATGGCATCCTCCGGAATATTTATTACCTGGCCAAATATAATTCTTTTTAAAATCTGTAAAGGCTGGATTATCTCATGATTGAGCTGCATATCTCCGTCAGTGGAAATCTATTATGCGGTGATCAATAAGAACAAACAACAGGATCAGCAAGCCTGAAAAGATCAGCCACCGGTTGAGCGAAATATATTCCCGGGGGCTTATCTTCATCTTTTTCCAGACATAATACATCAGGAATATCTTTTCAAGGAAGTAGACAATGAAAGTTGCCAGAGCCACGCCTACAACTCCATAGGGTTTGATCAGCAGAAGGCTGAGCGGGATGTTTATTGCTATCTCAACAGCTGCGGTATAGAGTATTACTTTCGTTTTTCTCCTGCCAATAACTATTGTCTGGGGGAAAACCAGCCGCGGAATGACCAGCAGCAGGTAGATCATGAACACGTCAGCGCTACGGGTGAACTCCGGGGTGAATAGCCGCGGGTATACCCAGCGGGCAACCAGCATTGTAGCCATTGATATCGGGAAAAGGTATTTTATCAGTCTGTCAGACCTGTGTCGCAGTGTCACCAGCGCCTCACGCATCCCCTCCCTGGTGCTGAAGCGTGGCAGCAGGGCGTTGCTGAGCCCGTTGGCCAGCAGCAGCACCAGCGGAAACTCCTTGGCACCGTAGCGATACATTGCAAAGACACCCGGATCAGTATAGCGGGCTGAGATGATAATACCGTCAATATATTGCGCCGAGCCGCTGATAAGGAAGGTGAGTATGAGAGGCATCCCCACCTTCAGATGCTCCCTGATAAAGTTGACGGATACCTTAAGGAGTGTATACCGGCGCAGCAGGATGACCAGCCATATCCACCGGATGCCAGTGATGGCAAAGAGTCCCCATATGGCGCTCTTCTCGTCGAACCCGGCAATCACCGGTGCCAGTACCAGCAACAGCTGGGCCGAGTAGGTGTAGATGCCGTACTGCAGTATCCTGTGAGGCCTTTTATTAAGAAGGTATATATATTCTATAAGTGTAACAGGATTGCTGAGGAGGATATAGAGCAACAAAAGGTTGGGATATGGGATCTCCGGCTCTCCCTGAGATGACTCAAGCATGAACCTGATGGGTATCCCGAGGATGAAGACCAGCAGGCTGAAGAATGAGATAAGCAGGAAGGCGTTGTATATCTCGGGCGATTTGCGGCCCTCTCTCTCGCTGTCTTCCCTGAAGGTCCGGTTGCGGTTATATAGGGTCAGAAGCGACTGTATTATACCTGTCACCCAGAAGAAACTCAGCAGGCTTGATATGAACAGAAACAGCTCCCAGTTGCCTATCTGCGCCCGCGAGAGGTGGCTCTTTGTAAATACAATACTGATAATCAGGAAGGTGACAAATCTGAGTAGTTGTACGGCCTGCAATCCTGAGATATTGTCTATGACTTTAAGTCTGCTCAAGCTATCAGCTGTGTTGAATATGAAGTGCCACGAGCCACAAAAATTATACCATGCCTCCCGATTCGGCTAAGTTACTATTTGAATGAAATGATAACAAAATAAAAAGAACTTTTTGCGATATGGGAATTT
>JAAZAP010000171.1 GCA_012514255.1 Bacteroidales bacterium | reverse complement strand
TATTGTCTGCATATGTTCCTGAGACGCTTATGTTACGATAGAGGTAGTTGTTTATCTTCACGCTGTCAACCACCCCGGTTATGTTTGCAGTAAGATGGCGAAATGACTCCGTTGAACCATCTATCTCTGCATGCATCCATAACCCGCCGAACATCTCCTCATCCCTGGCAATGTAACCCAGATCCACATTGCTTGTCCTGAGTGATCCGCTGAAGCCAAATGTGTTCCGACCGTCAGGCTTAAGTGACAGGTCAGTGACAAAGGTACCACGTTCAGTTGTCAGCTTGCCGAAGGAGACGAAATCAGTTGTAAATCCCGTAAAATTTCCCTTATATGAAATCAGGCCGAGGTCATGTATCACCTGGGGCAGTTTAAGCGGCTTCTTTAGCGGAACTGAAAAACATTCAATATCATCAGCCCGTGTCTGCATCTCATTGAAATCAATATACAGAAAACTGTCGTCCAGCACCGGCAGTCCCGAGATGTCAAAATCAAACCTTAACCTGGTTGAAGATTTATAATCTACTCTGATGTTTCTGCCCTTCAGCCCGGCTACCGTACCGCTCACCCTGCCTGACATGTTTACCTCTTCCTTTATGCCGGCCAGCGCTTTAACAAAATAAGCCAGATCAGAAATGCTGATATCCGAGTCGTTGAACTGAATATCCATCGTGACCTCGTTGATGAAATCTTTCCATGAACTGGTGTCACGGGCTGTCAGCAGTACTTTTTCGGCTGAGATGGCGCCTGATTCAGTTGTCAGATCTATTTCTCTGAAATGAAGCGAATTGCGTTGGACGGCAAGATTCATGTCAAGATTCTTTGATACGAATCCGCCGGATTCTTCGAAACCCAGTCCGCGGATCACCATGCTGACCGAATCAGGAATGATACACAGGTCACGGATCTTTGTATTGATCCTTTCAAGATGCATGTTGCTGAAATTGACCCTTCCGGGTATGATACCGGCAGTGTCTGAGCTGTCGTACAGGAGGAAGAAACCGTCAATGATGTCAATGTCAGCAAACCGGATGTCAGTTCTTCTTGTGCTGTCACGCTCCCTGTTACCCTTCAGCGTCCGGATATATTCAGTCAGGTTCATAACTCCCGAACTATCCTTTACCATCCTGAAGTCAGGTTCATATATGTCAACCCTTCCAAACCTGTATAGTTTTTGTGACGGTCTTATCTCCCTCAGGCGCAGGTCAAGCCTCCTGGCACTAAGCAGGGTGTCTCCCCTGAGATCATTGAACAGTATGTCACTCAGCACTATTTCGTGCCATATTGAATAGTCAACCCTGCCGATGCTGATCTCACCACCCGTCTGTTCAGAGATGATCCTGGTAATTCTGTTGACCGTAAATGTCTGTATGCCTGGCACCTGCAGGAGGAGGAAGAGAACGGCAGGCACCATAACCACCACCGCAGCTATGATGAGAAAGACCCTTCCGATTTTTTTAATAATTTTGGCCATCCGTTAACGCTGTTCCCGCCGCAGGCGAAGTTATAAAAAAGAGTGATACAAAAATGGCACCAGAAATTACGATCCTCGCGATAGAATCATCCTGTGACGACACCTCGGCGGCGGTGATCTGTGACGGATTCGTCCTTTCAAACCTGATTGCCAACCAGGAGGTGCACAGGGAATATGGCGGTGTGGTGCCCGAGCTGGCATCCAGGGCACACCAGGCAAATATAGTTCCGGTGGTTGATCGTGCCCTTGCCGCAGCCGGAAAGAAAACCGAAGATATCAGTGCCGTGGCTTTTACCCGCGGTCCCGGACTGCTGGGATCACTCCTCGTAGGGACCTCCTTTGCCAAGGGATTCGCACTGGCGCGTAATATACCGCTCATTGAGGTGAACCACCTGCAGGCTCACGTCATGTCACACTTCGCCAGGGAACGGGGAGCAGAAAGCCCTGTTCCCGGCTTTCCTTTCCTCTGCCTTCTGGTCTCTGGCGGACACACCCAACTGATTGTCATACATGACTATCTCTGCATGGAGCTCATAGGAAATACAATTGATGATGCTGCAGGTGAGGCATTTGACAAGTGCGCCAAGGTGATGGGCCTTCCTTATCCCGGCGGACCGGTCATTGACAGGCTGGCAGCTGAAGGAAATCCTGATGCCTTCAGCTTCGCCAAACCCAGGATACAGGGCCTGAACTTCAGTTTCTCCGGCTTGAAAACCAGCTTCCTCTATTTCCTTCGCGACAGAGTGGCGGAGGATCCGGATTTTGTCGGCAAGAACCTCAATGACCTTGCCGCTTCGCTTCAGCGCACGATAATTGAGATACTGATGGCAAAACTGGTGAGAGCATCAAAGGAAACGGGCATAAGGGAGGTCGGTATCGCAGGCGGCGTCTCGGCAAACAACGGTCTGAGACAGGCGGCATCAAGGGAAGCAGCCAGACGACGATGGAACCTCTTCCTGCCTGAACTCAGGTATACAACTGATAATGCTGCAATGATAGGTATTACAGGTTATTATAAGTATCTAAGATCAGAATTCACTGACCACTCAGTGGTTCCGGCGGCAAGGATTGATACCTGAAGGCTTCTCTGCCAGGATAGTAATAACGGGTCCTGGCAATTTTTTCCGGATAAATAAAATAGTCCAGATCAGCTTCGGCACAGAGCCTTCCTTCACCGTCATAAAGCCTGGCATTTATTATGGCATTCTTTTCGCCCTGCGTCAAGAGCCGTGCTTCCACTGATACCTTCCCCTTACTTATGTGCACAGGCTTCATGTATCTCACTCTCATACAAGATGTCACACCGGCAGTGCCGGCTTTCAGATAGATGCACCAGGCAGCTGCTTCGTCAAGTAATGTGGCAATTATACCTCCATGGAGTACGTTGATGTAACCCTGAAAAAGCATCTCCGGCTGCCATGATGCGTAGATCTTCTCATCATCCTCCTCAAATGAGAGCTTCAGCCCTGCACTGTTGTTCGGGCCACAACCGAAACACATGTTTTGATCCGGATCAAACGGATTCCTTACCTTTCTTCTTTGCGTCATTTCTTATTTCTTTCCTCTTCCTCTGCTGAGCTATCCAGGCACTCAGGTAAAGAAAGGAGATGATCATATAGGCAAAACCCATCACGAATGTGATAACGGCCAGTGCCAGTGACGGCTCTTCCATGGGATCAGTGGCTATCTGCATCCGGTACCTGTAGCCAATGACTGACATGAACATCACCGTGCCGCCAAGCAAGAAACCAAGAAACACCATCAGACCGTCAATGTGGGTCGTGCTCCTGTAGATGGGACTCTTTCTGAACTCTGCATACGTCGCCCGGGCGTACGCCTCGGCACGCTTGCGGGCTTCCGCCTGACGGTAATCAACCCAGGCCTGGTAATTTCTCCTTGCTTCTTCCTCAGTAATGTTCCTGCCGTGAGGATGTGATGTCAGATAATCATACGCCTCAGTGATGCGGATGAACATGTTATGAGCCTCAGGCGAAGGATTACGGTCAGGATGATACTCCATCGCCTTCTTCCTGTAAGCTTTGCGGATCTCCTCATCGGAAGCGCCCTGCTTAATGCCGAGTATTCTATAGTAGTCCCAGAGATTCATCTCCAAACATGATTCTAAATAAGGACTTTTTTTTCAGTCCTGATATTCCCTGCGTTGTTTTTACCGTTATTCTTATAAATTTGCAATTTAAAATGAATCTAAATAACGGTTTTTGATGGATAGCTCCCGGCTTTTATTTGCCTTCGGCATCACTCTGTTTGCCGGCCTTGCAACCGGGATAGGAGGGTTGATCGCCTTCTTTGCCAAACGGACTAAAACTACTTTTCTGGCATTTTCGCTCGGCTTCTCGGCCGGTGTGATGATATTCATCTCATTCACTGAGATACTGACTGAGGCGGGACACCTGATGCAACTCTCCTATGACCATGATACAGCTGCATGGCTTACTTTTCTCTCTTTTGTTGCAGGGATTGGGCTCTCTGCTGCCATTGATAAGATCCTGCCATCTGAGGGCAACCCTCATGAGCTCAAGAGGGTGGAACAGATGCATCCTGAGGTGCGTGATCCTGACAAGCCTGAGTGCCAGGGCAGACGAATGCAGAGGCGTGCGGGGAGAGGAGTCAGGGACCGTAAGCTTATGAGACTGGGAGTGTTTACTGCTGTTGCAATTGGGATTCATAACTTCCCTGAAGGAATAGCCACCTTCATGTCAGCCATGTCTGACGTAGCGGTTGGAGTAAGCATAGCGATAGCCGTTGCCATTCACAACATTCCTGAAGGAATAGCTGTCTCAGTACCTGTTTACTATGCCACCGGATCAAGAAGAAAAGCGCTGACATGGTCAGTGTTGTCAGGATTTTCTGAACCGATAGGTGCACTGGCCGGTTATTTCATTCTTACCCTTTTCAAAACCGATGTGAGCCTTGGCTATGTCTTTGCCATGGTGGCAGGCATAATGGTCTATATATCATTTGACGAGCTGCTGCCCGCCGCCCATAAGTACGGCAAGCACCACGTGGCAATATACGGCCTGATCAGCGGCATGATAGTGATAGGCCTCAGCCTGATACTGCTTGGATAAAAGATGCCTGCCGGATACCTGTCGGCAGAACAGGTCAATGACTGATATTTGCAGTCTCCTCCGGCACGTGTTTGTGTCTGAAGAGGAGGGCAAAGAGTACTGCAACCACCAGGGCGTACCCTGCAAAGGCAAACCAGATCCCCTTCCAGTCAAACGCCCCTGTGTCAAGGGTAAAGAATTTATCAATCACAATACCGCTTATCCTGCTTCCCAGGAAAGCCCCGAAGCCGTTGGTCATCATCATGAATAGACCCTGGGCGCTGGCGCGTATGTCAGGAGTGCTCTGTGTCTCCACGAAGAGAGATCCGGATATATTGAAGAAGTCAAAGGCCATCCCATAGATGATGCATGAAAGAATGATCATCCAGAGTCCTTCAGCCGGGTTTCCAAGGCCGAAGAGGCCGAAACGCAGTACCCAGGCCACCATGCTCATGAGCATTACCTTCTTTATTCCGAACCTCTTCAGGAAGAAGGGAATTGTAAGGATAAAGAGGGTCTCGGATATCTGTGATATTGACATGATTATTGCCGGGTACTTAACCGCCAGCAGCTCCCTGTATGCGGGTATCTTTGCAAAGTCATGCAGAAAAGTGTCACCGTATGCATTGGTCAGCTGCAGGGCTGCCCCCAGGAGCATGGCGAAGATGAAAAAGAGAGCCATCTTCGTGCTCTTGAACAACTTGAAGGCATTGAGACCCAGCTCCTCCACAAGCTTTTTCTTGTGCCCTTTTGCAAGGGGCGGACATTTTGGAAGGGTGAAGGCATAAATACCAAGTACCAGTGAGGCGGCCGCTGCAACGTAAAACTGCAGGGGCGAGGTCTCAAAACCAAGCAGGCTGACAACCCACAGTGCTACTATGAACCCTATTGTACCCCATACCCTCACCGGCGGATAATCCTTGATGATATCCATGCCGCTGTTCTTCATTGAACTGTATGCCACGGTGATTGCCAGTGCGAGGGTGGGCATGTAAAACATCATCGTGAACAGCAGAACCCAGAAAAAGGTGTCCGGATTGTCTATTGCCGGTAACGATGAAAGAAGTATTGCTCCGGCTATGTGAAAAATACCATAAAGCCGCTCGGCATTAACCCACCTGTCTGCAATGATGCCGGCTATGGCCGGCATGAACAGCGATGCCAGGCCCATGGTTGAGAAAATGGCCCCGAAATCGGTCCCTGACCAGTTCTTGTTCTGAAACCAGTATGCTCCGATTGTGAGCAGCCATGCCCCCCAGATAAAAAACTGGAGGAAGTTCATGATGATAAGCCGGCCTTTAAGTCCCATAGCCCCGAATTATTTGTTAGTGTTGATCTGCGAAGATAACAACCTATTCACTTCAGTAGCCCTGCGCTGACAAAATGTT
>JAAZAP010000170.1 GCA_012514255.1 Bacteroidales bacterium | reverse complement strand
CGTTTCTCTTCATCTTGTCGAGACTGCTGCAACCTGACATCAGTACAGCAGCAAGCAGAATGACAAAAAGTCTGGTGAAATTTTTCATAATCTGTTTTTTATTAGTTGCGATCAGTAACGATTAATTAAAGCAATTATACGACATTTCTGATTTGGTTGCAAATTTAAGATAATTTTAGTCAATACATGCAACTACACATTAAAAAATCAGAAATCACGAAGATTGATGCCCTGTGATACCTGTGTGGTAAAAATTGTATCCCTGACCCTTATATAGTCTTCATGATTTGCCACGAAGTCTATATCAGACACGTCAAGCACCAGGTACCGGTTCTCGGGATTCTGTCTGAAGAAGTTGAAGTAACTCTCCTGTATGCCTGTGAGATACTCCGCAGTTATTGATTTCTCATACTCCCGCCCGCGGATGGCTATATTCTTCAGCAACCGTTCAGGCGGCACATGCAGGTAGACGTACAGATCCGGTTTTGGAAGGGAGCTGTAAATGATATAAAAGATCTGCCTGTAAAGGCTGAACTCATCATGCTCCAGTGTTTTGGATGAGAAGACCAGGGACTTCATAAAATAGTAGTCGGCCACCGTGAAGCTCCTGAACAGGTCCTGTTCCACCAGCTCTTCCTTGAGCTGCCTGTAACGGTCAGCAAGAAAAGAGAGTTCCAGTGGAAATGAATACCGGGCAGGGTCATTGTAGAACTTAGGAAGGAAGGGATTGTCGGCAAACCGTTCCAGGATAAGCTTGGCATTATAATCCCCGGCAATCATTGTGGCCAGGGTTGTCTTCCCCGCGCCTATATTTCCTTCAATAACAATATAATTATATTTAATGGCCTCCATCCGGTCTCTTCATTGCATTCAATACCAAAATTAACATTTGACAGCCATAATGCAAACCAAAAATAGAGAAGAGGCACACTATTGCATGCCTCTTCAGAAAAACGATTCCGGATGGTTAACCGGAAGATAGTTACCGGTTATTGTCGCGACGGCGGTCGTGTGAGCGATGCTCACGGTTACCGCGGTTCCCGTCACGCGGACCCTGATGATCTCTTCTTTCAGTATGTTCGCGCCTGGGCGGCTCAACCCAGCCTTCCGGCTTGGGAATGAGAGGCCTGCGTGAAAGCCTCAGCTTGCCAGTCTTCTGGTCAATTTCAATAAGCTGTACCTCAACTATATCGCCTTCCTTGAAGAGATCTTCAACTGTACCTACCTTCTTCCAGTCCATCTCCGAGATATGAAGCAGCCCGTCCTTGTTTGGTAGTATCTCCACGAAGGCTCCAAACTGGGTGATTGTCTTGACCTTGCCGATGTAGACCTTACCCACCTCAGGCACGGCGCAGATGGCGTTTATCCTGTCTATGGCAGCCCTTATCACTTCGTAGTTCTCTCCGAAAACATCCACCATACCCTGGCCGTTTGTCTCTTCTATCACTATAGTTGCGCCGGTTGTGGCCTGAATATCCTGTATGATCTTTCCGCCCGGGCCTATTACAGCACCAATCATCTCCTTGGGTATATAGAGCTTTTCTATTCTCGGTGCATGAGGTTTGAGCTCAGGCCTGGGTTCCGCTATCGTCTGCTCCATGATGTCAAGGATATGCATTCTGCCAGCACGTGCCTGGTCAAGTGCCTGTTTAAGAACATCAAATGAGAGTCCGTCAACCTTGATATCCATCTGGGTGGCGGTGATGCCGTCACGGGTGCCGGTCACCTTGAAGTCCATATCGCCAAGGTGATCCTCATCGCCGAGAATATCTGAGAGCACTGCAAACTTCTTTCCGTCCTTGTCAGTTATCAGTCCCATGGCTATTCCTGAGACCGGCTTTGCAATCTTTATGCCGGCATCCATCAGTGCCATTGTGCCGGCACAAACAGTTGCCATCGAAGATGAGCCGTTTGACTCAAGGATGTCCGATACCACGCGGATTGCGTAAGGATTGGTCTCCTCCGGGGGCATCATGTTCTTCAGGGCCCTGTGTGCCAGGTTGCCGTGGCCAATCTCCCTGCGGCTGGTACCGCGCGCCGGCCTGGCTTCGCCGGTGGCAAAGGGCGGGAAGTTATAGTGAAGGGTGAACTTCTCTGATCCCTGCTTTAGAACCTCGTCAATCATCTTCTCATCAAGCTTGGTACCCAGGGTAACGGTGGTCAGCGATTGTGTCTCGCCGCGGGTGAAGATGGCTGAACCGTGAGCTGCAGGGAGAGGATCGATCTCGCACCATATGGGGCGTATCTCATCAGTCTTGCGTCCATCAAGCCGTCTGTGCTCATCAAGTACCAGCCGGCGCGCAGCCTCCTTTTCCACATCGTGGAAGTACCTGTTCACCAGCATCTCATCAGCCGGCTCATCTTCGGGGAACTGTCCAAGGAACTCAGCCTTGATGGCATCAAAGCCGT
>JAAZAP010000169.1 GCA_012514255.1 Bacteroidales bacterium | reverse complement strand
CTGTATCATACCGTCATCAGTCCCTGCCCAGATAAGCCCTTTTCTTAGTGGGCTGGGTGCGATGGTGATAACCGTGCAGTGGGTCTCGGCACCGGTGACATCCCTGGTTATGCCCCCGCTCTGATCCTGCTTCTGCTTCTCAGGGTCATTGGTGGTCAGGTCAGGGGAAATTCTGGTCCAGGTGTCACCCCTGTCAGCACTCATGTGTACAAACTGACTACCGAAGTAGATGGTGTTGTTGTCAAAAGGGTCCTGGGCCAGTGCTGCGTTCCAGTTGAAGCGGAGCCGTTCGCCCTCTTCAGCGGCAGGTCTTATGTTCTTGTTCCAGCCTGTCAGCAGATCAAATCTGCGGAGTGATCCTCCCTGTGACTGGGCATAACAGTATCGGTAGTCACCCTGTACAGGCATGGCATCAAAACCGTCACCACCCATGAGGAAGTCATACATCTCATTTATCAGTGGTCCGTTATACCATGAGTAGGCCGGTCCGCGCCATGAGCCGTTATCCTGCAAACCGCCATAGATATTATAGGGCAGCTCATTGTCCACATTGATGTGATAGAACTGCCCCAACGGAAGGTTCTCAATGTGGCGCCATGTTTCCCCTCTGTCATAGGTGATCCCCATCCCGCCATCGTTGCCGTCAAGCATGCGGTCAGGATTGACCGGGTCAATATACCACGCATGATGATCCAGGTGAACGGATTCAGCGGTACGCCTGTCAAAGGTGAGTGCCCCATCCTCACTCACATTGACACCTGAAAAGAGAGTGTAAACTCTGTTTTCATTCTGCGGGTCAACATAAATTTCAGCATAGTAGAAAGGCCTGTTGCCAATGTTCCTTTCACCCCTTTTCTCCCAGGTCGCCCCGCCATCAGTGGAACGATAAATAGCTGAGGGCTTTGACTCCACATACGCGTAAACATAATCAGGGTCAGAACGTGCAATGGCCAGCCCTATTCGTCCCACTTCTTCAGGTAATCCGCCGTCAATTTTTTCAAAGGTGTCACCGCTGTCATGCGTGACCCACAGGCCTGAGCCAGCAGCTGAGGAGCTGAAGAACCAGGGCCACCGTCGGTGATCCCACATGGCAACAAAGATCTTGCCCGGGTTGGTCGGATCCATGACCATGTCAGCCACCCCTGTTGTCTCGTTGGTAAAGAGCAGCCTGCTCCATGAGCGGCCACCGTCAGAAGACCGGAACAGGCCCCTCTCTGTATGGGGAGCCCACGGATTGCCGATAGCGCCTGCATAAATTCTATCAGGATTGACCGGATCAACTATGATACGGTGGATGTATCTTGTCAGCTCCAGCCCCATGCATTTCCATGTGCGGCCACCATCAGCGCTTTTATAGATGCCGTATCCTCCCGTGACACTGTTGCGGGGATTGCCTTCACCTGTACCGGCCCATATGATGTCAGGTCTCTGCGGATCAATGGCAAGTGCACCTATTGAGGCAACAGGCTGATCATCAAAGAGAGGGGAGAAGGTGGTGCCTGCATTCACCGTCTTCCATAAACCACCGGAGGCGGTGCCTACATAGAAGACATTTTCATTTCGTGGATCAACGGCAAATGCCGTGACCCTGCCGCTCATGCCTCCGGGGCCTATATTCCTGGGCCTGATGCCGTGGAACAGTGACATATCAGTTTTCTGCCCTGTCAGCAGGGCCGGGATCATGATCGCCAGAACTGTAAGGAAGGATCTTGTGGTCATCACTCTGTCTTTTATGGACACAATTTAACCATTTAAATCAATCACTGCCGGCCTCAGTAATGTGTTATGCAATCAGAAAACAACTATGGGGTGATGCTGAATCGTGCTAGGCGCGTTATAACCGACCATGGTGGTGTCCTTTCCCGCAGAGAGGCTCCGTAATGATCTGACCCGTCGGATCAGTTTTTCACGTCTGGTCATTTGTTGCCCTGTTATGCCAATATCATGAAGATAGCAGGCCTTTTGTCCAGAACGGGAACCTGTTTGCGCCATTCAGCCACACTCATGGTCCGTATCTCCTCGCCGGAAAGGGTGATATCGGCAGCAATGCACAGCCTGGTTGCGGGCATGCAGACAGAGAGTATCTCTTCAACCATCTTTGCATTTCGGAAGGGTGTCTCCATGAATATCTGGGTCTGTCCGCCTGATGAGCATCTCTCCAGGTCCTTTATGGCTTTCTTCCTGCCCGCCTTATCAACGGGCAGATACCCGTGAAAAGCAAATGACTGACCGTTGAGCCCTGAGGCAACCAGGGCAAGCATAACCGAGGAGGGGCCCGTGAGCGGAATGACCCTGATACCCCGGCGGTGGGCTTCGGCAGCAATGATATTCCCGGGATCAGCCAGACCCGGCATGCCCGCCTCGCTCATGACCCCGGCATCAACCCCCTTTGAAACACTGTCAAGGATCTTAAAGGGATTTGACGGATCAGCATGCTTTCCTATAGGGAAAAAGGTGGTACTGTCAACGGGAAAGGTTCTGTCAAGCCTTTTTAGCCAGCGACGGGCAGACCTGATATCCTCAACGGCAAAAAGCCTCAGCGAGAGAGTTATTTCCCTGGTGCCACGGGGTATCGTCATCTCAGGGTCAGAATCGCCCAGTGTGACGGGGATCATGTATACCGTTCCACTCATATGCCTTACAATCTGAACCGTAAAGATACCCATTTAGCGTAAGTGAAACCAAAGTGATCACTGATATTGTTCTTCTCTCATTTTCAGGTTATGTTTGCAGTGAAAAGAAATTAAAGTGAAATTTACCTTTCTCGGTACAGGAACATCTCAGGGAGTGCCTGTAATAGCATGTGAATGTGCTGTGTGTACCTCCACGGACCCAAAGGACAAAAGGCTGAGGACCTCCCTGCTGGTTGAAACAGCGCTGAATACAATTGTCATTGATGCCGGCCCCGACTTCAGGCAACAGATGCTCGGTGCAAGGGTGAAAAAGCTTGATGCAATACTCCTGACTCATGAACACAAGGATCATATTGCAGGAATGGATGACCTGAGGGCTTTTAACTATAAATCCCGGTCGGCTATCGATATCTATGCTGAGGAGAGGGTACAGGCAGCCGTAAGAAAGGAGTATGCCTATGTCTTCTCGGAATACCAGTACCCCGGCATCCCGAAAATGGAGCTCCATACAATTGACAACTACAACTTCAATATAAACGGCGACACAATCATCCCCCTGCGGATATTCCATTACAGACTGCCAATATTCGGCTTCAGGATAGGAGATATGGCATATATCACTGACGCAAACTACATCTCCGAGGAGACAAAAGAAAAGTTATTCGGTGTTAAGTATTTGGTAGTCAATGCACTCAGGAAGGAAAAGCATATATCTCACTTCAGCCTCGGTGAGGCTCTTGACCTTATACGTGAGATCTCACCCCGGAAAGCCTACATCACCCATATCGGCCATCAGATGGGCAAACATGCCGATGTGAACAGTGAACTGCCGGTCAACGTAACCCTTGCATGGGACGGACTGGAAGTCAACTGTGAGGAGTAAGGTTTTTCAGCGTAGTAAGGGTTGAAGAATATTAAAGGCCGTTTATCCGGCAGCAATCTACCTCTTTTTATACCTGTAAAGCTTCTTCTGGTACTTTTTTGAGAAGAAGTATTTGTTGCGCCCCAGCTGGGAGGTGTCAATATATGAATTTTTCCGGGCTGACTTATAGGCTCTCTTTTTTGAAGGTGCACACGCCGGCAGTAGCATTATAACCGTG
>JAAZAP010000168.1 GCA_012514255.1 Bacteroidales bacterium | reverse complement strand
GGCGTCACGGCCGGTATCTCGAAAGTATTCGCCGATAGCCGCACCTGCAAAGGGGGCATAGAACTGTGCGGCGGCGGAGTCGGCCGCGGTGGCGCTGACGATGACGGTATAGTCCATTGCACCATTGCTTTCAAGGGTGGTGGCTATGTTTGCCACTGTTGAACCTTTCTGTCCTATGGCCACATAGATGCAGTAAACAGGTTTGCCTTTGTCATACTCGCTCTTCTGGTTGATGATGGTGTCAATGGCAATGGCTGTCTTGCCTGTCTGACGGTCGCCGATAATAAGCTCACGCTGTCCGCGTCCGATGGGTATCATAGCATCAATAGCCTTAAGCCCTGTCTGTACCGGCTGCTTTACCGGCTGGCGGAAGATGACGCCGGGAGCCTTTCTCTCAAAAGGCATCTCATAGAGCTCTCCGGTGACCGGGCCGCGGCCGTCGATGGGAGCTCCCGTTGTGGTGATAACCCTGCCCAGCAGACCCTCGCCCACCATGATTGATGAGATCCTTCCTGTGCGCCGTGCTATGTCGCCCTCCCTGATCTTCTCGGATGCACCCAGGAGAACTGCTCCCACATTGTCCTCCTCAAGGTTGAGAACAATACCCTTGATGCCCGACTCAACGAACTCTATAAGCTCATTGGAGCCAACGTTCTTAAGACCGTAGATGCGTGCAATACCGTCGCCGACCTGTAATACGGTCCCTACCTCCTCAACGTCAATGGCCGTCTGTACTCCTTCAAGCTGCTGCCTTAAAATCTGTGATACCTCTGAAGGTTTAATATTAGTCATATCTCTGAATCTTATTATCTTCTATTCGGCATAACCTGCCAGTGAAAACTCTTTTCTGAATCTGTTGAGCCTGTTCCTCACGCTTGCGTCGATGTAGGAATCATCAACCCTTAGTATGAATCCGCCGATGATTGACTTGTCTGTCTGTTCGTTGAATTCAATTTTTCCCGGATCCTGGTCGTCGAGCAATGCTGCCATCTCCCTCTTCATCTCCCCGCTGACAGGTACGGCCGTTGTGAGTGTGACCTGTCTGATGCCCCTGTGCCTGCGGGTAAGGTCCATGAAATTCCTTGCTGCAGCGGCCAGGTACTCGCCCCGTCCGTGAGTGAATATCAGATCAATGAAGTTTATTGTCAGCTTATCAGCCCCATCCCCTGCCAGGGCAATTATTGCATCTTTTCTTTTCTGAAGGGGAATAACCGGGTTGCTGATGACCGACTTCACCTCATCCATGGTGCATAGCAGGCTTATGTTCTTCATGTCCCTGTAGACACCGTTCACGGCATTTTTTTCAAGGGCAAGGTCGAAGAGTGCCTTTGCGTATCTGACAGCTATTCTTGCTGTATTCATGAGGTCAGTTCCTGTTTGCTTCGATCTCGTTAATATATCTCTCTATCAGTTTCTGCTGCTCGGTATCGCTTTTCAGCGTCTCACCCACAACCTTTGAAGCCACCTCTATGGCCAGCCTGGCCACCTCACGTTTTACTTCGGATATTGCAGCCACCTTATCGCGTTCAATAAGCTCCCTGGCCCGGCGCACGAGCGCATCGGACTCCGACTGGCTTTTCTCCTTGGCCTCGGCCATCATACGGTCATAGGCCACGCGGGCATCACGCAGGATCTTGTCACGCTCTTCGCGCGCCTTGCGGAGGATCTTTTCATTGTCAGCCTGCAGTACTTTCATCTCTTCGCGGGCCTTTTCGGCCGAATCGAGGGAGTTGTGAATCATATCCTCACGTGCCTTGACTGCCTTCATGATGGGTCCCCATGCAAACTTCCAGAGAAGGAGGAGCAGCATGAGGAAGATCAGTGTTGTCCAGAATACGGTCCCGATGGCGGGATTGGCGAGACTGCTTTGTAGTAACATGATATGCTGTTTTGTTTGATTTTTTGAGTAAAGCCTGCAACCAACCGTTACAGGCTTTTTTTTTGTTTGTTAGCCCTTGATCATAGCCACAACGATAGCGAAGAGGGCTGCCCCTTCGATAAGCGCGGCAGAGATGATCATTGCGAGCTGAATCTTCGAGTAGGCTTCAGGCTGGCGTGCGATGGCGTCCATTGCCGAGCCGCCGATACGGCCGATGCCGATGCCGGCACCGATAACCGCAAGACCTGCTCCTACTGCTGCTAATGACATTACTGCTTCTTCCATGAATTTTGGTTTAATAAATTAAAATATAATTGTTTAGTGATGTTCCGGTTCAGCTACCGCCATCCCGATGAAGAGGGCTGACAGCAGGGTAAAGACATATGCCTGCAGAAAGGCCACCAGCAACTCTATGCAATCCATGAAGAGCACAAAGAAGATGGAGACCGGCGCTACCGCAACTGACCTGAAGATGAATATCAGCGCCACCAGGCTAAGCACAATTATGTGGCCGGCTGTGATATTTGCAAAGAGACGGATCATGAGGGCAAATGGCTTTGAGAAGAGCCCGATGATCTCTATGGGTATCATTATGGGAAGCAACCAGAAGGGCACACCGGGAGCAGCAAAAACATGCCTCCAGTGCGATTTGTTGGCGCTGAACTGCGTTATCAGAAAAGTGAAGAGCGCCAGCACAAAGGTTACATTGACATTGCCCGTCACATTGGCGCCAAAGGGAAAGATTGGAATGAGCCCCAGAAGATTGTTTATCAGAATAAAGAAGAAGACAGTAAGCAGGTAGGGCATGAATTTCGAATACTTGTTCTCCCCTATATTGGGTATGGCAACATCATCCCTGATAAACAGAATAACCGGCTCAAGCACTCCCTGAATGCCCCTGGGGGCACTGATGCCGGTCTTTTTGTATGATCTTGCCAGGGCCAGCATAAGCCAGAGCATGATCAATGCAGCCACAATCATCCCGAATATGGCCTTGGTAACTGAAAAATCAAGCGGAGGTTTGGAGCCGTCATGATGGCCATGCTCGTCAACCCTGACTATCTTTCCGGCATATTTGCCTTCATGCGCAATGGCATATCCTTTGTAACTCTGCCCGTGAGCAAGCCTGCGGGAAGAGAACAGATGCAACCCCGACTCCCTGTCATAGATGATTACCGGCAGATAAACAGCAACATGAGTGCCATCCTTCTTTGTCAGAATGTGCCACTCATGTGAGTCGGCCACATGCTCCATAATGAAGGAGGAAGCATCAAACTCCTCCTCTGTCCCGTGTGATTTCCCTTCCTCCTCAGCGATAACGGCAGAGCGGACCGGAAAGGTTCCCGCCAGCAAAACCAATATCAGAATAAGAGGATATAAATACCTGTTTTTCAAGCTAAATTTCTTTAATCTGACTTTTTCTTCAGGACACTGGTTAATGTAAGAATTACAAAAACAGTGATGGCCAAATATATGACAAAAAACAATATTAATGAACCGGTTGCGTCATTTTTGAAAACAAGGAAAAAGAGCAACGCAAGGAGGAAAGAGAGCAGCATCTTCACTCCCAGTGCAATTAGTGTCATAAAAACACTTTTCTCTTCACCAGAAAAGAAACCGTTAAAAAAAAATAAAAGCGAAATGAAGGCGACCATGGCGAATCCGGCTATCAGCAGAACAGCAGAACCGGTATTGTATAGTGAGGGAAATGCCCGGCCAGGGATGATGACAATAACGATCAGGCATAGTGACAGTGCCAGGAGTCTGAAATAGTAACGTATTGCCGTGGGGTGGAACATCTCATTTGTTTCTGATGGCCTCCTTTATCACGAGCCAAATTGCAGCTGCCACTCCCAGCAGTGAAAGAATAACAGTGAACACCGGCTTTGTGTCTGCCCAGGTGTCAAGTTTAACTCCTCCGAGGGATGTGATAACGATTATGACCACCATCTGGATGGCGATGGTGCTGTACCTTGAGTAGGCCCCCAGACCGTCTGAGCCCTTATTTTCCTTCTTCTTTTCCTCTGGCTGCTGTTGTTCCACCGGTTTCTCCCTCATTCATGGCACAGTTGCCTGTGAATATTGCTCCCGGTTCAATGGAGAGCTTGTTTGTTACAATTGCTCCGTTAATCTTTGATGAGGCTTTCAGGTTAAGGAGCTGCGTTACGGTAATCTTGCCTTCAATCAGTCCGGAAACCTCCGAATTTTTGCACTCT
>JAAZAP010000167.1 GCA_012514255.1 Bacteroidales bacterium | reverse complement strand
GAACCACCTTCAGGAAAGTGTCCTGAAAAATATCGTCAGCGAGATCGCGGTTCCGGATGTAAAGGCTGATATAGGAGTAGACCTTACTTTTGTGACGCAGGATGAGCAGCTCTATGCTTCTCTCATTGCCGTTTATGAAGCTCTTAATAAGCTCATAATCGGTCATTTTGCTCTTCATAACTAACTCTTGTTTTGGTTCGGGTAGAGTTATACGATAGGCGGTCCTCCTTTGTTACATTGTTTGTTTTAACTGTTGACTTATACGGGACCGGGTCCCGGTTTGTTTCATTTCTGATACTGACAAAGAAAACAAAAAATAGTAATTTCAAAATGTTTATTTTTGCCAACTTATCAACGAAGGCAGGATGAAGGGTAACATTGAGATAAAAGGTGCACGCGTTCACAACCTCAGGGACATTACCCTTACGATACCCCGTAACAACCTGATAGTCATCACGGGAGTATCTGGTTCAGGCAAGTCATCACTGGCTTTTGATACAATCTATTCCGAAGGACAGCGCCGCTATGTGGAAAGCCTCTCATCCTATGCCAGACAGTTCCTTGGCAGGATGAATAAACCCGATGTGGATTTTATCAACGGAATCCCTCCTGCCATAGCTATAGAACAAAAGGTCAATTCCCGCAATCCCAGGTCAACTGTTGGCACCTCCACGGAGATACATGACTATCTGAGGCTTCTCTGGGCACGTGTGGGGCGTACCATCTCACCGGTGTCCGGACGGGAGGTGCGCAAACATACCGTTGATGATGTGGTCAATTACCTGGCAACCCTCACCTCCGGCAGCCGGGTGGTTCTGACAGCCCCTCTTGACGTGCCGGAGAAGGTTAATCTCTCTGAATTCATCAAGTTCCTTGTCCAGCAGGGATTCAACCGGATCAGCACTGAAAAGGGTATTCTCCGTCTTGACGAAGAGGGGACGGCCGAACTGCTGGGATCAATGAAGAAACTGGATCTGATCATTGACCGGTTCGCGGCCGGCAGCGCCGCCGATGACCTCAGCCGCGCAGCCGACTCAGTGCAGACGGCCTTCATGACTGGCAGGGGACATATAACCCTTACGGTGACTGATGAGGAGACTACCCAGACAGTACTGTTCTCAGATAAATTTGAAGAGGACGGCATCACCTTTGAGGAGCCGACAGAGCATCTCTTCAGCTTCAACTCACCTTTGGGTGCCTGCCCGGTATGTGAGGGTTACGGAAAAATCATCGGCATTGATGAGAATTTGGTCATCCCCGACGAAAACCTGTCAGTGTATGATGATGCCGTTGCCTGCTGGCGGGGAGAGACAATGAAGCAATGGAAGGAGAGGCTGATCTACAGCGCTGACAAATTTGACTTCCCCATACACAAACCATGGTACAGGCTCACTCCTGAACAGAAGGCTCTTGTCTGGAGCGGCAACAGATACTTCTTTGGCCTCAACCGATTCTTCGAATACCTGGAAGAGAAAAAATACAAGATACAGTTCAGGGTAATGCTGAGCCGCTACAGAGGCAAGCGGATCTGCCCCGAATGCAACGGCGAGCGGCTGCGAAAGGAAGCTGCCTGGGTCAGGATTGGCGGGAGGTCTATCACCGAGATCACCGGCATGCCTGTCAGTGAAGCATACAAATTTTTTGAAAAACTTGTCCTTAACGGCGAGGAAAGAGAGATTGCCGGCCGCCTCCTGACGGAGATACGGCAACGCCTGGGATTTCTTGTGAACGTGGGTCTCTCCTATCTCACGCTTGACAGGCTCTCAAATACTCTTTCCGGCGGTGAATCACAGCGGATCAACCTGGCCACTTCACTGGGAAGCAGCCTGGTGGGCTCACTCTATATCCTTGACGAGCCAAGCATAGGCCTTCATCCGCGCGACACAAACCTGCTTGTCAATGTCCTGAAGGAGCTACGAGACCTGGGTAATACGGTTATCGTGGTTGAACATGAGGAAGAGATAATAAGGGCTGCTGACATGATAATAGACATGGGACCGGAAGCCGGCACCCATGGAGGTGAAGTTATCTACCAGGGAGGAGTAGACTTCTCAGGGAAGAATAAATCTCTTACTGCCGCGTACATGACCGGGATGATGCGGATCGAAAAACCTGCCTTGCGACGTAAATGGCACAGTTACATAGAGGTGCGAGGAGCAAGAGCCAATAACCTCAAGGAAATTGACGTGAAGTTTCCTCTGCATACAATAACCACTGTTACCGGCGTCAGCGGATCTGGCAAGAGCACCCTGGTGCATGATATCCTATATAATGCCCTCGCTGCCAGGCTGGGCAGCAATGAAGCCAGGCCGGGGCGGCATACGGCCCTGGAGGGTGACATAGACAGGATCACTGCCGTGGAATTGATTGACCAGAATCCCATCGGTAAATCTACCCGCTCCAACCCGGTAACCTATCTTAAGGCTTTTGACGATATACGAAAACTCTTTGCCGATCAGCAGGCAGCAGTTCAGGCAGGATTCAAACCTGCACATTTCTCATTTAATGTTGATGGCGGACGATGCGAAGAGTGCCAGGGAGAAGGGGTAATCAGGGTGGAGATGCAGTTCATGGCTGATGTGGAACTTACATGTGAGGCATGCAAGGGCATGCGCTACAAGAGGGATATCCTTGATGTAAGATTCAACGGAAAGAATATCTACGAGGTGCTTGAGCTGACAATTGATGAGGCTATAGAGTTCTTTGGAAAGAACAGTGAGAAAACCTGCAACAGGATTGCAGCCAGGCTGAAGCCCCTTGCCGATGTAGGCCTGGGTTACGTCCGGCTGGGACAATCTTCATCAACCCTCTCCGGCGGCGAAAGTCAGAGAGTGAAGCTGGCATATTATCTCAGCCAGGAAAAGAGCGACGCCAGGATACTCTTCATCTTTGACGAGCCTACCACAGGCCTCCATTTCCACGATATCAACAAGCTCATGAAATCGCTCAATGCACTCGTTGACCACGGCCACTCAGTATTGCTGATTGAACATAATGTGGAGGTAATCAAATGCTCAGACTGGGTTATTGACCTGGGCCCGGAGGGGGGAGAAAAAGGAGGATATGTGGTATTTGAGGGAACCCCGGAGCAGCTCGTTCAGTGCCGGAAATCATATACAGCCGCTTACCTGAAGCAGAAGCTTGGTCACTGAGACTGTCACTCTGTTATTCTATCGGGGTGAACCTCCACATGTCCTTTTCATAATTGCCACCATAACCTGAAACAATATAGGCGGCAGATCCGACAACGTAAGCCCTGGCTACGCATCGCGCAGTGCCAGGAAAATCCATAATTCTCGTCCATGTATCAGTAACCGGATCATATTCCCAGAAGTCTCGTTTTAGAATCCTGTCATACTCCACTCCGTCGAACATAACCTGCAGGGTCTTTCCCTCAAGCGATGGAGAGAGTGAGTGGCCGGGCACATAGATCCCTTCCCCCCTGATGGCTTCCTGGCCATTCAGTGAAAGGTCTGTTGCAAAAATGAAAGTCAGGCCAAGCAGTAGCTTTAAAGCCACCCCGCAGGGACGATTGCATGCAGTCATTTTCAGAATAGTTAGTAAGTAGACTGTATAAAATTAACAAAACAATACGAAATAATTATGATGATCCTATAATTTCAATTCATCCGGCCGAAGAAAAAAATAATAAATCTGCTATGCTGATTTTCTTTCATATAGGAATGATTTTTTTCAAATGAAAACCGGTGATCTGATGATTTGTTGCATATTTGAGAAAACTATTTTCTGCCGTTATGAGTAATATGGTCGTTTTCTCCGCTTCCCTGAGGTTTTTTTCCGGTTATGATCCCGGTTTTCAGACTCTTGTCTCGTCATGGATCAGCTTAATGCTTATTGTAGTGATTTTATGTTTTATTGTCAGCGAGTTGACGCGTAACTACAGCCAGGTTGACAAGCTCTGGAGCCTGCTGCCTCCAGCGTACAGCTGGATGACGGTGGCCGCCTTCCCAACGGCAAGGACGGTCATCATGGCTCTGCTGGTTACTCTGTGGGGTCTGAGGCTCAGCTACAACTTCTACCGCAAGGGAGGTTACAGCATTATCCCATGGCAGGGTGAAGAGGATTACAGGTGGAAGATTCTGCGGGAGAGCAATGCTCTCAGGGGCAGGCTCAGGTTCGGACTCTTCAACCTGCTCTTTATATCTTTATATCAAAACATAATCATACTGCTGTTTACAACACCTATACTGATGGCATCGCTCAGCCCGGGTACGCCTCTTACCATTACGGATATTGCTGCGGCGGCCCTGATGCTGACTTTCATAATAACAGAGACTGTAGCCGATAACCAGCAGTTCAGATTCCAGACTATGAAACGGTCTGAGCAGAGCGATGCTGAAATGTTCAGGGATTCATTGAAAAGGGGATTTCTCCGGGAAGGCCTCTGGAAATATGTAAGGCACCCCAACTTTGCCTCCGAACAGGCTATCTGGATCAGCTTCTATCTCTTCAGCGTGGCCGCCTCGGGCAAATGGATCAACTTCACCCTCCTTGGCCCGGTGCTGCTTGTGATCCTTTTCATTGGCAGCTCCATCATGACGGAAAAGATCAGCAGTAGCAAGTACCCTGAATACTCAACCTATCAAAAGGAGGTACCGAAATTCATTCCGCGGATTTTTCGAAGCAGGGATTGAAAATCACACTACCTTATAAGGTTATCCGCGGTCCTGTATTACTTCGTTGAAAAAACGAAGGAAGGCTTCACGGATCTGATCGCGTATCCTTATATACTCACCGTGAATGAACTCTGGTGTGCCGGTGGCATGTGACGGATCCTCGAATCCGAGATGGAGTCTGTGCTTCACCCTGCCGAAAAACGCCGGACAGGTTTCATTTGCATGATCACAGACGGTGATAACATACTCCCACTCCTCATCCAGGTATTCATCAACAAGGTGCGGGGTGTGGTGGCTTATGTCAAT
>JAAZAP010000166.1 GCA_012514255.1 Bacteroidales bacterium | reverse complement strand
GGTGGTGGTTATTGATTCGTGTCCCAGCATCTCCTGCACTGCCCGCAGGTCAGCACCACCCTCCACGAGGTGTGTGGCGAAGGAGTGACGGAGAGTATGCGGACTGATGTTCTTTTTAATCCCGGCTGCGGCAGCGGCTTCCCTGACAATGTTGAACACCATTACCCGGGTCAGTCGCTTCCCCCGGCGGTTGAGAAAAAGAATATTCTTATCTGTTATTACCGGCATCGCTGCCCTGTAAGCCAGGTAATTGTCAATTTCCTTCAGTGTGACTGACCCTATGGGCACCAGGCGCTGTTTGTCTCCCTTGCCGGTAACGCTGACGAAGCCTTCCTTACGGTGGATGTCTGTCAGGCGCATATTAACCAGCTCTGACACCCTCAGTCCGCATCCGTACATGGTTTCAAGGATGGCCCTGTTACGTTGACCCTGATCGGTTCCCAGATCAATAGATGACACCATCCTGTCAATCTCCTCTACCGAGAGAACCTCGGGAAGGTGCAGGCCGGCCCTGGGCGCTTCCAGAAGAGCGGAAGGATCAGCTGTTATAAGGTTTTCAACCATCATGTACTGACAGAAAGACCTTACCCCGGAGATGAGCCTTGCCTGGGTTCGCACTGCGATATCCTGTCCGGCCATGAAGGCAATGAAGTCACTCAGGTCACGGTAACTGAGGTCGGAAGGAGAGGTGCCTTCCCTGTTAGCGGCAATAAAGTCCCTGAGCCTGCGAACATCATTCAGGTAAGCCGTCACACTGTTGGCAGAGAGAGACCTCTCAATCCTGAGATATCTCCCGAACCCCCTGATGGTATCACTCCATGTTGTTGTCATCTGATCATTCTGCCGGCTCTAAAGTTATATCTTATTAAGGTCTGAAATCCGCTCGTTTCTTTATTTTTGTACTCACAGCAAAAAAAGCGGAAGCCAGTTCAGGGTATGAAACCCATTTCTGGTTCCAACACAGGAAAAGCCATATGAACAGGCGGGTTACACGTAACCTTGAATAGCAAATTGTTAGCGTATGAAGATAGAAATAATCAATGGACCTAACCTTAACCTTCTGGGAAAAAGGGAACCTGACATATATGGCCGGGAAGGATTTGAGGCAGTGATAAGCATGCTCCGCACACGCTTTCCACAACTGACATTTACCTTCTCGCAGTCAAATATTGAGGGTGAGCTCGTGAACATGGTTCAGGCTGCAGGTGCATATGCTGACGGGGTGATCATTAATCCCGGCGGATACACTCATACCTCAGTGGCACTTGCTGATGCCATTGCTGCCATAAACATACCGGTAATCGAGGTTCATATCTCAAACCTTCTCTCAAGGGAGGATTTTCGTCACACCAGCCTGACAGGGCGCTATTGCCATGGCACAATAATGGGCCTGGGCACGGATGGCTACAGACTGGCAGCAGAAGCACTGATTGAATTATTGAAATAATCCGGAAGAACATGGTAAAGAGCCTCCTGAAGAAGAGAACAAAGATAGTTGCAACCATCTCAGACAAGAACTGCGATACTGCTTTCCTGCGTAAACTACACGAAGCAGGAATGGACGTGGTAAGAATAAATTCTGCACATCTCAATCCTGACGGCGTAAGAAAGATCGTTGCCAATGTACGGAGCGTTTCAGACTCTATTGCAATTCTTATAGATACCAAGGGTCCGGAGATAAGGACCACTGTCTGCGATGAGCCGGTTAAGTTTGTCAAGGGCGAAACTGTAAGGGTGGAAGGCAATCCTGCTGCGAAGACAACGCATGAGATTATCAATGTCAATTATTCCGATATTGCCATGTACATCCCGACAGGGGCACTCATCCTGATAGATGATGGTGAGCTGGAGATAAAAATCACCGGCAGGCAGGGGAAGAGCCTTATTGGCAATATTGAGAACGATGGTGTCCTCGGTTCGCGCAAGACAGTAAACATCCCACAGGTCAGGATCAACCTCCCCTCCGTAAGCGAGCGTGACCTTGCCTTTATTGATCTGGCAGTAGAGCTCGATATTGAGTTTATTGCCCATTCGTTCGTGAGATCCAGGGAGGATGTGCTGGCTGTTCAGAGGCTCCTTGACAGGCGGTCAAGTGACATCAAGATCATATCCAAGATAGAGAACCAGCAGGGGGTTGACAACCTGGAGGAGATAATGGACTACTCCTACGGTATTATGGTTGCGAGGGGAGACCTGGCCATTGAGGTGCCCTTTGAACGTATCCCGGGGATACAGCGAAATATCATTGCCAGGTGCATTGAGAAACGCAAACCGGTTATTGTGGCCACACAGATGCTCCATTCAATGATAGAGAATCCGAGGCCCACCAGGGCAGAAGTGAGTGATGTGGCCAATGCTGTATACAGTCAGACTGATGCGCTCATGCTCAGCGGTGAGACCGCAATGGGAAGGTATCCTGTTGAGGCAGTCAGGACCATGGCCAGAATAGCCGCTGAGGTGGAACAGGAGAAAGAGCAGTATATTGAGATGCCGGCAGGTTCCCTCAGCGGGCCCGTATCGGCTTACCTCGCCAAGGTGGCAGTAAAAACCTCAATCAGGATCAGGGCAAGAGCCATCCTTGCGGATACCGTCAACGGCACCTCAATAAAAAACATGGCTGCCTTCAGGGGCATAAACCCGGTCATTGCTCATTGCTACTCGCAGAGTACCATGCGCGAACTGGCCCTCTCCTACGGAGTCATACCCGTCTTTGTGGAAAAAAAGATGTCAGCCGACGAATTCATTCATACCGCAATCAGGGAGTTGCTGACCAGGCATACCCTGAGGAAAAACGATATTGTGGTGGTTCTTGCCGGTAACTTCTCGAGGGGAACGGGATTCTCATTCATAGAGGTTGGAACAATAGATTACCTGCGTGAAAGGTCAGGAATAACCGAGGTTGACCTGATGGCTTGATTTTTGATGTATTAATGAGAGCTCCGGCATGAAGACACTCTTTCTTTCCATATTGCTTCTTCTGCATCCCGTTCACGTCTCACTGACAGGCATTGAGTATGATGCAGCGAACGCAGTATGGTCAGTATTTGTCAAGGTCTGGAGTGATGACCTCGAGGCTGATATGAAACTGGGCAAAAGCGGGGGAGGCGAGATAACAGGCAGTCCGGAGGAGTGTTTTTTTCAGTATATTTCAGACAGGTTAATGATAATGGAGGATGGCGTACCGGTTAAGATGCGACTGCTTACCGCTGAGGTGGACGGACTGGAACACCGCTTCACACTCACCGCAACCGGTAATAAAGATATCAGGAGCGTGACGGTGCTTAACCGTATTATGACCAGGCTCTATGAAGACCAGGCAAACATGATGCTTATAAGTCTCAGTGAGCATGAAGAGGGATACCGGTTCACGGTAATTGATACTATCAGGAGCTATAAAGTGAAATGAAAGGGAATGAGATGAGAAGACGACTTTTTTGCATGGCAGTATTCCTGCTGTCCATGACCTCACTGGTAACGGCAACGCATAACCGTGCCGGAGAGATAACATACAAGCAGATATCAGACCTTACTTTTGAGGTCACCGTAACCACGTTCACCTATACCCTCAGCAAGGCTGACAGACCGTCGCTGGACGTGGAGTGGGGTGATAACTCCATCACGAACGTCGCAAGAATATCAGAGACCTTTCTGCCGAATGACTATAAAAAGAATGTATACGTGGCCCAGCATACCTATCCGGGTCCCGGTGTATACAGGATTGTGGTACAGGACCCCAACCGCAACCTCGGGGTTGAGAATATACCAAACTCGGTAAATGTTGTTTTCTCCATATCTACAATCCTTATTGTCAATACAGCGGTTGGACGCAACAGCACTCCCATATTGCTTAACCCGCCCTATGACAAGGCAGCCCTCGGCCAGATTTTCATCCACAATCCTGCTGCCTTTGACCCTGACGGTGACAGCCTCTCTTATGAGCTTACGATATGTACCAAGGAGGACGGCAAACCAATACTTAACTATACCCTTCCTCCGGCATCAAATGCTTTTTATATTGATTCCATCACAGGCGACCTTGTGTGGGATGCCCCGACTGCCCTGGGTATATACAATGTTGCTATGGAGATACAGGAATGGCGCGCCGGCATAAAAATAGGTGTTGTTGTAAGGGATATGCAGATAGAGGTTTACGAGACTGACAACAATCCGCCGGTGACATCCCCGTTGCCTGACCTCTGTGTGGAGGCCGGTGAGACTGTCTCCATTGATATCACAGCCACTGATACCGACCTCGATTCAGTAACCCTGCTTGCCACCTCCGGTATCTTTACAGCAACGGATTGTCCTGCCACCTTCACCACACTATCCTCCGGCCCCGGCGTGACCAGGGCAAGGCTCAGCTGGGTGCCCTGCCATAGCTCGGTACGTCATCAGCCGTACGATATAGTTATAAAGGCAGAGGACTCGAATGACGACCTTCAGCTTGTTGATATAGACAACATGAGCATAAAGGTCCTCGGACCATCTCCGGTCCTCCTCTCAGCCGTCCCCATGGGCAAGTTCGTGCAGCTCGGATGGGCAGCCTACAACACTGACCAGATTGCAGGATTCAGTATCTACCGACGTAATGGGGCTTCATCACTGGTTGCTGACACCTGTTATGACGGTATCCCGCCGGCTGCCGGATTTGTCAAGGTGGGGTATGCCGAAGGTCAAAATACAATAACCTTCACTGATACAAACAATGGCAATGGCCTCAATGCGGGCACGGAATATGCCTACAGGATTGTGGCTGTCTATCCCAACGGTACAGAGAGCAAACCATCCAATGAGATTGTGACCTCACTCATCTCAGGCATACCGCTGATAACCAACGTCTCTGTCCGAAATACTCATCCTGTCAACGGCTCTCTCATGCTGGCATGGCAGAAGCCCGGGCAGCTTGACACCATCCCGGCCAACGGGCCCTATGAGTATCTCATCTACCGCGTAACAGGTGTGGCTGGAACTGACTGGGAGCTGATCAATACTCTCCCCACGACTGACCTCAATGACACAGTATATGTTGATACCCTTATCAATACCCTGGATACAGGCTGGATATACAGGGTGGAACTGTACAATAACGCAGCCGGCAACCGATTCCTGATAGGTGACCCGGGAATAGCCTCATCACTCTTTCTTACTGCGCTTACCGGTGACCGTAAGATGCGTTTTACCCTGGCCAGGAATGTGCCATGGATAAATACCAATTATGATTTTTACCGGCTTGAAGGCGGGAACTGGCAACTTGTAGGGAATACCAACCAGCTGGAATTTACAGATCCGAACCTGGAAAACGGAACGGAATATTGTTATTATGTAGTTTCCAGCGGAGGATACCAGGGAGAAGGCATGCCAAAGGACCTGGTCAATCTGTCGCAGCGCACCTGTGCCGTGCCGGTGGACAATGAGCCTCCCTGCATACCGGCGCTCACAGTCTATTCACAGTGTGACAGCATGTACAATATGGTGCGCTGGACAATAGCCGATCCGCTCTGTTATGAAGATGTTGCCGGTTATAATCTCTATTACAAACAGACAACCGAGGAGGAGCTCGCACTGCTGATCTCCTTCGATGACAGGGATATACTCAAATACATACACTCATTGCCGGACTACGTAGCCGGCTGTTATGCCATCTCCGCCTATGACGCACTGGGCAATGAGAGCCCTCTCTCACCCATGATCTGCGTTGACTCATGCAACTTCTACGAGATACCCAACGTCTTCACCCCTAACGGTGACGGCTTCAATGACTGGCTCCTGGCAAAGACCTCGGCACTGGTTGAGCAGGTGGAGTTCAGACTCTTCAACAGGGCCGGAGTGCTTGTCTTCAGCACCACCGAGCCAAAGCTTAACTGGGATGGCACTTACAAGGGCAAGGTGGTTCCGACAGGCGTATACTATTATGATTGTGAGGTGTTCGAACGAAGATTGAGCGGGTTGGAGCAGTTCCACCTGAGCGGCTTCATTCATGTCATTACTGAAAAGGGCGCAGGACCCGGAATTATTGAGGAAAAGAAATGAGAGCAATGAAAAAGATATTCTTGTGCACGGTCATTCTGCTGGCTGTCCGGATAGTCTCAGGACAGCAATACTTTGACAACCTGCTCAGGTCAGTCATACTTGCAGAGAGGGGTGAGGCTGAGAAGGCTGCCATGATACTTGGTGATCTGAAGGAGACAGAAACTGATCCGGCTTTGCTTGTCATAAGGGGAGACATATACCTCAAGGCCGGAATGACAGGTGCAGCGAAGAGTGATTTTATGAAGGCAGAGAGCCTGAGCCAGGGGGCAGGTCTTTATGGTCTGGCCCGGTGTGCAGCCGTCACAGGTGATGTAAAGACTGCAGTAGCCCTGCTTGAGTCACACCTTAAGTCTTTGCATCGCAGAACTGAGCCTGAGATACTGCTTGATGATATCTTCGGAAAGATATCGGCAACACCCGAATGGAGAGGATTGTGGAAGAAAGACTGGTACAGGATTGATGAGAGAAAGAGCTGGGAGATAGATTATTATCTCAAGGCAAACAGGCCGGATCAGGCTGCTGCTGCCTATGCTGAACTCTCCGCCCTCTACCCCGGTATGCCTGTCACTGAGTACTGCAATGCCCGGATACTGTTGGATCAGGAAAGATACAGTCAGGCAGCAGCCATCCTTGCTGATCTTACGTCAGCGGAAGATGTTCCTCCTGAATGGATCATGGCCCTTGCTGCTGCCCGGGAAGGGGAGGGAAACCACTATGCTGCCGCATCTCTTTATGACAGGCTCATCAGATCACATTACCCGGAACCTGATCTGCTCTTGATGAGATCACGCATGCTGCTCAGGTCGGGTGACCGTGAGGCGGCCAAAAGGGAGATGCAGAGATATTATTCCATTGATCCTGACAATACGGAGGCACTTGGGCTGATTGGAAAGACCTATGCCGAAGAGGGGGCCATTTATGAAGCTCTTCCCTACCTGAATGAGAATATTGAAAAACATCCGGGCGAACCGTCAGCATTCAGTCTTCGAGGTGATGCCTGGCTCGCTGCACGCACATGGGACAGGGCTGCGGAGGATTATGCCATGAGCCTTGACCTTGACCCGGAAAATGGACAGGTGAACCTTAACCTGGCTGTTACTCTCATCAACAGCGGCAGGAGTGATGATGCCTGCTATTATCTGCGCAGGGCACGTAGCCTTGGAATAAGGGAGGCAAACGGGTACCTGGCGAGACATTGCCTGAAATGAGAAGCAAATAAGATCCGCTGATCCTATCTTACATTCCGTGATATCCTGTCATACAGGTCCTTGGGCTTAAAAGGCTTAAGGACATAGTCATTGATCGCCAGATCCTCTATCTTGTCATGAGCCTCTGACATGACTGCAGCAGTGAGGGCCACTATAGGTATCTGGCTTATCTTCCTGTCAGTTGAGCTCCTGATAACCCGTGTAGCCTCAATACCATCCATCACCGGCATGTGGAGATCCATAAGTATCAGGTCAAATTCCTGCTTCTTTATCTCGTCCAGCGCCAGGGCGCCATTCTCAACATGGGTGACTATTACTCCCCAGCTCTCAAGGAATTTGTTGGCAACGAAGAAGTTGATCTTATTGTCTTCCGCTACCAGAATCCTTTTTCCGGCAAGCCCTTTCATACTGTCTGACACAGCTGCCTGATCAGGTGATCTGGCATCTGTTGCAGGTACGGTATATTCAATTGAGAAGGTAAATACTGCACCCCTGTCAGGCTCACTCTCAACACTGATGGTTCCTCCCTGAAGGTCAACCAGTCTCTTGCAGATAGCCAGTCCCAATCCTGTCCCGCCATATTTCCTGGTTGTGTCAGACGATGCCTGCGCGTAGCTTTCGAAGATCTCTTCCTGCTTTTCAGCCGCTATTCCTATCCCGGTATCCGCTACGACAAACTCAATCACAGCCTTGCCTTCCTTGCTCTCCTTCACTGCAGCCTTCAGGGTGATCCCCCCGCGGGAGGTAAATTTCATGGCATTGGAGAGAAGATTTGACAGGATCTGGTTGAGCCTGATAGGATCACCAATGAGTGCTACAGGCAGGTCAGGGCTCTTCTCCAGGGCGAAATAGATACCCTTTTCCAGGGCCCTGTGGCTATATGATCTTTTGATATCCTCGAGCATGCTTGAAAGGTCAAACTCCGTTTTCTCAAAGACGATCTTGCCAGCCTCCATCTTGTTATAGTCAAGTATGTCATTGACCAGCGAGAGCAGGTGGTTGGCTGAAAAGCGAAGGGTATTGATATAATCCATCTGATCCTCCCTCGGATTGCCCTGGTGGAGGAGGTTGGTAATTCCAATCACCTCATTGAGAGGGGTCCGGATCTCGTGGCTCATGGTTGACATGAACTGCTGTTTGGAAAAGGCAGCCTCCTCGGCTCTCTTACGTGCCGTGATCAGGTTGTCAAGCATGTGGCGCCGCTGCAGCGTCATTACAATCTGGTTGGCAATGAACTCAAAGACCTGCAGGTCATCATTGTTAAAGGCATCGATCTTCTTATAGTCCTGCAGGCAGATGGCTCCTATAACCTCGTCATCCATCCTGAGAGGCACCCCCATCCATATCTTGCAGGGGGAGCCTACAAGGCTGATGGCGCCTGTCTTCTCAATCTGAAGGATATCATTCTCATCGAGCAGCACGGATTTGTTATTTCTGATTACCCATCCTGTAAGTGTGTTCCTTGCAGCCGTCTCCTGGAAGTGGTCACGCTCATCAGCAAAGAACGGGAATGTCAGGGTGTCCTTCTCCCGGTTGTAGAGGGCAATGAAAAAGTTATTGACATTCCAGAGCTTTCCTATCTCCTTTACAATCGTCGGATAGATATCAAAAATATCACTGTCCTGCAGCGCAACAGTGGATATATTATACTGTATTTCCTGCATCAGCCTGCTCTTTATCTCCCTCGAGATGTCACGGTAGATGCCCAGGAAAGCTATAGTTTTTTCGTTAGAAATGACAGAAGAGGCTATCAATGAAACGTTTATCCTGTTCTCCTGTTTGTCCTTCCTGATGGTTTCCAGGTAACCGGTGCCATTAGCAAGCGCAAGCTCATCTATCTTTACTGCCTCTTCGCGGAGCTCGTCAGGGACCACCAGGTCATCAATCATCCTGTTCGTTGCCTCATCAGCATCATAGCCGAAGAGTTCGGTAAATCCACGGTTGATCCGAATTATGCGCCCGTCAAAGTCAGTAAGCACAATGGCTTCGGGAGCGGCGTCAATGAGGTGTTCGAGCAGGGCCTTTTCATTTGACAGTTTCTGCTCATACTCCTTGTGCTTGCTGACGTCAGTAAGAACACACCTGTAACCCGTCACCCTGTCACGGATGATTATCGGCCCGGCATGGAACAGCACTGAGACATTTCTCTGCAACTTATTTGTGAGCACATACTCATCAAAGGTTATCTGACCAGGCCTGGTCAGCCCTGACAGTTCACTCATCAGCCTGTCAAGGTCGTCCGGCACAAACAGGTCAGACATCATCACCCCCCCTGCAAGATCATTATTGTCAAATCCCAGGGTAATCATCCCCTGGGTATTCATGAAGGTGACATGTCCCTGGGTGTCTATCTCCATGATCATCTCCGGTAGGAGCTCTGCAAAGGTCTCAAAGACAATCCCCTGCTTGAGTATCTCGCTCTCCCTTTCCTTCTGGGCTTTCCCGGCTTCCCATGTGACCAGTATGTCACCTGTAGAGAGCAGGAGACCTATATAGTAACCAGCCTCGTCAGTTCCGTCGGAAGCGACAGGTAACTTGTATGGACGACGGCTGGACTCGAGGTTGTCGAGCAGATTGATAAAGGCTTCGTTATCCGCCAGCGGAGTCTCCATGATCTCCTTTCCCAGCATCTCCTTACGTTCAAGCTGCTCAACATCTTCAGCCCTGTAGTTGAAATCTATGATAAAGTGCCTGTTTTCTGCTTCCCGTCTCAGGATTATTGCATAGCTGCTCATTGAATCGAATATCTCCCTGAGGATCTTTTCAGATTCAGCCCTGGCGTAACCTCCGTTGAGTGCGCTTATATCATTGTAGTATGTTATCAGATAAATATCATCACCAAGGAAAAAGGTGCGGGCACTGAAGAGAAAAGCACGTTCCTCACCGGACCGCATCCGCAGACTGATCTCGAGATCACTCACCTTCTTGAGCCTGGAGAGAAGTCTCATGTATTTGCGGCCCTGGATAAGGTCAACATAAAGCTGGATATCTTCGGAAGTTTTTCCGATAATATCTTCCCTGCTGTAACCGGTGGTCTCAAGGAAAGCCTGGTTTACCTCTATGTATTTCTGTGTCTCGAGGTTACTCAGGGTTATCAGCTGGTTGGTGGTGTTGAAGGCCAGCTCAGGAATGTCTGCAAGATGTTTGAGCGCAGTCGGGTAAGCCGGCGAATTTTCCGGTTCATTGACTCTCTCTTTTCTCTTTTCCATCTGAGTGCTTGTGTTGTACATTGATTGCAGGGGATGACGGAATGGCGTTAATATTCTGATCTATGTAAGACATATAACGCATTTTCCCGTCAACTTATTTTCCCGTCATGTCCCGCATACCAGGCGCACCATTGTTTCAGCCCGCATTCCCGGCACCCGGGCTTGCGCGCCGTGCAGACATACCTACCATGAAGAAGCAGCCAGTGATGAGCCTTTGTCCTTATCTCCGGCGGTATCTCGCGCGTAAGCCTGAGCTCCACTTGTAAAGGCGTTCCCGCCCCGGGAGTAAGCCCCAGCCGCCGTGCCACCCTGAAAACATGAGTGTCAACAGCAATCACAGGACTGTTCCATACTACTGAAGCAATCACGTTCGCAGTCTTCCTCCCCACACCGGGAAGCTGCGTCAGCTCATCCCTCCCTGATGGGACATGCCCATTGAAGCGATTGACTACCATCTCTGCCATCCCTTTAAGGTGCCTTGCCTTACTGTTGGGATAAGAGCAGCTCTTTATCAGTTCAAAAATCTCCTCCTGTGTAGCACCTGCCATGGACTGGGGGTCAGGAAAACGCGAAAACAGGGCAGGAGTGATCATGTTGACCCGCTTGTCAGTGCACTGAGCCGAAAGGATCACTGCCACTATAAGCTGGAAAGGATCATTGTATACCAGCTCTGTCTCAGCGACAGGCATGTTCGCAGCAAACCAGTCCAGCACATACCTGTACCTGTCACTTATCTTCACGCTCCCGTCAAGGTTTCAGGAGTTGAATGTAGTATTTTTTTTAATTTTTTTTTGCGAAACATTCACTATGTGAATAAAATCATGGTAAGTGACGGTTCTGTTTGCTATTTTTCGCCTTGATGAAGAGGATCGAGATCAATACTGCAGGCCAGAAGTCAATTATCTTAATGGGTGGTACCGTGGAGGATATCCGCGAAAGACTTCCCGGGAAAGGGCTGTTTATTATCACTGACTCAAATGTTGGCAGGATTTACAGGAGTATCTTCCCACCGGGTGAGGTGCTGGAGATTGAAGCGGGTGAAAAGAGCAAGACACTGCAGGTGGTGAGTGATCTCTGCAAAAGGATGCTTGATGCGGGAGCTGACCGTTCATCATTTGTGCTCGGCTTTGGCGGAGGGGTGGTCTGTGACGTTGCAGGTCTGACAGCCTCACTGTTCATGCGTGGAGTGAGACATGCATTTGTGTCAACCAGCCTGCTTTCGCAGATAGATGCAAGCATCGGAGGAAAGAACGGTGTGAACCTGGGAGAAAATAAGAATATTATAGGAACCATCCGGCAACCGGAATTTGTTCTTTGTGACCATAAGATGCTGGCCACACTACCTGAAGAGGAATTCCTGTCAGGAATGGGAGAGATGTACAAGCATGCAGCCATTCGGGACCGAAACCTCTTCTTTGACATCTCATCATCAGCTGACCGGCTTGCAACCCGTGATCCACGGATTCTGGGTGACCTTATCCTCAGATCAGTGAAGATCAAAGCGGCAATCGTCAGACGTGATCCCCTGGAGAAGGACATAAGAAGAATACTGAATTTTGGCCATACATTCGGACATCTCCTGGAAACCCATTACAGAATGCCTCACGGAGTGGCTGTTGCCCGGGGAATGGTCATAGCCGCGGAACTGTCAGGCTGGGCAGGGGAGTTACCGCATGCTGAGTACAGGCTGCTCAGGGTGGAGCTGGAGAAGGCAGGATTGACCGGGGAGGAGGAGGAATTGCCACCCAATGTAATAGGCAGGATTGCCAGGGATAAAAAGAGCGAGGCTGGTTCAGTGAATGTTGTGCTGCTGAGGGCTGTGGGAAAAGCAATTGTGCGCCGGCTCTCCCTCACCGAACTGCAGGCCTTTGTGAATTATTACAACGAAAAGGTAAATAATAGTCAGTCAATACAACAAGGTAAATGAATACAATAGGAACAATATTCAGGGTATCAATATTCGGGGAGTCACATGGCCCGTCTGTGGGAGTAATAATTGACGGTTGCCCCGCCGGCCTGCCATACTGGAAGGAGGAGCTCATGGCCGACCTTTCAAGACGGAAGGGGTTGCTGCCGGGTACCACCGCACGCAGGGAAAGTGATGAGCCTGAGGTGATCAGCGGTATCATAAATGACCATACAACAGGTGCTCCGCTGGTCCTCTGCACACGCAACCGTGATTTTCAGCCGGGCGACTATGAGCAGTTCACCAGCATACCCCGCCCGGGTCATGCAGATTTCACGGCAGGATTCAAGTATAGAGGCTTCAGTGACATGAGAGGCGGCGGACATTTCTCCGGACGCCTGACCTGGGGTATTGTGGCTGCCGGCTACTTCGCACGTCAGATACTGTCACCCGCAATAATAACAGCCAGCCTGGTGGAGGCTGGAGGGGAAATGGATACTGCTGCCGCCATTGCCAGGGCAATGGAGACAAATGATACTGTGGGAGGAGTGGTTGAATGCATTGTGAAAAATGTCCCCAAAGGCCTCGGCGAACCGGCATTCATGTCTGTAGAGGCAGCACTGGGAATGATAGCCTTCGGAATACCGGCTGTTAACGGAGTGGAGTTCGGGGCGGGATTTGCCTCCTCGCGAAGTTATGGCTCAGTACATAATGACCCTTTTGTTGATGCCAGGGGCAGGACCTCCACAAACAACGCTGGCGGCATTAACGGAGGGATAACCAACGGCAATGATCTTGTCATGCGTGTCTCCGTGAAACCGGCCGCCAGCACGGGCGTGCCACAGAAAACATTTGACACGGCCACGGGTGAGATGACCGAGCTGGAGATAACCGGCAGACATGATACGTGCATCGCACGGCGAATACCGGTCATCCTCGAATCAGCAGTGGCAATAGGGCTGGCGGACCTGCTGATGATAGACCGGGGAATAAACGGCATAAGAGAGAGATAGCCACTGTTGCTCGCTGCAGTGACGGCACTCAGACAGTCAGTACAAGTATCCTGCCGGTCTGCTCCGTGACCCTGAAACGGTCATCAATCCTGTAACCCATAACCCACATCACCTCACCTGCAGAGAGGAGGAGCAGCACCTTCTCCTTTTCCGTAACGGGCACCTTAAGGTCAATAAGGAAGTCGCTGATCTTCTTCATCTTCGTCATGCCCAGTGGTCTGAACCTGTCTCCCGGCTCCCAGGGCCTGGCCGTTACCGGAAAGTTTACCCGGTCAAGATCAATTGAGGCAATAAGGTGAGAGGCAGGCAGTGGCTCACCTGTCTGCTCCTCTATGCGCAGATCACTGAAGAGCCCGGATATGCGCATCTCATCAATGGAGTTGAACCTGTACTCAGATGGCTCGTCCATACTCTTTGGGGTGATGATGATCTTGCCCCTGTCATTCAGCAGCCTGTGAGAAGAGGTAGAGATGTATTTTCCGGTATCGGAATGCAACAGGGCGATCATCTCCTGCGTCTGCCGGGAAGATAGCCCGTACTGCCGGAACAACTCGAAGATGTGCGGTTCGGCCGGGGTCAGTTCCGTCAGGCTGCTTATGTCTGCCTCGGCACCCTCACCCTTTGGCCTGAAGAGTTCCAGGCTCAGCTGCGATATGTACCTGTCAACAATCTCCGCGGAGGAAGCAAGATGATGTATTGTATCGGTTATGGCATCGAGTACTCCCGGATTAACCCTCTCCATATCAGGAATGACCGTGTGCCTTATCCTGTTGCGGGTATACTTCAGCTGACTGTTCGAGCTGTCTTCACGGTACATGATATTCTGTTCGGTGGCAAATGCCGTGATCTCGGCTCTTGTGGCAAACAGGAGAGGTCTGATCACGTCCCCGGCATGCTGTTTCATGCCGGTGAGCCCGTTAAGCCCTGTTCCCCTCATCAGGTTGATCAGAAAGGTCTCAACATTGTCATTAAGGTTGTGCGCCACAGCTACCGAATCAAATCCTTCACTCCTGAGCAGTGAACCGAACCATTCATAGCGCAGCTCCCTGGCAGCCATCTGCACTGACATCTTCCGCGAAGCTGCATGGCCCATGGTGTCAAACTTCTTGTGATAGAAGGGAATATTGTTGTCTGCTGCCCATGAGGCCACCATCTCTTCATCGCCATCAGACTCTTCACCCCTGAGTGAGAAATTGCAGTGTGCTATCGAGTGTTCAATACCTGACCGTCTGAAGAGCCAGGCCATCACCATCGAATCCACACCACCGCTTACCGCCAGCAATATTTTGCTGCCCCTGGCAAACAGCCTTTCCTGCCTTGAATATTCGATGAACCTGCTTAACATGCCAGCTTGCTTTATACAAATATAAGCAACGTCGCCGGAACTGACCTGATACCGCTGTAAAAGAGTGAACCCTGTCAGATAAGTTCATCAATAACGATTCAATGGACGGAAGATGATCCCTTCAGATAAAAGGAGAAACACCGGGAGGCGAAGGCTCGAAACGTGGAGGCTTTAGCCTCACCAGGCTATTGGCAGTTATCCACGAATACACCGAGTAGGGGGGTGAGTTGGGATACCAGGCAAGCCTTATCTGAAGAGTGTTTATGACAAGTTGATCATTCCTTATCCTGACACCTGCTCCCAATGCCGGCACGGTGTAGTATCCCCCATCCATGAATCCCTCCCTGACAAGCAATCCGGCATCAGCAAAGGCAAACAGCGCAAACCTGAATC
>JAAZAP010000165.1 GCA_012514255.1 Bacteroidales bacterium | reverse complement strand
GTGGCGGGTGAGCTGCTGCGCTCATTTACCGTGGGGTATGTTCCGAGGAACACCTCCGGACGCAACGTGATTGATCAGCTGGCTGATGATCTCAATACTTCAGGTATCTACTCGGTTGTAAGGCATCCGCTTTATGTCGGCAATTTTCTCATGTGGCTGGGCCCGGTGATGTTCCTGAGATCAGTCTGGTGGGTGCTGGTCTTTATCCTGGCCTACTGGCTCTATTATGAGCGTATCATCTTTGCCGAGGAACAGTATCTCCGCCGCAAGTTCGGGGAGGCTTATGATACATGGGCATTCCGTGTCAAAGCAGTGTTTCCCACATTCAGGAATTTCGTAAAGCCACAGCTTCAATTCTCATTCAGGAATGTACTCCGCCGGGAGTACAACAGCATAACAAATCTCTTTCTCGTATTTGCTTTTCTTGACCTCTGCCGAAACCTGGCAGTGACCGGCAGGGTATACCTCGAGCCGTTGTACATAACCCTCCTTGTGTCGGCCCTCATCTTCTGGGCCATAATCAGGTACCTGGTCAAGCGGACAAAGTTCCTCTACGTTGAGGGACGATAGCCCGGGCTGGTATCAGCAGCTGTTACCTGTCACGTGCTCCGAGGAACAGCATGATATAATAGATCAGTGTGGCCAGTGAGCCCAGTGCTGCAACAACATAGGTGTATGCAGCCCACTTGAGTGCATCCTGTGCCTTGTCATGTGTCCCTGCAGTTGTGATTCCCGCATCTGACAGCCATGCCAGCGCTCGTCTTGAGGCGTTGATCTCCACCGGCAGTGTGATGAAGCTGAAAAGGGTGGTGATTGCAAAGAGTACGATCCCGATAAGCAATATTTCCGGCCTTGAGTTGAGCAACACCAATCCTGCCAGCAGCACCCATTGGATCCAGTTGGAGGCAAAGCTCACCACCGGGACAAGCTTTGATCTCATGCTCAGCGGTGCGTAAGCGTGCGCATGCTGCAGAGCATGACCGGTCTCATGAGCTGCCACGGCAGCTGCTGCCACGCTGGCGTTTGAATAGACCGCGCGGCTGAGGTTAATGGTTTTTTTGAGAGGATTATAGTGATCAGTGAGTTCTCCTGCCACGCTGTGAACGGTAACATCTGTCACGCCGCTGTCGCGAAGCATTTTTTCGGCAACATCCCGGCCGGTCATGCCGTTACCTATGGGCATCTTCGAATATTTCCTGAATTTTGATTTGAGCCTGGCGCTGACAATCCAGCTCAGGACCATGAAGCCGATGAAAATTATCCAGTATACTCCGTTATGCAAGAACATTGTTTCCATGTGAAATAGTGTTTTTTTGTTTTTCCTCTACTCAACAAAACGCCTGCCAGTGATGATAAGTTCTGAAAGGAGGTCATTTTGTCATGCCTAATCATCTTATCTTTGAGGGCGATGTTAAGGAGCGCAGCAAAGATATTCTCTTTTTTATTACTTATCCCTGTATGGTTATACAGGTGGTTCATCTCCCCGTGGACTCCTTCCTCATGTCGTCATGTGCCCACCTGTTCACAGTATGCCATTGATGCAGTCAGGATGCATGGCCCCCTGACCGGGCTGGTGATATCTGCTGACAGGATTCTTCGCTGCAGGCCCGGAGGCACTCATGGTTATGACCCGGTTCCCCGGTTCATCTTCAGGAGATACCGTGCCGTAGGTTTTGCCCGGCGCCGGGCTCCACGGTGTAACAGACTGAAAGAGAGAGACTAAAAAGAGAGCTTCTCTCTCAGTATCTTATATCCCGCCCTGCTCACCGGTATCTTTTCACCTGATTTGAGAATAGCCACATAGTTATCCTTGGTGTATGGCTCAAGGCGGGTGATCTGCTCCACGTTTACTATGTATGACCTGTGGATTCTTATAAAGAGGGAGGGAGGGAGGTGCTCCTCATAGTATTTCATAGTCTTGGGCTTCAATGCCTTTCCCTCATTGTAATAGATCATTACGTAGTCATCCTCAGCTGCGAGGTATGATACATTGTTCAGTGGAATGATCTTGATGCCTGCTCCCTTTCTGAAGACTATTCTGGTCAGGTATCCCTCTGCCTCCGAGGCTGTCGTCACCAGCTTTTCTATTCTCTCATGGTCCGGCTCCTCCGCCCCCAGACGGCTCAGTGCCTTTTCCAGGGCATCATCAAAACGCTCCTTTGAGAAAGGTTTGAGGAGGTAGTCTACCGCGTTCAGTTCAAATGCCCTGATGGCATACTGGTCGAAAGCAGTTGTAAAGATCACCTCCGGTTTCTCATCTATCACTTCGAGCAGTTCGAAACCAGTCAGTTTGGGCATCTGTATATCCAGGAAGATCAGATCAGGGTGCAGTTCCTTTATCTCCCTGGCACCGCAGAAGCCGTCACCGCACTCACCCACGACCTCAATATCAGGATGGTCAGAAAGCATAAACCTTATAAGTTCCCTGGCCGGGGCTTCATCTTCAATAATCAGTGCTCTGATCTTTTTCATGCCTTTATGATTGAGTGTTTCATGATTTGCGGAACGGGAATTTCAATTCCACCATAAAGCTGTCATCTTTCCGGTCGACTGTCAGGTCAGCCCTGTCACCGAAGAAAAGCTCCAGTCTGCTTCTTACATTCTTGAGACCTATTCCTGCTCCCTTCCTTGTCACCACGGAGTCAGAGTCTACGTTGTTTGTAACGGTTATTGTCACCAGCTCATTTTCTTTCACGGCAGTAGTCTTTATGATCACCTCTCCGGTTGATTCGTAGACTCCGTGCTTTACTGCGTTCTCATAAAGAGGTTGCAGGAGCATTCCGGGCATCAGTGCCGGCAGACAGTCGGGGCTTATGTCCTCTTCAATCATCAGCCGTTCGCCAAAACGCACCTTTTCTATCTCCAGGTAAAGCCTCAGGCTCTCCATTTCGGTGCCCAGTGTGACAGGCTGTTCACTCCTCGATGAGAGGGAATAGCGCATGAAGTCAGAGAGCTTCACTATCATTTCCCTGGCTTTCAGCGGATTGGTTACCGTAAGTGAACTGACGGAGTTAAGGCTGTTGAAAAGGAAATGGGGGTTTATCTGTGACCGGAGCATCTTAAGTTCTCCTTCGCGAACCTGCGTCTCCAGTTGTGATTGTCTGGCAGCCTTCTCCGCCAGCCTTGTGGCGCTGAGGAAGAGGTAATAGATAAGCAACAGCATGAAGAAGATAAGGATGCCGGCTGTAGCCCTGAAGACCAATACGGAGTGCCAGAAGATGTCAAAGTCAACTTTCTCGGCCACCATGAGTCTGGTGATGAATCTTGATCCGAGGAGCCAGACTGTAAGAGTGAAGGTGCCGGTAAGCAGAACATTGAAGATATTGACGTAAAGCTGATTGTCATCTTTCAGGAGGAACCTGACGGGAAACCAGATTGCCAACCCGAGCAGCCCGAAGATGATCATTGATATCAGGCCGTCAGCTATTGCCACCTCCAGCCGGCTGCCATATACAAAATGAATGAGAAGTGACTGGCCTGCTGCCAGTATCAGCCAGGCCAGCCACCATACAAGTAGCCTCGTTCTGTTCTCCAGTAACGGATGCTTCATAGTCTATTTGTAGCTCTTGACCTCTCCGCCTCCGAATATTACGACCCCTCTTATAATAAGTGACCTTGTATTGTCCCTGATCACATCTCCCCTTAGTTTCCTGCTGTCAGAGAAACCTCCCAGAATGGGTGTGATCTCCAGGATCACGTTCCAGTTATCCGGAACAATAATGGTTGTTCCTCCAAAGATACATGTAATTTCAATTACATTATTTTCCGGTGCCAGCGATGAGCCGGTGAGGTCTACCTCCCCGCCTCCGAAGATAGCGGTGATCTTCCCTCCCCTGAAATTGTCAGTATTGAGCTGTCTCTCACCGCCTCCGAAAATATTGACATAATCAATATAATCTGTTTTACTGATCCCTGACAGATCCAGCTTTTTAACCAGTCTTTTGGAGTTCATTAGCAGCACTATGCCAATCACAATGAAGAGTGCCGGCCAGAAGAAGTTGAATGACCTGAAGAAATCAGTGAACAGTTCAGGAATGAGGAAGAAGCCTCCTACGGAGATCAGGACAATACCCGGCACCTTGTTGTCTGAACCGATGAGGGTGATCAGGCCTATCACTATAAGCAGCATCTGCCAGCTGAAGATTACGTCCTCGATAAAATTGTCAAGAGGGACAGGAAGCACTGTGGACTTCTTAACGATGAGGATCAGTCCCGTGACTATCAGAAGTATTCCTATCAGGAGCCTTGTTGATGATTCCGGGTTCCGTGGCGATTTTTTTAATTCGTTTTCCATTGTGTTGATTATTAGATGGTTCTAATGTCTGTGTCTTTTAGATATTGGCCTGATCATAAATGCCAGACCTGCCAGTACCAACACCGCAGGCCAGTATATCTGTTTATATGTTTGTGTCAGTTGCATGGGCATCTCGGGCATCAGAAACCAGAAACCGATTGCAAAGAGCACTACTGCTGAGACCAGCTCGAGGCTTATGAGTGACCAGACTCCAAAGAAAATAAGCAGCATCTGCCATCTGAAGTAATCAGTGATCTCTCCCAGCTTAAACAGATCAAGCTTGGCAACCAGCATCATAATTCCCAGTGTTATCAGGAACGTTGCGATGCCTGTAAACGGGTTTCCGTGTTTATCTTTCATAGCTTGCGCGTTGAATTACACACCAAAAATATTAATGTCTCAGTAAACCGCACCACTCATTTCCGGCAGGGAGCGGATATATACCGGTGAACAGCGAAGAAAACGGGCGGTGTTACTTTTTTGTTCATAATTTTTTTTATTGGAAGAGGATTTATAATTTTGCAGACCGAAAAAATGGGAAATGCCCGGATTATATTCCATACCGCTTGCCGGATTAAAGGAAGCCAGATATACCTACGAATTCAGGATAGGTTACGACTTCTTTGAAGCTTTTGAGGGATCGGAGATTAAGAGGGGAGAGTTCACGGCGGTGGTGGTTT
>JAAZAP010000164.1 GCA_012514255.1 Bacteroidales bacterium | reverse complement strand
CATTGCTGGGATGGAAATTTTCCATCATAATGTGCCTGGCGCCTATCATACTGATCTCGGTAGCCAACAATTACGGTATCTACCTCGTCTCCAGGTATAAGGAACTCAACAGGTCTGACCTTCCTTTAACCGGAAGGGAGACAGTGAGGTCAATAACGGGTTCACTGTTTATGCCCATCCTCTTCAGCGGGCTGACCACCATAGCAGGGTTGCTGGGCCTGCTGACCCATTCAATCATTCCCGCCAGACAGGTCGGCGTTCTGGCAGCTACGGGTGTAACCCTGGCACTGGCAATGAGCCTCCTCCTTATACCTGCACTGATTTATCTGCAACACTCGCCAAAGAGAAATCCAGAAAAACCGCAGCATGAGAAAAATGACCTGATAACCCGCGTTCTGAAAGGTATATCAGCAGTCGTTATCAGACATCCCGGCAGAGTGCTGCTGATATCATTCGGACTGACATTCCTGCTGGGTGCCGGTATGATATTCCTGAGAATTGAGACCAACCAGGAGAACTTCTTCCCTCACAGACATCCTGTGAGAAAAGCGGCTGAGATCATCAACTCGAAGTTCGGCGGATCGCAGACTATCTCCGTGATGATCAGCGGTGACATCAAAGATCCACTGATTATGAGGAAAATCGACGACCTGACCCTTCACCTTAAAGACTCAGAGGGTGTCGGCAGTGTCTTCTCCATCTCTGATGTGGTGAGAGAGATGAGTAAGGCCCTGTATGATCCCCTTGAGGAGGGATATGACATGATACCTTCATCAGGCGCAGCCATAGCACAGATGTTCGAACTGTATAATATGAGCGGAAATCCGGACGACTGGGAGCAGTTGATGAACTTTGAGAATACAAAGGCTCATCTGATGGTCCGTCTGTCAGAGCCTGACAACAAAAGCGTCAGAAATCTCAGGGAGGATATAAAAAGCTTTACTGCAGATTTTCCTGCCAGGGTGACTATCGGTGGCTATGCTTTCATAATGAATGATTTCGCACAGAAGATCATTAACGGACAGATATCCTCACTGGTGTTTGCCCTGCTGATTGTGACAATACTTCTTGCATTAATCTTCCGGTCGGTAAAGGGGGGGCTGGTTGGTGCAATCCCCCTGGCAGCATCAATAATAATACAGTTTGGCGTCATGGGCCTTACCGGTGTGGCTATTGACGCCGCTACTGCACTCCTCTCATCAATCATGATAGGGGTCGGAGTCGACTTCACCATCCAGTTCCTGTGGAGATACAGGATTGAACTAAGCAAAGGACTGTCACATGCTGATGCTGTCTCTGCTACCTACAGAACCACCGGACGTAGCATAGTGATTAACGCTCTTACCGTTATGGCCGGTTTCTCGGCCACCTTCCTGTCCGGATTCCTTTCAATAAGATTTTTTGGTTACCTGACACTTTTGGCTATAGGCTCATGCCTCCTGTACGCCATAATAGTTATGCCGGCATTCATGCTCCGGTTCAGGCCATCATTCATAGAGTCCAATCTGAATACAAACAATAAAAACATAAACTATGATGAAGAAGATGTTATTTCTCTTGTCAGCAGTATCGGTTCTTTCTCTGCAGGCTATATGGGCACAGCAGCCGGATCCCGTGCAACTGATGGACAAAAGTCGTGACCTGACTATGTCAGGAAACATACAGTCAACCGTTTCGCTGACAATTACCGAAAAGAATGGCGCCGTCAGGACACGGAAGCTGAATATGATTACCAAATCTTACGACGACGGTACGATCAAGAGGATGGTAAAGTTCCTCGATCCGGCTGATGTACGCGGCACCGCGATGCTGATAATTGATAATAAAAATGCACAGGATGATATGTGGATCTACCTGCCGGCCCTGAAGAGGACAAGACGCATTGTCAGCACGGAGAAAGGAAAGAGCTTCATGAGTTCTGAGTTTTCAAATGCTGACATGTCAAGCGGAAGCAATACCGAATTCCGGGTCAGGCATATGCCGGAATCCGGGAAAGCTGGCTCATGGGTGATCGAGAGTGTGCCTGTCAGTGATGACAAGGCCGATGAATATGGCTTCTCACGAAAGATTACTCTCCTCGAAATGGGTACTCTTAAAACCAGGAAGATCGACTTCTATAATTTTGACGACGAACTGTTCAAGACAATCGAGATCGTGGCCACCCAGCCTATCGCCGGTAAGGAGGGATATGTAATGACAGACATGTTCGCAAAGAACCACCTTAACGGAAGAAGTTCAAGAGTCAAATTTGACGAGGTAAATACATCGGCAACCATACCTGATAATACCTTCATCGCAGACAACCTCTCGAGGTAGAATTCCATTACCTTTGTACCTGTCATGAAACAGGTACAGGAGGGAAATATCATATGCGCTCCGGCCACCTCCGGAGGGGGTGCACTGGCAATTATCAGGGTCTCGGGTCGCGGTTCAGTTGAAACATTGGCTGAAGTATTTCAACCAGCTGATAAACAGATTGATATCATTAAGGCGAAGGGGTACTCTCTAATTTATGGAACCATATCTTCGCAGGGCGAATTCATTGACGAGGTGCTGCTTTCTCTCTTTCGCTCGCCTCACTCCTTTACAGGGGAGGATATGGTTGAGATAAGCTGTCATGCTTCACCTTTTATCCAGCGTCGGATATTGGAGATACTGATTGAGAAAGGCGTAAGAGCAGCCGGGCCGGGGGAATTCACCATGAGGGCATTCATGAACGGCAAGATGGATCTGCCACAGGCTGAGGCAGTGGCTGACCTGATAGCTGCCGACTCTGGAGCTGCACATCGCCTGGCAGCAACCCAACTCCATGGAGGGCTCTCAGAAGGAATAGAAAAGCTGAGACAGGAGCTGGTGTCATTTACCTCGCTTATTGAGCTGGAGCTCGATTTCAGCGAGGAGGATGTGCAGTTTGCTGACCGTTTTGCAATGACAGAGACGGTCATTAAAATAAAACGGATGGTTGACCGTCTGGCCTCATCCTTCCGTCTGGGCAATGCTATCCGTAAAGGCATTCCCGTTGTGATAGCAGGAAGACCCAACGTGGGCAAATCCTCTCTGCTGAACGTACTTCTGGAGGAGGAACGTGCTATCGTATCAGAGATACCCGGAACCACCCGTGACACGATAGAGGAGGTTCTGCATGTAGACGGCCTCCTGTTCAGGTTCATCGACACTGCGGGACTAAGGCAGTCAGGTGACGAGATCGAGGAGCTGGGGATGGAGCGCACAAGAAAGAAACTGATGGCTGCCGACATAGTCCTTGCCGTTGCCGAAGCTACTGACTCCGCTGAAGAAATTGCCTCTCTGGCTGCAGGTATTGAAGAGATCACAGGCGATAGCGGAGCCCGGACCATACTTGTAATCAATAAAACCGACCTTGTAACCGGGAAACAGTCAGCAGAGCTGAAAAAAGAACTTGAAAGCATATGCTCCTGCCCTGCCCTTTTTGTCTCAGCGCGGCAATCAGAAGGCATAGACCTGATAAGGAATCATCTTATCGCCTCTGTGGAGACCGGACGACTTGACAATCCGCAATATATCGTGACCAATGCAAGACATTACGAGGCGCTGAAAAATGTCTCAGACAGCCTGCAGAGGGTCCTTGATGGTTTTCGTGACGGCATCCCGACGGTGCTGATAGCCACAGATGTGCGGCAGGCCATCTACTGGCTCGGACAGATCACCGGAAGGATCACCCCTGAAGATATCCTCGGGGAGATTTTTTCCCGGTTTTGCATCGGCAAATAAGAAATCTGTCAAACGATCTTCTGCGGATAAAAAGAGAGGGTGTCACTCCAAACGAGCAACACCCCCTGTGGCTATAAGTTCATTCTTAAACTGCTAGTATGGAGGCAGGTTAAGCGGCAGAACTTCATTGAGGTACCATACTGTCCCTCTCTTTGCTTCCGGAACCCAGAATATTGGCGAGGTATAATTGTCCTCATCCTGGACTGCCTTGAAATTCTCACCGTTGAGCTGAAGCTCCGAGGAGGGATATCTCAGACGCTCAGGGCACGGCTTCAAGTATACACCCCGTAGCACCATGGGCTCCAGGAGCGGGTGCCGGGTACGACGTAGTTCAGCCCACAGGTCATACTCATCAGTGATGTTCACGTGAATATACTTCTGCTGCATTATGATCTCCATCTTGTCCTCCTCTCCCACTGCCGCTGTAAAGTCGGCAGCTATCTTGTCTGCATAGTTTGAGATATCAGTATCTGACTTCTCAGGATGAAGGATTTCCAGATCAGGACGATATGAACTCATGCCGTTTAGCATGTACCACCAGTCGCATGAATGAATAACTGCATCTTTCACGTGCTCTGCTGCCGTCTTTCCGGTGCTCGTATAGTTTTTAAGAGCTATCTCGGCAAGGAGGAGGTCAACATATGCCCTGGTCATCATGATTGCAGGATAGCTCTCATAATTCATGAAGTAGGTTGCAAAGTTGTACATTGACACCGCGTTCTGTGTAAGAGAACTTTCAATGTTATCACCATACGGATAATACGTATTGCCGGCATTATAGAACGGTGTCTGGGCATCTGAATCCATTGATACGCCAATGTAATCCTGGTTGTCATTGAACTTCGTAGGTAGGGCAATAACAGGAAGTCTTGGATCATCAACGCCCGGTTCATACGCATTTGTCCCGTTGTTCATTCGCTTCATGATGACGTTGGGAACAAAATTACAGTAGGTCCTTTCATACATTCCTCTTATGATTGTTCCCCCGCCTGACGGGTATTCGTAGCTGTACGGCCCGAAATAGAAATCTGTAGCAGGCAGGTTGCCAACAGCTGCAGCCAGGTGAGGTACACCTGCAGCCTGATCAACGCCTGCAAGCTTGATGCCGTACTGCAGCCTGAGGGCATTAACAAACTGAACCCACTTTGCGATATCACCCTTGAGTGCAATGTCCTGGGTGGCAAAGAAGGCTTTATTGTCAGCATTCATATTATTATATGCAGCTGTCAGCCCGTCAGCTATCTCAGCGAAGTCGTCCAGAATTGACATATATATTTCCTTCGGATCGTCATATTTTGGATACAGGATGCCGACGTTTCCCTGAAGTGCTTCCGAGTAAGGAATGCTGTTGAAGAAATCTACGCTTCTCAGTGCCAGCATGTCCTTGAAAAGTGTGCCGAGCAGGTAGTATACCTCCACCTGTTCGCTCTCTTCAGCTGACATGGTCTCAATCTTTTCCTTCATGAGCGCCCACTCCTTGACCTTGGTGTAATGATAACTGAAGGCATTGGTGACGGCGCTGCCGTGGAATCCGTTTACACCGGTCTCCACATCCGCATAGTCAACATAGTATGCATAGTAACGGTCTGTTACATAACGGTGTGCAACCTGTGTGTATGCAGGGATGCCCCATCCGTCATTCTGCCACCAGTATTCGCCGTAGTCCTTCACGAAGAGCTGCCACTGGTGCAGCATACCGGAAAACATGCCTGCAACGGATTTCTCCTCGGGCGGGTTAACTGTTTCAGGGTTCTTGTACTCGTCTTCCAGTACATCCTGGCATGATGCAAGTGCCAGAGCGAAGACGGCAATCATTATAGTTAGCTTTTTCATATGTTCCATTTCTTAAAAGGTTAGAAGCTCACATCAATCTTGAAACCGTAGCTGCGAAGCTGTGGCAGTGGTGTGTACTCTACAAACTGGTCGTTGCCCAGGAGCGATTCAGGATCAATGTTGGGCATCGTCTTGTAGATATAGAATAGGTTCCTGGCCACCAGTGAGAGGGTCAGTTTCTGGAGCTTGAGCTTATTGGAAATCTGCTGGGGCACGGTGTACATGATGGCAGCTTCACGGAACTTCACATAGTCGTTCTTGTAAAGCTTGTCGGGTGCAAACCATTCGTTCATGTCCTGTATGTAGGTGGTCCAGTACTGGTACGCTGAGATAATGATGTCATTTTCTTCATAAACGCCGTCAGAGACCTCCTTGACACCTTCAAGGATCAGCCCATCATGATAAACCCTGTTGTCACGTGCACCGGATGGTGCTGCCTGGTTATGCTGCCAGGGGATACGATTACCGGTTGCATCATCTATGTAATATGCCATGCCTCCGTGTGCCTCGTCCCTGTACTTGAGTGATTCGACATTCTGTCCGTTGCCAAGCAGGTAATAGTTGGTATGTGAAAGGAATGTGCCTCCGAACTTGTAATCAAATCCAAGGTGCAAACTGATTTTCTTATAGTAAAGGTCCGTTGTGAATCCGCCAATGAAGTTGGGATTGATATTGGCAGCAGTGACAAACTTATTGTTATCACGCATATAAAGGCCGTTACTGTTGACAACCTTGTTACCCTGGGTATCACGCAGATAGTCATACATCTGCACATCTCCGATAGGCTTGCCTTCCACAGCCATGATGGAATAGCTGTTCGATCCGGCAATACGATACTCAGTAATCCCGGGGTAGAGTTTAATGACTTTGGTACGCTGGTTGGCAGTGGTGAAAGTAACATCCCAGGTCAGCTCGCCGGTTTTAACGGGGGTATACTTGAGCAATAACTCATATCCCCAGTTCTTTACATCTCCCGCATTGATCTTGATGGTACTGAAACCCGTAGCCGGGGTTATGCCCAGACCCATGATCTGATCATAGGTATGCGACGTATAGTAGGAGAATTCGGCAACCAGTGGCTTCTTTTCAAACCAGCGGGTATCAAATCCTATCTCAAACTCGCGCTTACGCTCGTTCTTGATGTCACTTGTAAAGAGTGCCGACGGACCATATACTGTAATGGCGCTTGTCCGTTCAACCATCCCAACGCCGAAATCACGGTTGGTCCAGTAGGGTGTTGGGGCAGCACGTCCCACATCGGCAAATGACATCCTCAGCTTTCCGTAAGTAAGCTGGGGAACATAGAATGACTGGCTGAAATTCCATGTAGCTGACACGCCTGGATAAAAGTAAGAGTTATTGGCCGGGGGAAGCAGTGACGACCAGTCATTTCTGGCCGTGAACTCCAGATAGTATGTATTTTCCCATCCGAAGGATGCCTGCCCGAGCACACTGTACTGAGTGTAGGAACTGCGGTTATGCGAACGTGCCTGGCCAAAGCTGCCCGTGGTTGTTTTTGATCCGTTAAGCGAATACCAGCCATCAAACTGAAGACCTCCAACGGTACTTACGCCGATATTGTTTTCTGAGAAACGGGTGTATTCAGGACCGGCAAAGATCACAACATCGAGACGGTCATCCATGAACTTTTTGGTGAAGTTGACAAATGCATTGTAGTTCTGGCTGACAATGTTTCTCCTGCTGAACTCGTATCCTCCTCCCTGAACAACAGGCATGATTTGCGTGACCTTGTTCATGGTGGTGAAATCCCAGTCAGTGAAGTCGGTCCCTGCATTGGCGGTAACAGACAGCCATGGGGTGAACTGGAGAGTCATCTTTATTGCCCCGGTCATATGGAGCTTGTCATCTATGTCACGGTTCTCAAGCTAATCCCAGAGCATGTTCATGTAACCATACTGGTCAAATGACATGGGAAGTCCGTAGTCATCAAGAACACCTTTCTGGCCATATTTGTCCTTGTAAAGATATTTCAGCCCCTGGTAGTCAAGATCCCGGTTGAATCCGTAGGAAACCAGCCTGAACATGTTCTGGTACCTGTTCTGGGTCTGTACCTTGTGAATGTTGGTGTACACCTCAAATCTTGCCAGCTCAGAAGCGTTTATCTGGCCGCTGAAACTGACCGACTTGGTCTTCTGGTAGAAGTTTTCCACCATGCCATTGTAGTCCCTGGTAGTGAAAGCGAGACGCATCGCACCCTTTTCATTCGCACCTGCAATGGCAGCCGTTAAACTGTTTGTGTTCGTCTTGCGGAACATGTTTATCCAGTTGTCAGGATATGCCCTGTAGGTGGTCATGGTGCTGTCATAGTTCATTATCGGCGAGTTGTCAAATGCCGGTCCGAATTGCGTCCTGCTGCTGTTCATAACCCTCACCGCCTGACCAAGCTTGTTGGTGCCGTAGATTGTATCATATATTGATGTTCCTGATCCAAACTCGTTCTGCCATTCAATGGTATTTACCGGTTGTTCAAACGTGTTCTGGTAGGTGAGCGTTACCCCGAGCCCCCTGGTAGCCTGTCCCTTCTTGGTGGTTATCATCACGACACCGTTTCCTGCACGGCTGCCGTAGAGAACGGTTGCCTTGGCACCCTTGAGGATTTCAATTGACTCAATGTCCTCACTGTTGATGTCATTGATACCTGTACCGTAGTCAGGTGAGTTGAGCGGGTCATAACCTCTGTTGGCCATGTTTGAGTTCTCGTCGAAGATGGGGACACCATCAACCACAAAAAGCGGACGGGTCTTGGTGCTCACATCAAGACCTGCCGAACCGCGGATCTTGATATTCACTCCGCCTGTAGGACCTGCTGTGCCTAACTGGATACCCACACCTGCTGCCTTGCCGTAAAGCGATGCCAGGGCATTCTGCGGCGTGCCGGCAACTGTGATCTCCGCCGCCTTGATTGAACTGACTGAGTAGCCCAGGGCTTTCCTGTCACGCTTGATACCGAGGGCGGTAACAACCACATCCTCTATCAGCTCAGTACCTGGCTCAAGAGCTACATCATAGGTATTCGATGCTCCAAGGGTCACTTCGTAATCATTGTACCCTATCATCGAAAAGACAATGACATTACTGCCAGCCGGAACGGTCAGCCTGTACACACCATCTGCATCAGTGGAGGCTCCGACAGTAAGTCCCTTTACAATAACAGTAACTCCGGTAAGAGGCAGACCATCATTGGCATCTGTGACTTTCCCGGATACGGTTCTTTGCGACAGCGCTGCCTGATAACTACATAGCAACACCATTAGCATGATCATGATTAGTTTTTTCATAAGGTTGGTTTAAATTGTTAAAACAGGAGTGTTTTTCTTATAAAACCGGAATGACCGGAAGAGATACCGGTCAAGGTCCTGTTACGGAGAAAATGCAGTTAAATGTTCCATGGTTCTTTTTCTGTTAGGGTTAAACAAATAGATGAAATATCCTGGAGTATTTTAATCGCAAACGTTTTAATCCTTATTAAAGGGGCAGATACACATAGCAAAGGTAAAGATTACATAAAAAAAAACAAGTATTATGTCATATTTAATAAAACTACATGATAAGAAACTTACTGACAGTTAGAAAAAATACAAGGAGAAATTTAATCTTGTCATCAGATTCCAACACGCTGGTCCGGATTGTTCATATCATGAAAAAACATAGATTTGAAGGTTTGTGTACATTTGACAAAAAGAAACAATATGGGAGACAATAATCTGATCAGGCGGAGGAGTTTTCTCCGGTTGTCATCAACGGCGGCACTTGCCGGCATTGCAGGCAGGGTTGGCTACGGGCAGAACCCCGGAGGCCTGCAGGAGGTGGATGAGCTCATCCGCAAGGTAGGAAGCTTCCCACGTAGAAAGCTTGGCTACAGCGAAAGAGAAGTATCGGTCATGAT
>JAAZAP010000163.1 GCA_012514255.1 Bacteroidales bacterium | reverse complement strand
TGGAGATCTCATAAGATGTTTTCTACTTCAGCCAGAATATATGCAGGATCAACTGGAGGTTTCTATAATCTGACAGAAGTCCAATATGGATTTGGTCTTAGTGTCATTAGTGTGCCGTTCTCACATCATTACGCCGGCATTACATCTACTGCAGGATGGCGTTTCGGTGGCGGTCTTGCTCTTGGAGGAGGCCTGGGATATTATCAGTATAATGATGGATATGGGGTGCCTGTTTTTGCTGATATTAGATATTTTATGGGCAAACAAAGGGTGAAGTTTTTCTTTGCTGTGCCAGGAGGTGTATTGTTGAATTTTGATGACTTTCAGAATTATTCCAGAATTTTCGCTAATCCAAGCCTTGGAATTATTGTGCCTCTTGCCAGGAATACTCATCTCTCCTTCTCAGCCGGACTTTTTTCAATGGCAGACCGTGATTTCTTTAATACACCGGGAACACCTCCAGCCTGGCGTGACTCATTTGTTAATATGAGGCTCGGCCTCCTCTTCGGCAAATAATAATCCTGGATTTATCCTGGTATTTATCTTTTCATCCTCGTACCCCGGGGTCTGAGACCCCGGGCTCTGAAAAATTATATGGCTTCTCTTGACCTGATCGTGGGCGCCCGCCCCAACTTCATGAAGATTGCACCTCTCATCAGGGCAATCCGTGCTTATAATGAAAAACTACCTTCAGGCGATTCGCGCCGTGACCTGTTACAGTTCAGGCTGGTGCACACCGGCCAGCACTATGACCGAAACATGAGTGGTTCTTTTTTTGACGACCTTGGCATTCCCGAACCTGATATCAATCTGAATGTGGGCAGCGGTACCCAGGCAGAACAGACTGCGGGCATCATGCTTGGTTACGAGAAGCTGCTGACGGAGAAGAAACCCGATCTGTGCATTGTGGTGGGCGACGTCACATCAACAATGGCATGCGCCATCGCTGCAAAAAAAATGCTGGTGCCTGTGGCACATATAGAAGGGGGTATACGGTCAGGTGATATGAGCATGCCTGAGGAGATTAACCGCATTGTGACTGACAGCATAACCGACTGGTTTTTTACTACTTCTGAAACAGCAAATGAAAACCTCCGGCGAAGCGGAGTCACTGAAACCCGGATCCTCTTCGTGGGTAACACTATGATAGACACGCTGCTGGACAGCCGTCCGAGATTCAGGAAACCGGCAATATGGGATGAGCAGGGACTGATTGAAAAGAGATTTATTGTCCTTACCCTGCACCGCCCCAACAATGTTGATGACCCTGCCAACCTTAAACACCTCCTTGACGAGATATCAGACACCTCGGGAGGAATACCGATTATCTTTCCTGTTCACCCCAGGACAAGAAAGATACTGAGTGATAACGGGATAAAGATCAGTCCGGTGCTGCATCTGACTGACCCCATGGGTTATCTCGAGTTCAATTACCTCGTTGAGAGGGCGATGGCAGTGATCACTGACTCCGGCGGCATAACAGAGGAGACAACGGTCATGGGTGTGCCCTGCATGACCCTGCGCAACAGCACCGAGCGACCCGAGACGGTTACCATAGGCACTAACGAGCTGCTGGGTACCGATCCCGATGCCATCGCACCGGCAATGCATAAGCTTCTCTCCGGGAACTGGAAGAAAGGCAGCATACCACCTCTCTGGGACGGCCACACCGCCGAACGCATAATTGAGATTATAAGTACTTTATTTGACCGCAAGACTGCATGACTGCAGGACCGCAGGACATTATTTTAAGTATATGAATATTTCAATAGTTGGAACAGGATATGTCGGCTTGGTAACCGGCGCCTGCTTCGCCGAACTGGGCGCCACCGTTTGGTGCATTGACACCAATACAGATAAAATTGCCGGACTCAACAATGGCATCATCCCCATCTATGAACCGGGCCTTGACGACCTGGTGCACCGAAACGTGAAGGCCGGCAGGCTCTTCTTCTCCACTGATCTGACGGAGAGCCTCAATGAGGTTGAGATGCTCTTCATTGCCGTGGGTACACCACCGGGAGAGGACGGCAGCGCGGACCTCAGCCACGTTCTGGCTGTGGCAAAAAAGATAGGACAGAACCTTGAGAAATACCTACTGGTGGTCACAAAAAGTACTGTCCCTGTCGGTTCATCAAAGTTGGTCAGAGGCAAAATTGAACAGGAGCTCGAAAAACGAGGTAAGAAAATTGAATTTGATGTTGCATCCAATCCCGAGTTCCTTAAGGAGGGTGCTGCCATCGATGACTTCATGAAGCCTGACCGTGTGGTGGTGGGTGTGGAGAGCGAGAGAGCAAAAGAACTTATGACAAGGCTCTATGCACCAATGTTACTGAGTAACTTCAGGGTCATTTTCATGGATATCCCCTCGGCGGAGATGACCAAGTACGCTGCCAATGCCATGCTTGCGACACGCATCAGCTTCATGAATGAGATAGCTAATCTGTGCGAGAAAGTGGGTGCTGACGTGGCCATGGTCAGGAAGGGCATTGGATCTGACTCCCGCATTGGCAGCAAGTTCCTCTATCCCGGACCCGGTTTTGGAGGATCATGCTTCCCGAAAGATGTCAAGGCGCTGATAAAAACGGGGAAGGATCATAAGTCACCATTAACCCTTCTGGAATCAGTAGAGGCTATCAATGAGCGTCAGAAGAAAGTGCTTTTCACAAAATTCAGTGACTGCTTCGGTGGGAAGATTGAGGGCAAGAGAGCAGCCATCTGGGGACTTTCATACAAGCCTGGCACCGATGATATGCGCGAGGCACCATCGCTGACACTGATCAGCCAGCTCATTGAAGCGGGATGCACCGTGAAGGCCTATGACCCCGTCGCCATGGATGAGGCCAGGTTCAGGCTTGGAGACTCCATTGAATATGCAGACGATATCTATGACACAGTCAGGGGTGCAGATGTTCTTTTCCATGTCACTGAATGGAAAGAGTACCGTATGCCCGATTGGGAGAAGATCAAAAAGCTGATGAAAACCCCTCTCCTCATCGATGGCCGCGGTGTCTTTGATAAAACCACCCTGGAAGGCATCACCTACCTGAAAATTGGATAAAAAGCCACTTTTACTCATTTCTTAGGACCGCAAGACCGCACGACTGCAAGACAAAAACTTGACTTGTATTTGGTATTTTCCTAAATTAGTAGGGTCTGATAAACTCTACAAAACATGAAAAAGTTAGCTATTCTTGCAGCATTAACAGTATCAGGCATTCTGCTGACTGGCTGTGCCACTGTTAAGATCTACTCTGACGCGGGACTCAAAAACGAGACCGGACTCCGCTTCTACACTCTCAAGCCCTACCTGCTGGTAGAATACCTTGCAGAAAAGGATAAAACGGTTAAAACATCCGTGATTTATCTGCCTGACCTTTCCGATCCCCAGTTCATGGTGCTGAAGCCGGGCGTAGGATCCAGCGAGCTTAAAATGGCCTTTAAGAACAGCGCCCTGGAGTCGTACGGTGTTGCTGTCGACTCACAGCTGCCTGAAAGCATGGAAGCCTTTGCAGCAATGCTCTCCAAAAGTGCCTATGCGGCACAAGCCTTCGAAGGCGCGCCACCCTATGCATCCTCGGAGGAAGGTGAACTTCCGACTGATCCGGGATCCTCATTCAGACTGTTTGAGATAATAACCGGACCATCCGGCTCAACTTTGAAGGAAGTAGTTATAGCAGGCAATAACAACCCGGGGTTATGAAAAACAGGGTACTCAACCGAAAGATATGGGTCAGCGGCGTCCCGCACAAAGTTGGCACCGGCTGGCTCGCCCCGCAACCCGACCTGCGCGACTACACAACGTTACACCGTCAGATAACGGCGTTTAACAGAAAGCTGAAATTCCCCTCCCCGACCGCAAGACCGCAAGACCGCAGGACTGCAGGACAGATCGATCTAAGGGAATACTGTTCACCTATCGAAAACCAGTTGGAATTGGGAGCATGTACAGCCCACGCCGCCGCAGGCATCGTGGAGTATTTCGAGAAACGTGCCTTCGGAAAACATATTGACGCCTCAAGGCTCTTTCTCTACAAGACAACACGCAACCTGATGCAGGTCTCGGGCGACACCGGTGCGTGGCTCCGCGAGGCCATGGGTGC
>JAAZAP010000162.1 GCA_012514255.1 Bacteroidales bacterium | reverse complement strand
TAAAATCATGGAATAGACCGGAGCTTAAGCAGTTGATCTTTTTTGTTTCAAGGCCGTAAACATACAACTGGTACATAAAGGCCTCGTTCATTTTTGAATAGACCAGGAACCGGCTGTCGGGTGACCATGCGTAATCAAATATTGATTTCACGTCAAGGGCTACATCCACGTTCTCATATTCCTCCCTGTCGACTTTAGTAATTGTCTTCGTGGCAACGTCTATGAACCAGAGTGTCAGCGTATGGTCTGTCCAGGCAATCTTTCTGCTGTCAGGTGACCATTTGAGTGTATGCCGGTATCCAGCACCCAGGGAGGTGAGCCTGAGGGGTTTTTCCTTTCCGTCAGGTTTCATGATGTAAAGTTCATATTCCCCTGAAGTGTCAGAGAAGAATGCAATCCATTTACCGTCGGGCGACCAGGTTGCATCCTTGTCCCGTGCACCTGATGATGCGGTGAGGTTTCTTACCGGGCCTTCCTTTGCGGGGACAGAGAATATATCGCCTCGTGCAACCACCAGTGCCCGGATGCCTGAGGGAGAGATGTCTGCGCGGGTGATGTCACTGCTGACATCTTTCATGAACGGGCGTCTCTCCTCCATGTCGTTCAGTATCCTGACGGGAACTTTTGCGTAGTTGCCTGATGCCAGGTCAAGTTTCCAGATATCACCACCGAGTTCATAGACAATCTGGTTGCCTCCGAAGTCGGGGTGTCTCACATCATACTCGCTGTGTTTTGTTACCTGTTCAATCTTGCCGCTCCCGGTGTCATATGACCAGATATTGAGTACCCTGTCACGGTCTGAACTGAAATATACTTTATCTCCGATCCACATGGGCCACCGGTCTGATCCGCCGTAATTGCTTATGTTGGTCTCCGTGTCTTTTACGAGGTCATAGATAAAGATCTCCTGTGCCCTTCCTCCCCTGTAGCGTTTCCATGTGGCATTGTCCTGTGAGTCCTTATTGTAGGCAATTTTTTTCGCGTCAGGGGAGAAGCTGCCGCGGGCGGCATCATACATGATCATCTCTTCAAGGCCGGAGCCGTCAGGGGAGATCATGAACATCTTCACGTAGCGTGAGGGGCTGTGACGGCCGGAGGTAAACATGATCTTATTGTTGGTGGGGTTCCAGCCTGTTACTTCATCCAGGCCCGGATGCCATGTCAGTCTTGTGATATTGCCTCCGTCAGTGTTCATAACATAAACATCGGCATTGCCGTCATATTCACCGGTAAAGGCAATCAGGCTGCCGTCGGGGGATATCTCCGGATAGGTCTCGCGGCCGTCGCCGAAAGTGAGTCTGCATGCCGTACCACCGTCTGCAGCAACCTTCCAGAGGTCGCCTCCGCTGGTGAAGACAATAGTGTTTCCCTGAATATCAGGATATTGCATGAACGGATTCTGAGCGCTGGCAGTTAATGCCGGCACAAGAACGATCAGGATTATTAACCCGGCAATATTGACTGCCCTGCCGGAATGGCATTGAATGTTTTTCATATGGCTTGATAATTTAGGATTCACATTGATGTGTCACCACCATCCAGGGTCTGACCGTCCATTGGGTGATGAGTCCGTTCTTCACGTACGGGTCGCAGCTGACGAAGTCGTGCGCCGCCTGCGGGTTGTCACCCCTGAAGATAAGCACGGCACTGTCGGCCGGTTCTGCCAGCGCCCCGGCCATAAATAGTCGGCCGTCGTCGTGGAACTCACGTATCAGTCCGAGGTGCTCCTCGCGAAAGGGTGCCCGGCGTTCAATGTAGTTCTCAACAGTCGTGTAGAAAAGGATATAATACATGATCTCAGCTATTAAAAAAGCTAGTTAGTCAATATGGCAATTTATCAATATTTTTGCACGGGGGGGCTATTCCGGAAGGGATAATTGCACCCGGTTTAATGGTAAGAGCTGACATTATATTCAGATCACTGCGTCACCGCAACTACCGTTTGTTTTTCAGCGGTCAGAGCATATCGCTGATAGGCACATGGATGCAGCGGATTGCTCTGCCATGGGTGGTTTACCGGATGACCGGTTCGGAGGTTCTGCTCGGGGTGGTGGGGTTTGCCGGGACAATTCCGTCATTTCTGCTTGCACCCTTTGCCGGAGTGCTTATTGACCGGTGGAGCCGTTACCGGGTGCTGCTTTTCACCCAGGTCATCTCAATGATACAGGCCGGGGTACTGGCTTGGCTGAGTCTGACAGGAGGGCTTGACATATGGCACATCATTGTGCTCAGTGTGATCCTCGGCTGCATAAATTCATTTGACATGCCCGCGCGGCACTCCTTCGTAATAGATATGGTGAACGGGAAGGAGGACATCGGCAACGCTGTAGCCCTCAACTCAATGATGTTCAACGGTGCAAGGCTGATAGGTCCCTCGGTGGCGGGTATAGTTTTGGCTGCCATGGGTGAGGGAGCCTGCTTCCTGATCAATGCCCTGAGTTACTTCTTTGTAATAGGCTCTCTCATGGCAATGAGGGTGCCGGTGATAAAGGAAAAGAAAAAGCAGACTCCCATGTTGCGTGAGATGAAGGAGGGACTGGCTTATACCTTCGGCTTCGCACCAATAAAGCATATCATATTCCTGCTGGGACTGGTGAGTCTCATGGGGGCTTCATACCAGGTGCTCATGCCTGTTTATGCGAAGGATGTCCTGCAGGGCGATTCACATACCTACGGCTTCCTTATGGGCGGCGCCGGTGCGGGTGCACTTATTGGCGCAATCTATCTTGCCTCGAAGGATAC
>JAAZAP010000161.1 GCA_012514255.1 Bacteroidales bacterium | reverse complement strand
TGGAAGATATGGTTCCAGTTGATCCGAGGGTTACAATGGAGATTGCCAACTCGGTATGGGTTGAGAAAAGGCTGACAGTGAAACAGCCCTATATTGACGCCTTGAAGGCATGGTACCTGGCTGAGGCCAGGAATATTGACGTTTCAGACCCGGGCGCCGTTGACCTCGTTAACGGATGGATAGAGGACAAGACGCATGACAAAATTCAGGACATGCTTGATTATCTGAGTCCTGATCTGGCCATGCTGCTCATTAATGCCATCTATTTCAACGGCAAGTGGAGGTATCAGTTTGATGAAAAGGAGACATCGGACAAGCCGTTCTATGTCACTCCCGATGCCCCGGTAAATGTGCTGATGATGTACCAGAAGGAGAATTTTGCAGTAACGCGAACCGACAATGCAACCCTGGTTGAACTTCCGTACGGTCAGGGAAACTACACCATGGTGGTCATGCTCCCCGATGAGGGGGTGTCACTGCCTGTTGCAGCATCCACGCTGAATTCAAAAAACTGGAGTCAGTGGATGCAGCGGCTCTCTTACGCTACCTCAGAGGTCCAGCTCAGCCTGCCGAAGTTTGAATATGAATACAGGCGAACCCTGAATGATGACCTGCAATCCATGGGCATGGGTATTGCCTTCACCGAAACCGCTGATTTCAGTAATATTTCCGACCAGGGCATCCTGATATCAAGGGTACTGCATCAGACCTATATCAAGACTGATGAGGAGGGGACTGAAGCTGCGGCTGCAACTGTGGTTGAGTTTGAATTTACATCGATGCCTGACAATACTATAGTCAACATCAACCGTCCGTTCCTCTACTTCATCAGGGAGAGCACCACAGGTACCATAGTCTTTATGGGCCAGGTGGTTGATCCCAGGTGACACCTGCCGGTTTATGCCGGCCCCTCTCCGTGGCCGGCATAAAGGATACAGGCAGAGGAACCGGTGAAATGATATTTTTGATGGGGAGACGGGGGGAAAGAGTGTTCCGGCCTATGCCGGGGCACTCTTCATTTTACAGGCATTATATTTGTAATTAAATGTTGTTACCTTAACAGGATAAATATGAAAAACAGCTTTCTAAGCCTGGCAGTTGTATTTGTTGCCGGAACAACAGGACAGATGGCATCATGTGAGAAACAGCCGGAGAGGACCCTGCCGTCCGATCCCGTGGAGATAGAGCTTACGCTCAAACAGAGAGAGGTGGTTACCTCGGCAAACAGGTTTGCCTTTGACCTGTTTAAACCGGTTGTGGCCGGTGAGGAGCCGGGCACCAACATAATGATCTCTCCGTTCAGCATCACCAGCGCTCTTTCAATGACACTCAACGGCGCATCGGGCGAGACCTTTGATGCTGTAAAAGCGTCCCTGCGATATGACGCGATGAGCCTTGATGAAGTCAATGATACCTACCGCAAGCTGGTCAGTGAGATGGTGCCGGTGGATGAACGGGTTGTCATGGAGATAGCCAACTCAGTATGGGTTGAGAATCAGTTCCCGGTGAAGGATGAATTCATTGAAGCATTGAAGAAGTGGTACCTGGCAGAGGCAAGAAATTTTAACGTGTCCGATCCAGGGTCAGTGAATATCATCAACGGATGGATAGAGGAGAAAACGCATGACAGGATACAGAAGATGATCTCGCGGCTCGAGCCTGATCTTGTCATGTTGCTTATAAATGCGGTATACTTCAACGGTAAATGGAAGCATCAGTTTGATCCGGAGCTCACAACCGGCCGGCCGTTCTACATCACACCGGGGAATCCTGCCAATGTGCCCATGATGTACCAGAAGGGAAAGTTCGCGGTGTCCAGCACAGACAGGGTCACTCTGGCTGAGCTTCCGTACGGACAGGGAAACTACTCAATGGTTGTGGCCCTGCCGGATGAAGGGGTTACACCGGCGGAGATACTGTCCGGACTTGATGCAGGCAAATGGGAAGAGTGGATGCAGGGACTGTCGTACGGGCAGACAGAAGTGATGCTCTACATGCCGAAATTCAAGTATGAGTACAAACGCAGACTGAATGATGACCTGATCAGCCTGGGCATGGGACCGGCATTTGATCCGGGGTCTGCTGACTTCAGTAAGATCAGTGATGTTGAGGTATTCATCTCCTTCGTGCTGCACCAGACATTCATTGAAAACAAGGAAGAGGGCACTGAGGCTGCTGCGGCAACGGTGGTGGGCTTCACCCGCACCTCGCTTCCTCCCGAGCCGCAGGTGATAAATTTAAACAGGCCGTTCCTCTACTTCATCCGCGAGACAACCACGGGCACGATAGTCTTCATGGGGCTGGTGGCGGACCCGGAAGGGGCATAAAGGTCAGTTTTATTTATTGTCATTCTGACTTAAAACCTGTTTCTTTGCGCGAATGAACCTGACCTATATTGATTTTCTTGTCAGCGCAGTTCTGGCCACCATCATGTTCGGAGTGGGGCTGTCTATCAATCTCAACGATCTGCAGAAGATATACCGGTCACCGAAAGCCTTTATCCTGGGCCTGGTGTCACAGATGATTCTGCTGCCCCTGATGGTATTCCTGGTAATCGGGTTCACCGACCTGCCTCCGACAATTAAGGTGGGATTCATCATTCTGGCTGCCTGTCCCGGCGGGACCACATCCGGATTTGTTACAGTGCTGTTCAGGGGGAATGTTGCTCTTTCGGTTTCGCTGATAGCGGTTAACAGCCTGATCACCCTGGCCACCATACCTCTGCTCGTCAACCTTGCACTTACTGTTTTTACCGGGAAACACTCCCCCTTTGAATTGCCGCTGGTGGCATCGTTCCTCC
>JAAZAP010000160.1 GCA_012514255.1 Bacteroidales bacterium | reverse complement strand
CAGTTTTCTGCATCTGCATCCTGAATATGAGATAGTTCTGAACATTACAGGCAACGGAACGCGTGTGGCGGGTGATTCAGTTGAGATCTTTGACCGTTATGATCTGGTAATGTATGGTCCTGACCTGAAACATTTCTGGAACTTCCACCGCCAGGAAGATAAAGAGAGCAGGAGACATGCCATAATGGTTCATTTCATGCGTGATTCTCTTGGTGATAACCTGCTCTCGCAATTTGAGCTGGCTGATCTGAGGAGGCTGCTCAGCGCATCGGCCAGGGGCATATCCTTCCCTCCTGAGACCGGTGAAGCGGCTGAAGAACCAATGCGCAGGTTGCTGTCTGATACAGGAGTAAAAAAAATGGTCAGTCTCTTCAAATTGTTTGAGATACTCTGCTCGGCACCCAAATACAAGATTCTTTCAGGAGAGAGTCCCGATGCCAGTTTCAACCTGACCGACAGCCGCCTGACAGACGTCTGCCTCTACGTAAGGGACAATTTCTACAGGGCCATTCCCGTGAAGGAGGTGGCTGCCATTGCAAAGATGAGTCCCCATTCATTCAGTCGCTTCTTCTCAAGAAGCACCGGCAGCGGATTTGTGGATTATGTCAACCAGGTCCGTACCAACAAGGCCTGTTACCTGCTTCGGGAAACTGATCATCAGATCAACGAGATAGTATTCGAATGCGGCTTTGCCACCGTATCAAACTTTAACAAGCAGTTCCGCAAACATGCCGGAATGTCTGCCCGCGATTACAGGGCACAGTACAGAAACTGATTTTTCCCTGATAACTTTGCACGGGTGTTTGCTATGATATTTTTCATATCAGGGATCCGTACGTATTGTTAATTTTGCTGATGAACCAATTAAACCATCATGACCATGGGAATGACAATAACCGAAAAGATAATTGCCGCTCACTCCAAATATGATACAGTCAGGCCTGGTGACATAGTTGATATCACAATTGACGCCCGTGCTGCAAGGGATTTCGGAGGCGCAAACGTGGTCAAGAACCTGAATGATTTCGGCCTGAAGGTGGAAGACCCTGATAAGACGTTATTCACTTTTGACTGCAATCCTACAGGATCTGACCAGAAATATGCCGTCAACCAGCATATATGCCGCCAGTACGGACGCAGCAACGGCATAAGGATTTATGACATAAATGCAGGCATAGGCACTCACCTGCTCATCGAAGAGGGTTATGTATGGCCCGGTGCCACTGCTGTATCAACCGACTCCCATGCAAACATTCTTGGGGCAGTGGGGGCTTTCGGGCAGGGTATGGGTGACATGGATATCGCTGCCGCATGGAACAGCGGCCGGGTCTGGTTCAAGGTTCCTGCTTCGGTAAAGCTGACACTCAATGGATCACTGCCTGAAGGAGTCGCCGCAAAGGATGTCATTCTCAATCTTCTGCGCATCTATGGCGCCAACACCCTGCTTGGCTACAGCATAGAACTTTATGGAGAGACCACTGACAGGATGACACTTGATGAGCGCATCACCATCGCTTCAATCGCAACAGAGATGGGAGCAATAATCATATTGTTCCCTCCGACAGAGGAGATAATTGACTACTGCCGCAAACGCGCGAGATCACCGTTCGAGCCTGTCTGGGCAGACACGGACGCACAATACGCACTGACTGCTGACATTGACGTTTCCTCTTTCGTGCCAATGGTCTCGCGTCCGGGTGAGCCGCATGATACGGTGGGAGTGAAGGAACTGCCCGTCACCAGGATAGACTCTGCCTTCATCGGGAGCTGTACCAACGGCAGGATAGAAGATATGCGCATCACTGCTTCGATACTTAAAGGTAATAAAGTTGCTCCGGGAGTTGTTCTCAAGATAGTTCCCTCCACCGATGCAGTATGGATGCAATGCCTTGAAGAGGGGTTGCTGGAGATCTTCAAGAATGCCGGAGCTCTGGTCTCCAACGCCGGATGCGCAGGATGTGCTGCCGGCCAGGTGGGACAGAACGGCAAGGGAGAGGTGACGATAAGCACCGGCAACAGGAATTTTCCGGGCAAACAGGGGCAGGGAAGTGTCTTTCTTGCATCACCGGCCGTAGTGGCTTCATCAGCTGTTGCAGGCTATATAACCACCCCTGATGCAGTGCCTGCCACACCACTGGTGACGAACTTCCGCACAGGCGTGATAACTGATGAGGCAAAACCGTTAAAGAGTGAAACAACTGCAAAACCATCCGTTATCAGGGGAAGAGTCTGGATCATTGAACGTGACAACATAGACACTGACATGATATTCCATAACCGCTACCTCGCCATTACAGACATCCGTGAGATGGGGCAGTATGCCTTCGACAACCTTGAAGGGTACAAAGACTTTGCAAAGAGGGCACAGGCAGGCGATATCATCATCGCCGGAAAGAACTTTGGCAGCGGCAGCTCACGTCAGCAGGCGGTAGACTGTTTTGTCTCACTGGGAGTGCAGGCAGTGATAGCACGCTCTTTCGGAGCCATCTACGAGCGTAATGCCATTAATGCCGCTTTCCCTGTACTTACATATGACTCATTTGATAAGATTGGTCTGAAGGATCAGGATATCATCTCTGTTAACCTTATCACCGGGGAGGTGGTCAATGAGCGCAATGGATTAAAAACTTCAATTAATCCATTCTATGATGCACAGTACGAGATATATAAGCGTGGCGGACTTTTAGGTAAGATATAAGAAATCAAAAGATTAGATATGAAGCCGATGACATTTGTAGAAAAGGTTCTTGGGGCTCCTGAAGGAGCGGTGGTATTCAGGAAACCTGACCTTATCCTGACGCATGACAATACATCAAGCATCTTCCAGACATTCCGGAAAATGGGAGGAGAGAAGGTCTCCGACCCGGAACAGATGGTGGTGGTACTCGATCACAATGCTCCACCCGCTGATGCCAAGCTGGCTACGCAATACCAGGATATACGGAATATTGTGACTGCGCAGGGAATAAAGAAATTCTATGATTCAGGTATGGGTATCTGTCACCAGATGATGTCAAAGCATGCCCGTCCGGGAATGATCATTGTTGGTTCTGACAGCCATACATGCACTGCCGGTGCTTTCAATGCGCTGGCAGCAGGCATTGACCGCACGGAGGCAGCAGGCATATGGAAGAGAGGAGAGACCTGGTTCCTTGTTCCTCCCTCCATGAGGATTGACCTTTCAGGCAAGCTGCGTCCCGGTGTCAGTGCCAAGGATCTGTCACTCTGGATAATCGGCATGCTCGGTTCTGACGGTGCCAATTACATGTCAATCGAGTTTCATGGCCAGGGTGTAGCCACGCTGAATGTAAATGAGAGGATGACAGTAGCCAACCTGGCTTCGGAGATGGGTGCAAAGAATGCCGTCTTCCCGGCTGACGAGGTGCTGTGTAATTACATAGGATCGGATTTTAAAGGTGCATGGGCTGATGAGGGAGCTGAATACCAGAAACGCATCTCTATTGATCTTGCTGAGGTCTTTCCGCTGGTTGCTGCCCCGCATCATGTTGACAACATTAAGTCCGTCCCTTCTGTTGCAGGAACCGAAATACATGAGGGGCTGATAGGAACATGCACCAACGGCAGAATAGAGGATCTGAGGACAGCCGCAGCAGTGCTGAGGGGCGCAAGAGTAAAGGAGGGTTTTCAACTGCATATCATCCCCGCATCAAAGGAGATATACCTGCAGGCTATCCGCGAAGGTTTAATAACTGATCTCATAGAGGCCGGTGCCAACATTCTCAGTCCCAGTTGCGGGCCATGTCTGGGTACTGGTCAGGGCATACCTGCCAGCGGCCATACGGTTATCTCCACAGCCAACCGCAACTTCCTGGGCAGGATGGGGAACAAGGAGGCGTCGATCTATCTTGCCTCGCCGGCAACGGTAGCTTCATCTGCCATTACCGGTGTCATAACTGATCCGAGAGTGGTGAAGGGCAACGAGATCTTCCCGTTTAATCCTCCGCAGAGTAAGACCAATACCATTGCTGAAGGAGAGAACAGGAGAGAGGGCAGTATCTGGAACTATGCCGATGTGGACAATCTGAATACTGACCAGATGTTTGCAGGGAAGCATACATACAGCGTTATGAGTTCCGATGCGGCTGCCATAGTGCCATTGCTTTTTGGCGACTTCGATCCTTCGTTCAGCAAAAATGCAAACGCGGGAGACATAATTATTGCAGGAGACAATTTCGGCTGCGGAAGCTCCCGCGAACATCCTTCAGTTGGGCTGGCCCACCTGGGGATCCGGGCAGTGATAATCAAGTCTGTCAACCGTATATTCTACCGATCTTCAATAAACCAGGGACTGCCCCTGATAGTGCACAGGGAGGCTGTGGAGGCCTACAAACCTGGTGACATAGTGGAGATTGACTTCGAAAAAGGATCACTGACAGTCGGAGAGAAGCGGTTCTCCTTTGAGCCCCTGCCATCAGAACTGAAGGAGATAATTGAGAAGAAGGGTCTGGTTAACTGGATCAAAACAGTCTGACGAAAGGCGTTTTGCCGATACAGCGAAAAAAGTCTACCCGAAAAGAATAAAGGGCTGACCAGCCAGGCATGGATATCAGGGGAAAGGCATTCCCCTGTTGCCATAAGGAAAAATCTGCTTATATTTGCGGCGGTTTTTTTCAGACAACGGTATGGTTCCGTAGCTCAGTTGGATAGAGCAACAGCCTTCTAAGCTGTGGGTCGAGCGTTCGAGTCGCTCCGGAATCACACAATCCGGGCATTTTGGTCCCGGACATACACCTGAAGGTGGGATGTACATCATAAATTTCAGATCCGTACTGAAGATCACAGGGCTTGTACTGATGATCTCGGCCACCTCCTTCAGCCTTTGCATACCGGTAGCACTCATCTATTCAGAACCGGTTCTTCCATTTATACTGGCACTGGTTTCTGCCGGCATTCCAGGCACTCTTCTTTATGTCTTGATTAAAACACCTATCACTCAAAAGATAAGCGGCAGGGAGGGATATCTGAGTGTCACCCTGGGCTGGCTGGCCCTGGTTCTCTCAGGCGTGCTGCCTTACGTATTCACAGGAGAGATAAAGGGTTTCACGAACATGCTGTTCGAGAGCGTATCCGGCTACACCACAACAGGAGCCTCGATACTTACCGATATAGAACAACACTCAATGGCAGTTCTTTTCTGGCGTAGCCTGACTCACTGGATAGGAGGTATAGGAATAATCCTGCTCGTAATAATCTTTCTGCCTACATTGAAGGTGGGAGGTTACAATCTCTTTTCAATGGAGTCTTCGCTCAAGGAAAAGATACTACCGCGAACAAAGACAATTGCAAAGACGGTATTACTGATCTATCTCGGCCTGACAGTAGCCGAGACGGTTATGCTCCTGGCCGGGGGCATGAGTCTGTTTGACAGCATATGTCACTCTTTCGGGACCATTGCAACCGGGGGATTTTCAACAAGAAACACCAGTATCGCAGGCTTTTCCGGGTACATCCAGTATGTGATTGCCATTTTCATGTTCCTTGCTGCCACCAGCTATGTGGTCTTTTATTATATCTTAAAGAGGGCTTATAGCAGGGTCAGCTCCAATGAAGAGTTCTGGTTCTATATCTTCTTTACCACGGCTGCCGTGGTGACCGTAACTATGCTTCTGTATACAGGCACTGAAAGGACCTTTGAAGAGTCATTCCGTCACTCTCTGTTCCAGGTTATTTCAACCATTACAACCACGGGATATGCTACTTCCGACTACACTCAATGGCCGGTTACGGCTTATGTACTCATCTTTTTGCTGCTTTTTGCCGGCGGATCAACCGGATCAACCACAGGAGGGATAAAGATGGCGCGTCACCTTCTCTCGCTTAAAAACCTGCGCAATGTGACTGTGCGGCTTCAGCATCCTAATGCAATCATGCCGGTGAAGCTGAACGGGCAGATAGTTCCTGACAATATTAACAACCTCATGACTGTATTCATCCAGCTCTTTTTACTGATATTTATCGCGGGGATGCTGATTATGATCCTGTCAGGCATTCCAGCCATTGAAGCTGCCGGCGCCTCAGCTGCATCACTTGCCTGCGTCGGACCGGGTATGGGAGCTTCGGGCAACCTGGGTAATTTTGCTCATTTTAATGGCCTTGCCAGGGTCACAATGGTATTGCTCATGATCATCGGACGTCTCGAGATCTATACAATACTGGCTGTATTCACCAGGTCATTCTGGAAGAAATAGAGATACTCAGAGGTCGGAAGAAGGGATTTTTTCCAAAATAGCAAAAAAAAAGAGATATTATCTCGAAAACTACCTTACCTTTGCACCCATAATAAAAAATATCTTTATGAATAAGGGAATTGTTAAATTTTTCAATGTATCCAAAGGTTTTGGATTCATTAAAGACGCCGACTCAACGAAAGAGTATTTTGTCCACTCTACAGGACTGATTGACAGAATCAAGGAGGATGATGAAGTAACATTTG
>JAAZAP010000159.1 GCA_012514255.1 Bacteroidales bacterium | reverse complement strand
TCTTCCTCGTATGACATTAATATCCTCCGTCGGGGTGTTCGGACCAATGTCAGCACCCGGGTCTTCAAAGTTAGCCTCAGCCCTGATAAGGTACATCTCGGCCAGCCTGATGAGAGGAATATTCCTGTAGTAGTCGCCCCACTTTGCAGTGTTGATGCCACCATAGTTCAGGATAGTACCGACACCTATGTAATACATCATTGTGATATCGTCAAGAGTGTAGCCATCCTGCGTGTCTTCCTGGAATGCGCCACGAAGGTCTGACGGATCAAACCTGTCAAGAAAGACCTGCTGAATCTCATAATCACCTCTTCCTGCTCCGGCAAGGGATGCGTACATCACAGTCAGCCATCCTATTGATGAATTTATGTTTTTCTGTATAGCGAAGACGTCTTCAACAGAGTTCTCGGAGTTGTTGAAAGCTTTCAGGGGTGTTGCTGCCAGGCCGAAGTTGCCGCTTTCGATCACCCTGTTGGCTTCAGATGCCGCTAATGGGTAATTTCCCATCTGAAGGTAGAGCCTGGCAAGCACCGCACTTGTTGCTAATGAAGATCCATAAACACCGTTCATGTCAGGCAAAAGATCGCGTGCTATTTGCAGATCATCTTCTGCCTGGGTATAGCACTGTTCAACTGTGTTTCTGGCTACTGGTACAGCATCAGAAACAACCGAAGTGGGTGTAAGAACCAGCGGAATACCAGGCTGATTGTTGGCTTGGCCCGGATCATAGGGAAGACCGAACAATCTGGTCATTTCGAAGATGGCCCAGCCCCTGAGGAAGAGAGCTTCTCCCTTCACAAGGTCAGCGTCAGCGTCATCGAGAACTGCAAGAACCTCTTCCTGAAGTAAGGTGTTGCAGGTGTTAATAAGTTCATAAGCCTGAACCCATGTTGTCTCAACGTAACTATTTGTTATTGTAGCCTCCTTGTTGTAGAATTCCCTGGGCTGCTGGTATGTGCCCATGAACCTCATATCATTGCTGGCAGCATAGAGTTCACTGTACTCATTGAAGTACGAGCCAAAGATGCCGTCATTGCTGGCCTGGGAGTATGCCCCTACCATTGCTGCCTTAATATTATCTGCAGTTGTCAGCGCTAAATCTGAATCAATTGACTGTTTTGGTTTGATCTCAAGCTTCTCCGTGCAGGAGGCCAGCAGTGCCAATACCGGAACAATCAAAATCCAGAATTTGTATTTGCTAGTTATATTTTTCACGACTATTTGGTATTTAGCGTTAGAATGAGAGATTTATACCAAGAGTATAGGTTCTTGCCTGCGGAGCAGTATAGAAATCATAACCCTGAATGATATTATTATTCTGTGTTGAACGTCCGACACCGACCCAGTTAACCTCCGGGTCCCATCCCTTGTAGTTTGTCAGAGTATACAGGTTCTGAACGCCCAGATACACTCTGACCGATGACATTTTCATGCGAGTGGTAAGACTTTGGGGCAGGGTATATCCCAGGTTCACGTTCCTGAACCGTATATATGAACCGTCAGACAGATACCGGCTCGACTCCTTGGTGCCGTTACCATCGCCAAGGCGTGCCTGGGGAACATCGGTGATATCACCGGGATTCTGCCACCTGTTCATCTGGTCAGCTGTCTGGTTGTCAAACCAGTCAGCGTTGGCCGACTGGTAAACGCCTCCACCGTTGTAGATCTCATTACCGTAGACAAAGCTGATGAGAAGATTGAGGTCAAAACCTGCATATTCAAAGTAGTTATTGAAACCACCCGTAAAGTCAGGGTTGGGAGAACCAACGATCTGCTTCTCGGCAAGATTGTAGTTGTTCGTTGTCTCATCGCTGTCAGCGCTGATATAATAGAGTGCATCGCCGTTAGCTTGATCAACGCCCGCATATTTGACTATGTTAAAGACACCGATAGGCTGTCCTTCAATAACATAATTGATGCCGTTTGGCGTGATTTCAGGACCGTTGATATCAATGATTGTATTCTTGTTGAATGCCATATTGAAGTCGGTTGTCCAGATAAATTTGCCGGAGAGGTTGTTTGAATGGAGGGCGAACTCGATTCCTTTATTTTCAAGTTCCCCTACATTATTCCAGATACCCTCATAACCTGATGTTGCGGGGAGGGTTCTGTAGAGAAGCAGGTCAGTAGTTCTTTTCTGATACCAGTCAAATTCACCGGTCAACCTGTTGTTAAAGAATCCGAAGTCAAGACCAAGGTCAAGCTGGGCGGTGTTTTCCCATCCAAGTTCGCTGCTCGGGAGTTGAGTTGATTCAATTCCCGTGCGTCCGGCGTAATTAACTGATGAATAGAGTGCCAGATGCGCAAAGTCGGGTATTCCCGAGTTTCCGGTAATACCATAGCTGGCTCTTACCTTCAGGTAGCTCAGCACATCCTTGATGCCTGCCATGAATTCTTCCTGTGAAATGATCCATCCTGCTGATCCTGCGGGAAAGAAACCGAAGCGGTTATCCACTCCGAAGCGTGATGAACCGTCAACGCGGCCGCTGAGGGTGAAGAAATATTTCTCACTGATCTTATAGTTTGCACGCGCAAAGTATGAGAGATAAGATGTTGCTTCCTCCCATCCTCCGTAAGTTGTCACCTCCGCAGCGTTGTCAATGTTGGTAAAGTCATCTGTCGGAAATCCCTTGCCGAAGATATCCGAGCCGATGCTGTTCGACTGCTGATATGACATACCTCCCACGAGATTGAGGTGGTGAGTGTCAAAGGATTTGTCATATGTCAGGTAGTTCTCCCAGTTGTAGTTAATAACTCTTACCGAGCGGTTCTGTGCTTCACCGGCAGGTCCTCCGGTAATTGTTTTACGACCCCAGAAGTTCTTTTCCCTGAGGTCATAGATGTCAGTTCCAAACTCACTTCTGAAGCTCAGATCCTTAAGAATCTTGTAAGAAGCATAGATGTTTGCCAGTGACCTGAATGAGGTCTGGTTGTTGGTTTCATCCCTGAGTGAGATAAGGCCATTGTAATATATGGTCTCGGTATTCAGTTCGCCAGTCTCCGGATCATAGACCGGGGTGAGAGGCGACTGTGCGACAAGCTGCAGCGGAGTGGCAAAGGCGTTGTCATTCTGAACCCTTTCCATCTCGGTACGGATGACGTTCATCTGCATCCCGAAGCTGAACCTGTCAGTAGCCTGCTGGTCAAGGTTAAGCCTTGCGCTCATCTTGTTCATGTTGTTACCACGGAGGATACCCCTGGTATCATCATAGCTTAAGCCGGCATAGTACTTTGTCTTATCCGTGCCGCCTGACCCTGATACATTGACCCTGTTGAGGGAACCTTTCTGGAAAGCCTCTTTCTGCCAGTCGGTGTCATAACCGTCTTTCCAGACGGGGCCTACGTACATATCCCAGATGTCTTCCTTCGGAAGCCAGTCCCACACGAGACCGTCAAAGGAGACATTATCCATTGATTCATTGAAGAGCTCAAGGTATTGATCCGCATTGAGCCACCCGACCAGGCGACTGGGTTCACTGATGCCGGTGGTATACTGTATATTAAATTTTGTAGTCCCGGCCTTACCTCTCTTGGTCTGGATGATCACTACTCCGTTGGAGGCTCTTGACCCGTAGATGGCAGCTGCAGATGCATCCTTGAGAATCTGGATGGATTCAACATCAGTCATTGCCAGGTCGGCCAGCGGGCTGGTGGGCTGGTTATCTTCATTGGAGAGGTTTTCCGCAGTAATCGGTACCCCGTCAACGACGTAGAGAGGCTGGTTATTGGCTGAGACGGATGATGATCCGCGGATCCTCATCTTTACTGTCTCCCCGAGCTTGCCGCTGGCCTGTTCAATAAAGACGCCGGAAGTTTTGCCCTGGATTGCGGATTCAAAACTGGCTGTTGGCATCTCAGCGATGCCCTTTGTCTCAACCTTGGTGATGGAACCGGTCAGTTCTCTTTTAATGGTAGACCCGTAACCGACAACCACAACCTCGTCAAGGCCGACGTCGTCAAATTCCAGTGCCACATCAATGACACTCTCAGTGCCAACAGTTATTTCCCGGGATTTCATCCCCACGAACCTGAAGACCAGAATATCTCCGGGATTCGCCTTTATGGAGTAATTCCCATTCATGTCGGTGGCTGTACCGACAGATGTTCCCCTGACAAGGACTGTTGCCCCGATAACGGGCAGTCCGTCAGACTTGTCTGTGATTGTTCCTGTAATGGTTCTCTCCTGCCCGAGGGCATTAAACACCATGCAACAGGAAATCACTACTGTCCAAAGTAATTTTCCCATGGCTAAAAATGTTAGAGTTTTAGAATAAGTCTAATATAAAGACCGCCATGGGGATCTTTTGTCTCACCTTTTCGGGAAATATTTTTTGTTAATGATCATTAACAAATCCCTTCTCGACTTTAATGGTGCAGATTATGAGGCGGATAAGCTAAAGAAGCTGAAGTTCACGTTTCCGTATTTCCGGTGATCAGTCCGTAACGGGTGTATGGAAAAATCGAGTGATTTCGGATGTTCGAGAATAAAAACTGTAGAGTTATGCACGGCTCCCGAATCCATTACCATGTCAGGGATCCCGGTGAGCCATCTGAGAGTGTATGGCGGGTCCGCAAAGATTATATCATATTGCTTGTGGCATATCTTCAGCCAGTCTCGCACGTCCAGGCGGTGGACTCTTGCTTTCGTCAGCCCCATGGTGCGCAGGGTTTTGCTGATGAATTCGTAGTTGCGCCTGTCAATCTCTACAATATCAATCTCTTCCGTTCCCCTTGATGCAAATTCATAGCTTATGGCCCCTGTACCCCCGAACAGGTCAAGCAACGAGACTGCCGAAAAGTCATACCTGTTATTCAGGATATTCATAAGGCCCTCACGGGCGAAGTCAGTTGTTGGCCTGGCCGTGAAGTTTGAGGGCGGCTCTATCAGGCGTCCCCTGTATTGTCCGCCGGTTATTCGCACGAGGCAGCAGTAAATAGATTGAGCCAGCGATGGAGGTGTACTTCGTTCATGACATAGCTATAACTCTGTCTGATCAGGGGTGACGCAAATTTCACTCCCGGAGCGAAGGAGAGAAGGGCTATATGTGCCTCGCTGTATGGTTCGACCAATCCGCTTACATGAATGGTCTCGTCATGCCTTATACCTTTCCTGTCAAGCACACTGAAGAGGTAGTAGGCGCTGTCCTGAGGATCGGAGACGGAGAAGCTGTTACAGAACGTGAGATTACGTTTTTCCGCAATCACCACGGTCACAAAATCCTTTTCGCGGTGAAGATGGACATAATAATTTTCATTCGTGCGGCAAGCGGTTGCCACATGGGAGAGCAGAGGCCTGGTATGATGCCATGGTGTTATGTCACGCCAACGGGATGCGATGGTTCCGGCTGCCTCCTTTCCTGGAGCAAAAAGCACAATGGCATCAGGGAATGAAAGGCTGTTTGAGAAGATCTCTTCGTCTCCCGATGCACCGAAGTTAAAACCGTAATAGTCTTCCCGGAGGCCGGGTTCATAGACGGAAGCCGGTATCAGGGTGCTATTCAGCGTGGGAGTGATAATGAAAATTTTCCTGTATCTCCTCCTGAGGAAGTCATCCGCATCCAGGATGTCTGCAAAACTGCGGCGTACGCCACCTGACGGTTCCTCAAGAGGGTAATGTCTGAGCATCACATACTTACCCCTAAGGCGGTCAAGTATTGCCAGGGAGACACCCTCTTCAGAAAGCTCAAGTGTAAGATCGTAATTGTCTGTCGCGTTTATGTCGAGGGTCTCATCAATGAGCTCCAGGGGATATATCTGCGACGTGGCCATCAATCCTCCCAGTTCCCGGCATTGTTATTGGGCACCCTGATGTCACCCACCTTCATGCCCGGGAAACCTGTGATCTTGGTCCTCTGGTCATTGTAATTGACCACAAGCTGCCTGTCGAGGTCAGCCAGGAAGACGTCGTTAAGCACATATGCTTCAAACACGTTTACAAGTACCATGGAGGTGGTCATAACCGTGCTGGCAGCCATTTGAAATTCTGTCTTTTCCAAACCGGGCACATACCTGAGCTGGTCAATGGGATAGTTTTTGTCAAATACTGAGTCACGGACAGCGATATAGCTTGTGTCACGGCTTATAAGGCCCTTTTTCACAGCCTCTCTCTCGGAGGTTATACCCTCGGCAATCATCTCGTCAGTAAGCGAACCTCTTTTGAATACCAGCGGCAGGGAGTCGGTCTTGAGGAAGGTAACCAGGGTGTCAAAGCTGCCAGTATAACGGCCCTTAACGGATTTGAAAGCCTCCTGTGCTGTCCGGATGTCAATAAGCCTCTCTTTTACTGCAGCTTCCCTGATATCCTTCTCCTTATTAAAACGAATGGGCTTCATTATGCTTTCCACCAGGAAATAGGCCAGCACCACAATTATGATTGCAAATACGATGTTGAGAGCCGTTTTCATGTCTTTTCTGATCGATTGTTGAATAACTTTGTGCAAATTTAAAAAAAAAGCAGACTGTTATCCGGTTTGTTAAAATAAAATGAGACAGGAAAACATTTACAATCTTCTCAATAAAAACCTCGGTTATCTTCCCACACAGGATCAATCTGACTGCATGCGGATGCTGGCCAAATTCGTATCAGACAACACCAATGACGTAATTTTCCTGATGACTGGTTATGCCGGCACCGGCAAAACCAGCGTGATAGCCTCCATGGTTTCCACACTGTCCACGCTAAGGCAGAAGTCAGTATTGCTGGCACCAACAGGCAGGGCTGCCAAAGTGCTTCGTGCTTATACCGGGAAGGAGGCTTACACCATTCACCGGAAAATCTACAGACAGAAGTCGGCCACTGACGGGGTTGGAAAGTTTGTCCTTGACCGCAACCTGCACAGGGATACCTATTTTATTGTTGATGAGGCCTCTATGATACCGGACGAGTCGGCTGAAGGCTCGATGTTCGGCAGCGGCAGGTTGCTGGACGACCTGCTGGAATATGTCTATACCGGGACAGACTGCAAGCTGATACTGGTTGGCGACGTGGCGCAGCTGCCCCCGGTAGGGTCTGTTGTCAGTCCTGCACTCGACGAAAATGTGCTCAGAACCACAGGCTTCGCTCTTGAGATGTTCGAGCTTCGCCAGGTGATAAGGCAGAGTGAGGGATCGGGCATCCTGATGAATGCCACGGCGGTGAGGCAGCAGGTGAATGATGGCGACCTTTCGGTGCCGGAACTTGTCCTTGAGGGTTACAATGACATTGAGCGCCTGGGGGGAACCGAGCTTATTGACCGATTGACGGAAGCCTATGACAGATGTGGCACTGACGGGGCCATAGTTGTTGTCAATTCAAACAATCTTGCCAATCGGTATAACCAGGGGATCCGTAACCGCGTGTTCTTCCGCGAGGAGGAAATAAGCACTGGTGACATCATCATGGTGGTGAAGAACAATTATTTCTGGCTCAGGGATGATGATGGCAATTCTTTTATTGCCAACGGTGATATAGCCGAGGTGCGTAGAATAAGGAGATTCGAGGAGATGTACGGTATGCGTTTTGCGGAGATGACCCTGTGGTTTCGTGATGCAGAGCTGGAGATTGATGCCAAAGTAATGCTTGACACGCTGATGATGCCCACACCGTCACTCTCCGCGGAGAAGTCGCGTGAGCTCTATTTTGCCATCCTGGCTGATCATCCGGGCATCCGGTCCAAGAGGAAGCAATATGAGGCGGTCAGGGATGATCCCTATTACAATGCCCTTCAGATAAAGTTCGCCTATGCGGTTACCTGTCACAAGTCACAGGGAGGGCAGTGGGAGAGGGTCTTTATTGACCAGGGGATGTTTAACCGGCAGGAGACCACGATTGATTACCTGAGATGGTTTTACACGGCCCTGACAAGGGCGACGGACAGGGTGTACCTGGTGAATTTTCCGGATAGTTTTTTTAAGGAAAGGCTGGTAGTGCCGGATTGATTATCTTTGCGCTTTCTGTAAAAGGTGGATCTGACTGAAAAACTGACGTACCGGAAGATATTTCTTTTCTGGGGGCCGTTGGCGCTTACCTGGCTGATGATGGCCTTCGAGCAGCCTTTTCTCATCTCCTTTATTGCGCGTCTTGGCGAGGCGAAGATCAACCTTGCCGCTTTCGGCATAGCAGGATCATTTGCAATGATCATTGAAGCGCCGATAATAATGCTGATGAGTGCCTCCACGGCACTTGCCACCGGGCATCATTCCTACAAAAAACTCAAGCACTTCACTGACATATTGAATTTCAGCGTTACAGGCGTTCAGCTCATCATGCTGATCCCCCCGGTCTTCAACTTCATAGTTATCAGGCTTATGGGCGTGCCTGAAGATGTGGCCCGGATAGCGCACACCGCGCTGCTGATATTCCTCCCCTGGGCTGCATCTATCGGATATCGAAGGTTTTACCAGGGCATTCTAATAAGAAACAACCTGACCCGGAGGGTGACTTACGGAACCATGGTACGCCTCTCTGTCATCATTATTGCAGGATTGATACTGTACAACACTGGGATAAGGGGTGCATATGTCGGAGCCGGAGCCATGTCTATAGCTGTTCTGGCCGAAGCCATAGCCACCAGGATGATGGCATCCGGAGCCGTAAGGAAACTGGTTACAACAGAGGACACGGAGAATGGTCACCTGGGTCTTCGGTCAATCACCAGGTTCTATTACCCTCTGGCACTTACCTCCATACTCTCTCTCGGGGTGCATCCTTTTGTCACCTTCTTTATGGGCAGAAGTTATATGCCCGTGGAGTCGCTGGCTGTGCTTCCGGTTGTCAGTTCACTGGTTTTTGTCTTCAGGAGTCTTGGATTGTCTTACCAGGAGGTCAACATTGCGCTGATAGGGAGACAGCGGCAGAATTACCGGCTGCTGCGCAACTATGCCGTATATCTTGGCTCAGCGGTGACGGTGCTTATCTCACTTCTGGCATTCACCCCTCTTGCCGACCTGTGGTTCATAGATGTATCAGGACTGAGCAAGGAGCTTGCTGATCTCTCGTACCTGCCTCTTCAGATCATGATTCTTCTGCCGGCGCTGACGGTGCTGCTCAACTTCCAGCGGTCGCTGCTGGTGGTCAACAGTACCACTGGCCCCATATCAAAGGCTACTGCAGTTGAGTTAGTCGTAATCATTATAGTACTACTCGTATGCGTGGTATTCCTTGGCATGGTAGGTGCGGTTGCCGCCTCTGTGGCTTATGTGCTTGGGAAGTGTGCCTCAACCCTCTACCTTATGCCCAGGCAGTCAGCAGTAATCCGGGAGTGGAGATTGAAATATGCTGACTGAATAATTGAACTAGTCTGCCGGTGCCCAGGTTGTCTTACTCTCCTATGATCTTCACCAGGATGCGTTTGCTGCGCATACCGTCATATTCCCCGTAGAAGATCTGTTCCCAGGTACCGAAGTCGAGTCTGCCGTTAGTAACAGCGACAACCACCTCGCGGCCCATGAGCTGTCGTTTCATATGGGCATCAGCATTGTCTTCAAAACCGTTATGCCTGTACTGTGAGTGAGGTTTCTCAGGTGCCAGCTTCTCAAGCCACACCTCAAAATCATGATGCAGCCCGCTCTCATCATCATTGATAAAGACAGAGCTGGTGATATGCATTGGGTTTACCAGCACGAGGCCCTCCCTGATGCCACTTTCTTCAAGGCATTGCTGCACCTGCGGTGTGATGTTCACATAGTCCCTTCGGTGGGGAGTCTCTACTACAATCTCCTTGCGATATGACTTCATGGCAATCGTGCATTTAGAGTTTCATGTTGCGGATAACTGCATCTATCCTCTCCTCAAGCCCTTTCCACAGCGTCTCAAACACGGACGGATCATTCATCACGGTATTGGCGCTGAAGTAGAATTTGATCTTTGGCTCGGTGCCTGAAGGGCGGACGGATATCTTTGTGCCGTCAGCCAGGAAGAACTGCAGTACGTTTGACTTTTCCAGTTGGAGAGGAGTATTTTCACCTGTGACCAGGTCATGGGAGACCTGTTCCAGGTAATCATTTATTTTTATGACCCTGCTGCCGGCGATCTCTGCCGGAGGAGCGGAACGGTACCCCTCCATCATGCTCTTAATCTCAGCAGCACCTTCGGCACCTTTCCTGACAACATTGACCAGTTTCTCGCGATAAAGTCCGTATTCAGCGTAGATATCAAGCAGCAGTTCCCACAGAGTTTTACCTTTCTCTCGTGCCCAGGTGGCCGCCTCAGCCACCAGTGTGATGGCTGACACCCCGTCCTTGTCACGGACATAGTCGCCTGCCAGGTATCCGAAGCTCTCCTCGCCACCGCCGATGTACTTCTCCTTTCCCTCCAGGTCGCGCATCAGTTCAGCGAAATACTTGAATCCGGTAAGCACCCTGTAGTACTTTACACCGTTCTTTTCAGCTATGCTCCCGAAGATATCAGAGGTGACAACAGTATAGATGATGTATTCATTGCCCCTGAGCTCACCGTTCTTTTTCTTCTGTGAAAGGATATACCATGTCAGCAGTGCGCCGGTCTGGTTACCGTTCAGCAGCACGAATTCATCTGAAGGTTTTCTTACGGCAACACCAAGCCTGTCGCCGTCAGGGTCGGTAGCCATCACCAGGTCAGCCCCTTTCTCCTTTGCAAGGGCAACGGCCATGGAGAGAGCATCCGGCTCCTCCGGGTTCGGTGAGTGAACGGTGGGGAAGTTGCCGTCAGGGATGGACTGCTCCTTTACCGTGTGCACATTGGTAAACCCGTACAGCGCCAGGGCATCCGGGACTATTTTATATCCGGTTCCGTGAAGCGGGGTGTAAACAATTCCTATATCATGATTGCGCTGGATTATATCATGGTTGATACTGAGTGCCTTAACCTCGGACAGGTATTTCTCGTCGGTTTCAGCGCCAAGGGTGATTATCCTTGTTTCATCGCCGCCGGTCATTATATCACTGACAGATTTAATCTTGCGGACTTCCTCAATGATGCCCCTGTCATGAGGTGAGACCACCTGTCCGCCGTCGTTCCATGAGACCTTGTAGCCATTGTACTCTTTCGGGTTATGGGAGGCGGTGATATTTACTCCCCCGTCACATCCGTACAGCCTGATTGCGTACGAGAGCTCGGGTGTTGGTCTGAGTGCTTCAAAGAGGTATGCTGTAAAGCCGTTGGCGGTAAATATATCGGCTGCAACGCGTGCAAAGTAACTGCTGTTGTTCCGGCAATCGTGTGCTATAGCCACCTTTATGGCCGACGGATTGGCGGCGTGTTTCTTCAGGTAGTTAGCAAAGCCCTGTGTGGCCATGCCCAGGGTGTATCGGTTCATCCTGTTTGTGCCGGCACCCATGATACCCCGCAGGCCTCCGGTACCAAACTCAAGATCCTGGTAGAACGCATCGATAAGTGCCTTCTCGTCGTGCTCCAACATATTTTTTACTTCATTGCGGGTGGGTTCGTCAAACTCTTCACCCAGCCAGGCAGCCGCCTTCTTCCTGATGTCGTCAATGTTGATCATATCCTGTTAATTTTTGTGATGCATTTGATAAGGCTTGTTCGCCAGTGAGGGATTGAAATATTGTAGTATTCCTTTATTCTTGTTTTGTCAAGGACGCTGTATGCCGGTCTCCTGACTTTTGACGGCCATGCCGTGCTTCTTACGGGAATGACCGCGCAGGGCGAACCTGCTTCTCTGACGATCTCGCAGGCCAGGTCGAACCAGCTGCAGACCCCCTCGTCAGAATAGTTAAATATGCCTGGAACGAAGTTATGACTGTTCCTTATCACACCGCTGATGATATCCATTATGGCGGCAGCAAGATCGGCTGCGTACGTCGGTGACCCAACCTGGTCAAAGACGACGCTGAGGCTCTGTGCCGAGCCTGCCCTGCCCAGGATAGTTTTCACGAAGTTATTTCCGTACGAAGAGTAGAGCCAGGATGTACGTATAATCATTGTATTTGGCCAGCCAAGTGCAGCCTTTTCTCCTGCCAGCTTGCTGCGACCGTAGGCTGAAGCCGGGGAGGGAGTGTCATCCTCGGTGTAGGGCACCGGGCTGCTGCCATCAAAGACGTAATCGGTTGAGATGTGTATAAGCCTGCAGTTGCTTCCCTGCATGGCATTTACCAGGTTAGTAACACCGCCGGCGTTAATGGTCGTAGCCATAGTCTCCTCCTCCTCAGCCCTGTCAACGGCGGTAAAGGCTGCACAGTTGATGACCCAGGAGGGAGAATTATCCCTGAAGAATTCACTGGTAGCCTGGGCGTCGGTAATATCCAGTTCGCCGGTATCGGTAAAGATGAATCCGTATCCGCTGTAGCGTGAGGCCAGTTCTCTTATCTCACTGCCCATCTGTCCTGATGCGCCGGTTACCAGTATGGTTGTCATTCGCTGAAGATGAAGTTGGTTGTAATATCCCTCAACAGGGGTTGGTTCATATCTTTAGGGCTGATGACAGGAGTCTCATCCCTGATCATCCAGTCTATTCCAAGGGCAGGATCGAGGGCGTTGATGCCCCTCTCATGTTCAACGGAGTATATTTTATCACATTTATACAGCACTATGGCCCGTTCACTCAGCACTGAGAAGCCGTGGGCAAATCCTCTGGGTATCAGGAACTGCAGTTTCTTTTCGGAGTCTATTATGAGCCCGAACCATCTGCCGAAGGTGGGAGAGCCGCGACGAATGTCCAGGGCTACATCATAGATGCGTCCCTCGATGACTCGTATGAGCTTTGCCTGTGCAAAGGGTTCCTCCTGGTAGTGCAGTCCCCTGATCACTCCCCGGCAGGAGCTCGATTCGTTGTCCTGGACGGGTTCGTAAACAATTTCGTTATTGCGGTATTTCAATTTGTTGTAGCTCTCGAAGAAGTAGCCGCGTGAGTCATTGAAGACATCGGGCTCTATTATGAGCAGGCCAGGGAATTCTGTTCTGTGTACTTTCATTGTCAGGCCTGTTCGTTTGCCACCTTGAGCAGATACTGTCCGTACTGGCTCTTTGCCAGTGGTCTGGCTATCTCCTCAAGCTGTTCTCTTGTGATGAATCCGCTCTTGTAGGCTATCTCTTCAATGCAGGAGGCGCTGAGTCCCTGCCTCTGTTCAAGGGTTGCAATGAAGTTGGATGCCTGGAGAAGGCTGTCGAAGGTGCCGGTATCAAGCCAGGCCATGCCGCGGCCCAGCAGTTTAACCTCCAGTTTTCCTTCCTGCAGGTAGAGCCTGTTGAGGTCGGTTATTTCCAGCTCACCGCGTGGTGACGGTCTCAGGCTGCGGGCACGTGTGGCAACGGTGTTGTCATAAAAGTAGAGGCCCGTCACTGCGTAGTTTGATTTGGGTTTTGCCGGCTTCTCCTCTATACTTACCGCCTTCAGGTCATCATTGAACTCAACCACACCATATCGTTCAGGATCATTTACCGCATAGCCGAAGACTATGGCTCCGTCATTCAGAGCGGCGGCCTGTTTGAGGACATGGCCAAAGCCGTGACCATAGAAGATATTATCGCCCAGGATCATGCATACATTATCATCGCCTATGAATTCTTCGCCTATGATAAAAGCCTGTGCCAGTCCGTCAGGTGATGGCTGCTCGAGGTAGGAGAACCGCATCCCGATCCTGGTACCGTCGCCCAGCAGGGCCCTGAAGCTGGGAAGGTCACGGGGAGTTGAGATAACAAGCACATCGCGGATGCCTGAAAGCATCAGTGCCGAGAGGGGATAATAGATCATCGGCTTGTCATATACCGGCAGCAACTGCTTGGAGATGGCCTCGGTGAGCGGATGGAGCCGGGTGCCGGAGCCGCCGGCAAGAATAATACCCTTCATAGATTCATTTTTGATCTGTCAACATACATTCAAACAACACCGAATTGCATTCTTCGGGGTACACTGGTATAGTCTCCGGAGATAACGGTGTCTCAGAATAAATTCTTTAGCTATACAGAAGACAAAAATAGAAAAAAGCACCAATCTAAACAGTGACGGACCCTGCAACCCTGAATTTAATTCTTATAGACTGAAAATCTGTCTCTTGTTCATGTCTGAAATCAAAAAATAATTATCTTTGCAAGCAATTTTTAAACAACATAATGTCTAACTTATTAATGTTCAATTAATTTATTAAAATGAGTGAAAATAACGA
>JAAZAP010000158.1 GCA_012514255.1 Bacteroidales bacterium | reverse complement strand
CCGCTGCCCCTCTGGCTCGGGGTACCGCCGGTTATCAGGGAGTGCCTGAGCAGGATGTGTATGACATGATTGATGACCTTAAATCGAGGTTCCTGATTGATGAAGACAGGGTGTACCTCACCGGTCTTTCGATGGGCGGCGGCGGCACTCTGTGGCTCGGACTGACCAGGCCGGACGTGTGGGCAGCCATAGCACCTGTCTGTCCAGCCCCACCCGACGGCACAGCGGAGCTGGCCGGTAACGCCGGCAATCTCCCGGTGCACCTGTTCATTGGAGATAAGGATGGACTTTACGGGACAGCTACTGAATGGAAAGCGAGACTGGAAGAAACGGCACTAAGTCTGGATTATGTTGAGTACCCCGGCGTAGGGCACAACAGCTGGGAGTGGGCATACAAGGACGGGTTCATCTTTGACTGGTTCTCACAGTTCAAAAGAGATTTGTATCCTGAGCAGGTTAAGTTCAGCTCCATGTGGTTCAGATACAACAAGGCCTATTGGGTAAGGTTTGATGATCTTGTTCCGGGTGAGATGGCAACAATTGATGCAAGATTCACCGGAAATAACAGGATAGAGATACAAACAACCGGTCTGGGGGCTTTTACTCTTAATCTTGCAGGTCATCCGATGTTTGATGCAGCAAGGAAGGTCTCTCTTACTGTTGATGGCCGGCCGGTTTCAGTGAAGAGTGCCGATGCAGTCTCTTTCACAAAAACAAAGGGAGGCTGGGCAAACAGGAAATTCACCCCCGGGCTGACAGCCAAACAGCCGGGTGGCGAGGGCCCGATATCGGCAGCTGTTGCCGGCAGCCATATATATGTCTACGGCACTGGCGGCAACCCGTCACGGGAGGAGCTGGATGCACGCAGGGCGCAGGCAGCGGCAGCGGCCGACTGGACGGGCCGCGGAGGGAGGATAATGGTATTCCCGAGGGTGATAGCGGATAAGGATGTCAGGCAGAGCGACTATGTCACCTCCAACCTGGTACTCTTTGGCACCAGGGAAACTAACGCCGTCATTGAAAAATTTGCCGACAGGCTTCCCATGCATCTCAACGCTGAGGCTGAAGAATACGGGCTTGTATATATATACCCCATGAACCGGCATTACCTGCTCATCAACTCCGGTCTCCCCTGGTGGACGCCACCGGAACAGGAGGCCGGGCAGCAGGGACTGAACTTCATGGGCGCGAAAATAGAGATGCTGAAAAAATACGGTGATTTCATACTGTTCCACAGGAGTCCTGACAATGTTATCAGGCAGGGTACATTTGACAACGAATGGAAAATTAAGGAGCCGGATGCTGCCGCACTGCAATCCTCAGGAGTAATAAGTCTGCAATAGGATTTGGAGACAAGGTTCATGCATTTTTTCATCGGCCAATGAAATAATAAACATAAAATGAAATGAAAACAAACACAGTAATGTCTCTGTTGATTATTACGGCCCTCATTGCAGGATGCCGCAGTGAGAAACTTTCGGAAGCCACCGTCAGGCTTGATGACGGCATTGTTCAGGGCACCCTTGAGGATGGCATCGCCGTTTTCAGGGGCATACCTTTTGCCGCTCCTCCGGTTGGGGAGCTGCGCTGGAAGGCGCCACAGCCGGTTGAGCCGTGGCAAGGGATTATGAAAGCAGATAACTATGCTCCTGTACCGGTACAGGTGAGGACCCAGTGGATGGGTGACGTGGAGATGTCTGAGGATTGTCTGTATCTTAACGTATGGACCCCGGCAAAATCATCACGGGAAAAGCTTCCGGTGATGGTTTGGATCTACGGCGGAGGATTTTCCAACGGCGCCACATCCTCACCCCTCTACAGCGGTGACAATATAGCGAAAAACGGCGTCATCATGGTCAGTGTGGCCTACCGCGTAGGCGCCCTCGGGTTCCTTGCCCATCCTGAACTCTCAGCTGAATCAGAAAACGGTGTCTCGGGCAATTACGGACTGCTTGACCAGATAGCAGGTCTGAGGTGGGTACAGGAGAATATTGAAGCCTTCGGAGGTGATCCGGGGAAGGTGACAATCTTTGGAGAGTCCGCCGGCGCCATATCTGTGAGCATGCTCTGTGCCTCACCTCTTGCAAAAGGACTCTTCACCGGCGCCATCAGCCAGAGCGGCGGTTCATTCGGACCGGTAAGGGACAGCAGGGGCATGGGCGAATATATGGCCTCGCTGAAAGGTGCCGAACAGCAGGGACTCGAGTTTGCCGAAAGAATGGGCGCTCAGAACCTCAGGGCACTCAGGACGGTTCCATGGGACAGATGGCTTGACGATCCGCTGTCACAGATGGGCGGGTTCTGGCCCAATGCTGACGGTTACGTCATCACCGGAGACCAGTATGAGCTTTACCAGGATGGCAACTACAATGATGTGAACGTTATTATTGGCACCAACTCTGATGAGGGGTCCATGTTCGTTCAGCCTATGGAGCCGCAGCAGTATGCTGATATGATAAGGGCACGTTTCGGCCCCATGGCAGAACGGGCGCTGGAGCTCTACCCGGGAGGGGACCAGCTTGAGGTCTATCACTCCCTGGCAGACATTTTCCGTGAAACGGCCTTCGCCTGGCCTTCATATGCCTGGGCACGACTGCAGTCAGAGACAGGCAGCTCAGGAGTCTACACATATTACTTCGACCAGTACAGGCCGGAACCATTCTTTCCGGATGGCCCGGTACCACGCGGCGCCGGACATGGATCGGAGATGGCCTATGTCTTCGGACACATGGGTATGAACCCCAATATGCCGGCCACAGAAGAAGAACAGGCCCTTTCAGACCTCATGATCAGGTACTGGACAAACTTTGCAAAGAATGGTGATCCCAACGGCGAAGGCATTCCGGAGTGGCCCCTTTTCAATGAGGGAGAGGAGACTGTACTCCATCTCAAGGGCTCAGAACCGGTGACAATAACAGTACCAAACCTTGATAAACTCAAGTTTATGGATGAATACTTCCGGTGGCTGCGTCAAAAATAACTATCATTGCGCCGGAAATCAATCATGAATGGCAAAGATAACCAGCGTAGTATTTGATATAGGGGGTGTCCTGATAGACTGGAACCCGAGGTACCTCTTCCGGAAAGTCTTTGAGAATGAAGAGGAGATGGAGTGGTTCCTCGCGAATATCTGCACCTACGAATGGAATGTACAGCAGGACGCCGGCAAGCTCT
>JAAZAP010000020.1 GCA_012514255.1 Bacteroidales bacterium | reverse complement strand
GCAGAATACAAGGATGCTGACGGATTCATTGTTTCTTTCTGGTGCAACACCTGCCCGGTAGTGAAGAAGTACGACCAGCGCCTGCAGGATCTGCATGCGAAGTATGCTCCCAAAGGATACCCGGTAGTTGCCATCAATCCGAATGATCCGGCCGTGTCGCCCGGCGACTCATTTGAAAAAATGAAGGAGACTGCCGCAAGCAAAAACTACAGGTTTGATTACCTGTTTGATGAAACACAGGAAGTTGTGCGAAAATACGGCGCTACGAATACCCCTCACATTTATATCCTCTCGTGGAGGGATGGCAAGCTGGTGGTGGAGTATGTGGGAGCCATTGACAATAATGTTGATGATGCTGGTATGGCTGACAGGAAATATGCAGAAGATGCCCTTGATAGTATTCTGGAGGGCCGGCCTGTTCCTGTTGCCGGCACAAAGGCTGTGGGCTGCACCATTAAGTGGAAGAAGGGCTGATTTCTGTTCCGGCTACCAGGGCCCATGACTGTTGCCTGTGGAGCCGTGGACTTTCACTCAGAAGATATAAGCAGAAATGGAATGGCATCCGGTACTAGCTGCCGGAGGCCTTTTCTGCTTCCTCAGGCTTGATGGCATCCTCTTCTGCCGGAGGCTCGGAGGTAATGTTACCGAACTTGTCCACGTAAGCAATCATGTTGTCAAGCCCGCCACCCGGTGAGTTCTCACGGCGTTGCTGCTTCTTCTGTTCCTTTTCCTTTCTCTTCTTGAGACGTTTCTCCGTCTTCTGTTTTTTAATGTACCTGTTGTTTGGTCCTGCCATATATTATAATAGTATCAGTTAACAATAAGTATTGTTCTGCCTCTGGCTCCCCCGTCTTTTCATGAGCGGTTCGGCAAACGGTGCTGCCAGGGATAGTCCCTTTCTGCGATATTACCTCAGGAATGGCACAGGTTAACCCGGTGGCGGAATGATGAAACACTGAAAACTGTCCGGGAGATGTGACACCTGTAAAGATCTTGCTTACTCCTGAAGCGTTGCAAAGATACTCAATCCTGCCGTTTTCTGCAAACAGGGCTTACGACAACAGTTGTCATATCATAGTTCACGACTGATTATCAATACATTATGCGGACAACGACCATCACCTGCAATAGCCCGGCAGCCTGAACCTCTGAGATTAATTAAGTGGTATCTTAGCAGATATGAAAAAAATAGCAATAATCAGTTCCAGTGTCAGGAGGGGCAGGAAGAGCAATCGCGTGGCGCTCTGGTTCAGACAGTATCTGGGAGAAAACCAACTTGCTGAAGCAGAGATCCTCGATCTTGCCGAGTACAACTTCCCTCTCTTCGAAGAGCGGCTTAAGCTGCAGGAGAATCCGTTGCCGCAGGCTGTTGAATTTGCGGACAGGATAAGGTCAGCTGACGGGGTGATCATTGTGACACCGGAATACAATGGCGGCTACCCCGCCAGCCTGAAGAATGTTGTTGACCTGCTTACTGATGAGTGGCGCCGCAAGCCCGTTGCCATCTCTACGGTCTCTGACGGCCCTTTCGGGGGAACCCAGGTGATCACTTCGCTGCAATTCAGCCTCTGGAAGATTGGGGCCTGGACCGTCCCGGCTATGTTTCCTGTGCCACGGGTGGATGAATCATTTGATGAGAAAGGCCTGCCAGCCGACCCTGATGCCATGAACAAACGCACTGCCCGATTCACCGGTGAGCTGCTCAGGTGCATCGACGCCAGGAAAGCAATTGAAGAATAACGTCCGGACCGGGCAGCGGCCAGGGACAGGGGCAGGGCCAGGAATCCGGAAACAGCTCATCATCAGGCACAACAACAACTACCACTACTACTAATGTAACCGAGACCATTACCACAGAAATACCAACCTATAACACGGTATACTCGGAGAACTTCAGCATGCTCGAGATCGAATTTGGAATGCCTGTAGCCTTCAACATGAACAATATGTCACTGGAGGCTGAACTCTCCTACCTCCATCCTTTATTTAACGATCCTGCCTGGCCGTCACCCAATGGATTCATATTCTCCTTCTCAGCCATCTTTAAATTGTTCTGACATACTCTAAAGTATTGATCATTAGAGTTATTTGAGCAATATCACTGTTCAGCACAATATATCCTTCTTTTCTCACAGGATTGACCGTATAATATAGTGTTAGAAATTTATATGCCTCTATTACAGGCATATAACATTCCAACATAATTTTTGGCATAACTTTTGAATTTTACTATTGCGAAGACAAAGTTCTTCGTAAAACGTAAAGAGATGAAAAAGTTAATTACCACCGCGATCCTCAGCCTCCTGATAGCTTCGGCAGCAGTAGCCGGAAGGCAGGATTACCCTGAGGAATACCTGGGTCTCCCGGGTGACAATCTGAACCTCTACGCAGTCATGAAGCTCTTCCAGGAGTCAGAGACGCTTGAAGCATTCGAAAGAAGCATCAACGAAGAGAACACCAGGATCAACAACCTTGACCTGAACAACGACGGGTATGTTGATTACATCACCGTATCAGACTATGTCAACGGTGAAGATCACACTATTGTTCTGCGTTCGGTCCTTGACCGCAACGAGTCACAGGACGTGGCTGTGTTCACTGTTGAAAAACTGCGCAACGGTGAGGTAAGGATACAGCTTATCGGTGACGAAGCTCTTTACGGAAGGAATTATATAGTGGAACCAATATATGCGGAGACACCTAATCCCGGCTACACGGGCAGGACCGTCTACAGAGACAATGTTACCGTGGTAACTACCACATATTATGAAGTCGCTGCCTGGCCGGTGATCAGGTTCATCTACAGTCCCCGCTACGTCATCTGGCGCTCACACTGGTACTGGGGTTACTACCCGGTATACTACAGGCCCTGGAGACCTTTCTTCTGGCACGCCTACTACGGCTACCACTACCACTGGTACCCTCACTACTACTCCTGCTACCGTCACTGGCATCAGCCAAGGTGGCATCACTACAACGACTACTACTACAGGAATGTACGGGCTTACTCACCCAATGTATCACACCGCATTACTGCCGGCACCTACAAGCAGACCTACTCCCGTCCTGAGACCAGGAGAGATGGTGAAGCCCTCTACGCCAGCACCCAGGGTACTCGCAGCAGGTCAGTCGGCAGTCAGCAGTCAGCAGTCAGCAGTGACAGGAGGAGTTCAGCTGCCACAGGCAGCAGGTCAGCAGGCAGTCAGCAGTCAGCAGTTGGCAGTGACAGGAGGAGTTCAGCTGCCACAGGCAGCAGGTCAGCAGCCAGTCAGCAGTCAGCAGACGGGAAACAGGCAGTAAGCCAGGGAACTGAGACCCGCAGGGCAACCTCCACCACGGTGAAGAGCACCCAGACCCCGGCAGGTAGCCGGCAGTCTGAGACTGCAACGCAGGCTCAGTCCCGCACACGCAGTGTCGGGACAACCGTGCAGAGAAGCTCACAGCCCTCGGCCACCAGGTCACAGTCCACAGTGCAGAGAAGCTCACAGCCCTCGGCCACCAGGTCACAGTCCACAGTGCAGAGAAGCTCTCAGTCTTCAAGAGGAAGTCAGCAGCCAGCAGTCAGCAGCAGACAGTCTGTATCTCAGCGGTCATCATCAACTGTCTCCAGGAGCTCATCGGCACCGGCGGCCAGGTCACAGAGCCGCAGCAGTAGCGGACGCAGCAGCGCGACTGTCTCAAACAGCAGGAGCAGCAGCAGCCGAAGCAGCGGAACTGTCTCAGGCAGCAGGAGCAGCAGCGGACGCAGCAGCGCAACCGTCTCAAGCAGCAGGAGCAGCAGCCGAAGCAGCGGAACACCTTCAAAGAGCAGCAGCAGGAGCAGCAGTTCATCAGGAAAATCTGACAACAGCAGCCGCTCATCTCGCAGATAAGAGCAAGAAGCAGTGAGCCCCGCGCTCACGGCACACACTATAATTCAAGGGACGCAGGTATAAATCCTGCGTCCCTTTTTTATGTAACTTTTATTACTTTTAGGCTTTCGGTATTTGTACAATGAAACAGGAAAGTAACTCATTGCGGGCAGTGCTTTTTGCCCTCGGAGGCAATTTTGCGATTGCAGTAATCAAATTCATAGTATCACTGATATCAGGCAGTTCGGCCATGCTGGCCGAGGCTATTCACTCGGTAGCCGATACTACCAACCAGGTTTTCCTGCTCATCGGCCGCAGACGTTCAGCAAGAGAGGCCAATGAACTGCATGCCTTCGGTTATGGCAAGGAGGAGTATTACTGGGGCTTCCTGGTAGCTGTCCTTCTCTTTTTCGTGGGCGGATGCTTTTCTCTTTACGAGGGAATACACAAAGTGACCAATCCCGAACCGCTTGAAAAGTACATCTACATCTTTGTGGTGCTGGGACTCTCCATCATCATTGAGCTGAAATCGTTCACCGTTGCACTGACAGAGTTCCGGAAGGCATCCACGGGCCCGATACTGAAGGCGATCAGGGAATCGACCGACACCAATATCTTCGTTATCCTGGTGGAAGATTTCGCCGCCCTGGCCGGTCTGACAATAGTACTCATATCCACTCTGCTCTCACTTGTTAATCCCCTATTTGACGCAATAGGAACTTTATTCGTCGGCGCCCTGCTGGTACTGATGTCATTCTTCCTCGCCAACGAACTGAGGAAGCTTATCATAGGGGAGAACATCTCAAGGGAGATGCGCAACGGAATAAAGGCAATATTGCACAGCCACTCTGACATAAGACATATCAATAACATCCGCTCAATGTATATCGGTAATAACAAATTCATGCTGCTGATATCGTTGGATGTTGAGGACAGGCTTGATGCCTCGGCGGTGGAGTGCCTCACCTCTCAGATCAAAACTGAAATAACGGGCATCTATCCCAATGCCAGGTATATCTACATTGAAGTCGAAGAATAACAATCATAAAACGAACCTGAAACCGTATCTGATCGCAGTCTGCCCTATCTTCCTCCGTCTATCAGGGTTATAAGGATCACTCCTCCTGCACCCCTGGATCCATAGATGGAAGCATCAGAGCCCTTCAGTACACTGATTGACTTGACGTCCCTGGGATTGATATTATCAATTGAACTCACAACAATTCCGTCAACCACAAAGAGGGGATCAGTACTCAGCATGAGGGAGTTTATTCCCCTGATGGTGATCTTGTTACCGGTAACCTGAACGCCTGGTACCTTGCCCCGGATCATATCATAAATATTGGTATAGCCGGAGTTTTCATCAGCCTGACCGTTGATGTAGCCCACATCAGTGGTAAGATTCCTCTTTTTCACTGTAGCATAACCCACATCTATCTCTTTCTCCCCGTCAGGCGTTTCCGGATTGTATCCCGGCATCATGTCCCTGCCGTCAAGAACGAGGTCAATCACACTCAGACCATCATACAGCGTCACCACAGACCCCATATTGGTGGTATATGCCCCTATGCTCCGTGTATCCGGCTTGATCTTCAGCTTATAGGTTCCATTCTTCCTGGTTTGCACCCCTGTGCTTTCTCCGTCAATTATCATAAGTGCTCCATCAACAGGGGCCATCAGCGTATCAGTAACCGTACCGCTGACAGTTACAAGCTTACCCCGCCTCTGGCCTGTCAGCTGCACCAAAGTAAGCAGGAACAGGCATAATATCAGTATTGTTTTTGTTTTCATCCATGCTTATTTGATACCACGAAGTTACGAAAAAAGCAGCTTAGTATCAAGTTTGGCATCCGGGACCATTCCTGCTGCCATCTCACTCTTTTTTACTAATTTTGCTGCCCGTCACAATTAACACTTTCAGACTATAACTGTATGACATTCGACGAGCTGGACCTGGATCCCGATATTCTGGGTGCAATTGACTATATGGGTTTCAGGGAAGCCACACCGGTGCAGGAGCTGGCCATTCCGACAATTCTTGAAGGAAATGACCTTATAGCCTGTGCACAGACAGGAACAGGTAAAACGGCTGCCTATCTGCTGCCTGTAATGAATGACATCACCGGCAACCGCCCTTCTCATACACATACCCTTGTGCTTGTCCCTACCCGTGAGCTGGCCCTGCAGATCGACCAGCAGATACAGGGACTGGCATATACCCTCAACATCACTTCCCTGGCAGTATACGGTGGTGGCGAAGGTACCGCATGGGACCAGGAGAAAGCTGCCCTGGTGCACGGCGCTGACATAATTGTGGCAACACCCGGCAGGCTCATATCACACCTTAACCTGGGCTATGTCAAATTCAGCGAGCTGCAAGTGCTGGTGCTCGACGAGGCCGACAGGATGCTTGACATAGGCTTCCATGACGATATAATGAAGATCATCTCTTACCTGCCAAAGAAAAGGCAGACACTTATGTTCAGCGCCACCATGCCCCCTAAGATCCGGTCGCTCTCAAAACATATCATGAAAAATCCGGCTGAGATCTCCCTGGAGATCGCCAAACCGGCAGAAGGGGTACTGCAGGCTGTCTACCTTGTGGAGGAGAACCAGAAGCTGCCTCTGCTCAACAGCCTGCTGGCCGACAAGCTAGAATATCACAGCATCCTCGTCTTCAGTTCCACCAAGAAGAAGGTGCATGAGATAGTGAGAGGACTGCGCTCGCGCGATTACACGGTGGAAGGTATCTCATCCGATCTGGAGCAGAAGGAACGCGAGGCGACCCTTATCAGGTTCCGTTCGCGCCGTACTCGTGTTCTGGTGGCCACCGACGTGCTGAGCCGGGGAATAGATATCAAGGATATCAACCTGGTGGTTAACTATGACGCCCCTTCTGACGCAGAGGATTACGTCCACCGTGTGGGACGAACGGCACGCGCTGACACCACCGGTGTGGCAATCACCCTGGTCACACGGGCTGACATGTACAAGCTGCAACGGATAGAGAAGCTTATTGGATACCAGGTCTTCCGCGCACCGCTGCCGGGCTTCATCGCTGCCGGCCACGGAGATGCCCCGGGTAAACGTCCCTCCCGCTCACGGGCAGACAAACGCAGGTTCAGGAAGAGATAGGGGAATAATTTCCTCCATGCTCAGCCAACATGTCAAAACTGACTGGTCGTGATTGCAGTCAGCTTACAAAGGCTGCCTGATCAAATATATTTTTAAAATTTCCCGTTTCGCCTTGCGTCTGATTCATCCGTTCTTCTAATTTTGTCAGTCACAAATCCTCAAACTCAATGGCCTCAGACGAAAAATCTATGATCATTATCGGCGCAGGCTTTGCCGGCCTCGCCGCAGGCATCTACGGTCGCCTCAACGGTTACAAAACCCGGATTTTTGAGATGCACAACCTTCCCGGCGGATTATGCACGTCATGGAAGAGAAATGGCTATACCTTTGACGCCTGCATCCACTGGCTGGTAGGTTCATCCCCGGAATCAAGCATGTACCGCATCTGGGAAGAGACAGGCATTGCACAGAACCGTCAATTCGTCTATACCGACGAGTACTACAGGCTGGAGGGAGCTGACGGCCGGACTTTGATCTTCCATGCAGACATTGACAAACTTGAAAAGGAACTGCTTGAGTTCTCACCGGCAGATGAAAAACCTATCAGGGATTTCATATCCGGCATAAGAATGTGTTTAAGGTTTAATTTCCCGTCCGACAGGGATCCTTTCCTTACCCGGATCAGAAAACAGGCCGGCACCTTCTTTACCTTCATGAGATATGGCGGCGAGTTCCGCAAATGGTCAAATGTGACAGGGGAGCAGTTCGCCTCGCGCTTAAATGATCCCCTTCTGCAACAGGCTTTCCATGAGATATGGATACCGGAGTTCTCAATGGTGTTCCTCTTCTTCACCTTCGCTTACCTGCACCAGCGAAACGCCGGGTACCCCGTCGGGGGCTCAATGCCGATGTCAGAGGCACTGGATGCACGTTACAGGGCCCTGGGCGGGGAGATTAACTATAATAAAAAAGTGGCGGGAATACTCACCGCTGACGGTTGCGCCACAGGCATAAGGCTGGCAGACGGCACCGAGGTGCATGCCGACAGGGTGATCTCGGCCGCCGACGGACATGCGACACTGTATGATATGCTTGAAGGAAAATATCTTGATCCGGCCACGCGTGAGCCCTATGAGAAATGGCCCATATTTCATGCCCTGCTCTTTGTCTCCCTCGGTGTCAACCGGCTCTTTAACGATGTGCCAAAGAGTGTATCAGGATTCTCCTTCCCCCTGGAAAAACCGGTTATGATAGCTGACAGGATGTGTGACAGGTTACCGGTTCATATCTATAACCATGATCATACAATGGCTCCCGAAGGCAAAACCTCCGTCATCATCATGCTCGAGTCTGATATTGAATACTGGAAAAAGCTGGCAGAAGACCGCAATGTATATGTCCAGAAGAAAGATGAGACAGCCAGCCTCATCATCAGTCTCCTTGAACAGCGCTTCCCGGGTATCACTGACCAGGTGGAGGTCTCTGACGTGGCTACACCACTGACCTTTGAGCGCTTTACGGGTAACTGGAAAGGCTCTTTCGAGGGGTGGCTCATCACCCCGCAGAACGTACACACCCTCATGAAGCCGATGTCACAAACCATCCCGGGCCTGAAAAACTTCTACATGTGTGGTCAGTGGGTAGAGCCGGGGGGCGGATTGCCCACATCAATAATGTCAGCCCGCCGCCTGATGAAACAGATATGCAAGGAAGACCACAGAAAATTCCTCAGTCATTAGACCTGCTTTCGTGCATTCTGACCGCGCTGCACGTCTTAATGCTCTGACCGCTCTGCACGTTCTTCACGCTCTGTCCGCTCTGTCCGCTGACGGTACACGTAGCATGCCCTGACCCGGGGAAATTATACCTCCAGGTTACTCATCTCCTTCGTAATGTTGAAACTGTACTCCGGGTATTCATAAATAGGCACACGCGGTTCGGTCTGACCCATGCTGTAACCAAACAGTCCCTCATACTGCGAGATATCCTCGCCCAGCTCCTCAAGCTGCCTCAGATATTCATGTATCGATTTGGATTCGATGATGATCATCTTGCCCATCTTGTTGATGATGGGACTGTGGGTACGGGTGATGTCATGATCAAACTCCAGGATCCTGCGGCCGTAACGGGTGATGCCTACCACCCTGAATGTGAGACTCTTTCCAACGCCGGGAAGGTTGAGCACGTTCCGGTCAGTACCCAGGAAGGGAAGGTCGGCAGAACGGCGCAGCGCATCAATGCTCTCCACTATATTTTCCGCGTTATCAGAGAATTGCTTTACCGTCTCATAATGCTCCTTCTCTATCTTACCGATGATCTTCTCTTCAAGCTGCTCCTGCACCACCCTGGCATTGGGTGCGAAATTGAAGTTGTTCTCCATGTAACCCTTTACCGTGAAAGTATAGTATGGCAGGATACCGGCATCATTCATCACCTTCCTCAGTTTGGCCGTGTGCCCCCTGCGTGATGCTGCAGTGGTGAAGACCAGCTGGTTGGTGATGAGCCACCCGGCACCGGTGAGCCTGCGTGCTGCCTGGCTCGACTCCGGGGTGACCTCCATAGGCGACTCCACGTGTGTCTGTATCAGGAACTGTGAGATGCCTATCTCACTGGCTTTCTTTTTGAAATCACCAAGTATCTCTGTCAGTTCGGGGGTTATTCGTTGCGGGAGGTAAGTCAGCATCCTCGTCCCAAGCCTGACCCTCTGTATCTCGGCATGCTTCTCGCCGTCAGGTCTCTGCCTGTTCTTTTCGCGCTTGTTGCGCGCCATCTCATAAACGGCATCAAGCAACTCCTTCAGGCTCCTGTCGGAACTCATCAGGGCATCACCGCCGGTGATGAGTATATCCCTCAACTGAGTATCGTCCTCAAAATACTTAAGCAGCTTGCGCTGTTTTTCCGGCCAGCTCTCAGAAGGTTTTAAACGGTCAAGGTCGAAGTTAAGGTGACCGCTCTGGAAATCGTACATGCGCTGACAGGGAGAGCATAGTCCGCCGCACGCCCTGCCCATGGTGTCAGGAATGAGGATGGCCACCTCGGGGTACCTCCTGTGGATGTTATTGTGCGAAGGGAGAAGCCACCCGGCCGCATTGGGCTCACCGGGCACCACCTTATCCTCCTTCTCCCATGCGACTATATGCCCGAACTCATCCACCAGCTGACGGCTGTAGACAATATAATGCCTTATGGCCAGGTCAGCGCCGATGGCGAAATAGGGAACACGCACATGCAGCAACGAGAGATAATAGGGATTGACAAAGAAGGGTATTCCTGCCTTCTCTGCATCATAGAGTATCTTCATGGTATCAGGATCAAGAGAGTGACCCAGCATCTCGTTGAGCAGGTCCGGGGAGCGGATGGCAAAATGGAGATGGAACCTGTAGTTGTCCCACCACTCATTCATCATCTTCAGCTTCTCTCCATGTGAGATCCCTTCAGGAAAAGTATATCTGGCATCCCGGATCTCTCCAGAGTCAATTTTTGCAATCAGCAGGTTGATGATCCTTTCCCTGTTCTCACGGCGCAGTTCAACTATGCGGGGATCAACTCCCGACGGGTACATCTCCATCCATCTCTCAACCGTATCCCTGTCAGGGATAATCTGCCTGCTCTCTCCCCTGAGCTGCCTGAAGAGCTGGATCATGTCAATAAAGAACTCCGGCTTGGCGCCACCCGTACCCTTGATCACGGCAAGCCAGATGAACCTGATGGGATTGCTTACGGCAATCTCCCCCCGCAGGTTAGGGTCAGGGTATTCAATCCCTGCATGATCAATATAGTCAAGTATCCTGATGATGGCATAGTCATTCCATGTAAGCTTTTCGAAGTTCTTACGCCTGGTGACCTTGTCGGTCTGAAAACGGAAGGCATCCTTACGGCTGCTGTATTCCGAGTGTATCCAGTTCCTAACACCTATCTGTGCCTCGATCTCATTCTTCGACTCGCGCATTATTGTCTCAAGCATGGGGTTCTCGCGGAGCAGCACGCGCAAAAGGCGGTGTGAACGGACGCTGATGGCTATCCTGTCAAGTTTCTCATTTTCTGTCATAACGATTATCTTTTTTGTGGCGGGACGCTACAAGATAACAATTATGAGGTAGAACCTCAAACAGAATCAGACAGAAAAGAGTCTTATTTCTGCTCCAGGTAATCGAGAATGATCTGCACCTCTGCCTTTACCCCGTTAATGAGAGCACTCTCATCGGGATTGAATGCCGGATGGTGATTTGCCACACCCGGCCCGGTGCTGAGGTTTAAGTAACATGAGGGTGCTATCTTCCTGTAGCGCGCAAAATCTTCGCTGGCAGTCATTCGGGGTGCATCAAAAACCATGTCGCTGCCAAGGATTTTCAGGGCACCGGTTCTGGCGAGCCTGTTGAGCACCGGGTCATTTTTCATTGCCGGATATCCCGACGTGTATTCAAGGCTGCAGGTGACATCGTGCACCCTCGCGATGCTCTCAATGACCGTCTTTATCCTCCCCTCTATCAGGTCACGTGTATCTTCAGAGATGGTTCTTACCGTTCCTGAAAGAAGGGCCCTCTCAGGTATGACATTCGGTGCGTTGCCCGACTGAAACTTGCCGACAGTGATTACAGCCATCTCGCCGGGCGTAACACTTCGTGAGACGATCGTCTGCAGGGCCATCACCATCTCTGCCCCCGCCACTATCGGGTCTCTCCCCATCTGGGGCATCGAACCGTGAGATCCTTTGCCATTTATTGTCAGATAGAATCCGTCGGAGGCAGTAGAGGCAGGGCCATCGGGAAGGATACCGACAGCGCCAGGTATGTCGCCTGGACCGATATGCAGACCAAAAAATGCGTCCACATTATCCAGTACACCGGTCTCAATGATGTCAAGAGCGCCGCCAGGACTCTGCTCCTCGGCATGTTGAAAGATAAAATATACGGTGCCTTTGATCTGTTTCTGCATTGATGAAAGCGTTGCTGCCGTACCAAGTAACATGGCAGTATGCACATCATGCCCGCAGGCATGACTCACTCCTTCATTTACAGAGGCAAAGGGGAGACCTGTCTCTTCTTGGACAGGCAGGGCATCCATATCAGCCCTGAAAGCGACAGTCCTGCCAGGCCTGCTACCCTTTAAAATACCAATAACACTTGTCGGTGTAGGCCATATCACATCAATATTCCCGAAGCTTTCCAGCACTGTGGTGACATACTCAGAGGTAAACAGCTCTTCATAAGAAAGTTCCGGATTCTGGTGAATGTGCCGGCGCCATTCAATAATCTTTTCAAGAGGTATATTCATAACCCATGGAGGCTCCTTCTGCGGCTGCCCGGGATGAACTGAAGCCATTGAGGCAGGCATGCCTGCCATCAGGAGTATCGCTGCTGCCGTAACAACTCTTTTGTTTCTCATTTAATGCCTCCTCATTTAGTAGGTTCTAAAGGAGATTATCTGTCAATAACAGACATAAATGTACTCAGTTTTATCGATGTCCTGTGCGGAGAGGTCATTATTATCTCTAATATCACCGTCGGAATCATCTGACCATTGTCAGAAGAAGGATCAATTTGTAGTATCCTTACTGATAATCTGCCTTCACTCATCATAAAGGAAATATAAAAAGCCATTAGGCTCTTTTTCAGCATTCTTATGTTCTTCTGCCTATCATGCCAGACAGGTCCCGGGCAGTCAGAATTCAACCTCGATCTTGAGAAACAGTCTGTCTCCGGAGCCCTTCCCGACGGCCGGTTTGTCTGGGGCAGTGACTGCAGGCTCACTGTGGTTACAGCTGTGAAACACTCCGGCCATCAGTCAGTTTACATAAAACCCTCCGGATCCGGGGCCAGGCTGCAGGACAGTATCCGGGGCAAGGATCCGGGGCTCATTCATCAATTAACCCTCGCTGATAAAAAAATATTTGCACATATAAAATAAAATATTATATATTTACATTATATAAATATCTTATATATTATTAATATGATACAAACTGATCTTATCAAAGGTTCTCTCCGGACAATAGTTCTCAAGCTGCTGAAGGAAAACGGCCGTATGTATGGGTACGAGATAACCCGCAGGGTTGAGGAACTCACTTCGGGAAAAATCAGGCTTACATACGGTGCGCTGTATCCCGTGCTCCATAAGCTCGAAAGTGAGGGAGTGCTGGTCACTGAGGCGGAGAACTTCAACAACCGCATCCGGGTCTATTACAGCCTGACTGAGAAAGGCCATTCATTGGTCAGTGAAAAGGTCAGGGAACTGATGGAGTTCATAGAATCTCTCCAGGGCATTGTTAACCCGCAGAAGGGTCCGAGCTATGTCTGAGCTGACATTCAGTGATATTGAATACATCAGGCAGGATGTGATTCGTCAGGAAATCTGCTATTCGCACCTTGCTGACGAGCTCATTGACCATCTCTGCTGCGATGTGGAGAATGAGATGACTGGTGGTCTCAGCTTCCGCGACGCATACCGGAAGGTGAAGGAATCACTGGGACACCGCAGGCTCAGGGAGATACAGGAAGAAACTCTTTATTCTGTAGACACCAAATACAGGAATATGAAAAACACTATGAAAATTTCAGCAATAACCGGTACCATAATGATCGGTTTTGCGGCCCTGTTCAAGATCAATCACTGGCCCGGCGCCGGCATAATGCTTACCCTCGGAAGCCTTTTACTGGCTTTTGTCTTCATGCCGTCAGCACTGACGGTTCTCTGGAAAGAGACACACAGCGGGAAGAAACTTTTCCTTTATATCTCAGCATTCATCACCGCTATGCTGTTCATTGTCGGAGTAACTGCAAAAGTACAGCACTGGCCGATGGCCGGACTGTTCCTGGCTCTTGCATCACTGTCAGGGATATTTGCCTTTGTCCCCGCCTTGCTGTCCGCCAAACTGAAAGTTCAGGAAAACAGGCCGAAAAAGATAGTCTATATCTTAGGTGCTGCAGGATTGATCTGTTGCATCTTTGGACTGCTCTGCAAGATTCAGCACTGGCCACTGGCCACCATGTTTCTGACAATCGGGTCTTCAGTCATATTTTTCGCAGTTTTTCCATGGTACGTCTGGCAGACCTGGAGGGAAGAAAGAAACGTCAGCGCCAAATTCATTTTCATGGTTACCGGCATGATAGTCCTGATGTTACCGGTTTTGATGCTCAACCTCAGCCTGCAAAGGACCTTTGAGGCAGGTTACTACATACATCATGAAGAACAGCAGGCATTGTTTGATTACAGGTTCAGATCAAATCAGGCAATAATAACCAATTGCAATGACACCTCTGTTTTGCATGTCTTTAATGAAATTAATAACAGGACTGCCGAACTCCTTTCAGTAATCGATAATATTGAAGCCAGGCTCATAGCAGAAGCTGAGGGAGAACCGGGGGTGCCGGCTGTCCTGACCGGTCAGATAGCAGAAACGGTGACCGGACCTGTAATACAGTTCAAGGCGCTAAAGCAGCCGTTCCATACTGTTCCTTTCAGGAACTTCCTGATGAAGGATTCAGGCTTGCGGAATGAACTTGCCGCTGCCCTGAAGAAATACTCTGATTATCTGTCGGATCAGTTGCCTGCAGATAAGTTTGAAATGTACGCGAAGCTGCTTGAACCTTCCGTTTACCTGCCGGAGATAAATCCTGAAGCCGACAGGGTGCCTCTGATTACCGGCCTTCATATGCTGGAACTGATGAAAAACGGCATCCTTACTGCAGAATCACATGCACTTGCATTGGTTTCAGCAGTTAATAACCAGTAAAACCTGAAGAAATGAAACAGAAAATATATATTCTGGGGCTTGTCATCACGTCGATAATCTTTCTTGGTGCTCTGCTTAAGATCAATAACTGGCCGGGTGGAGGTTATTTGTTGGTTCTTGGTATCGTCACACTCATTATTGCATTCCTTCCGCTGGCTCTGAGAAATCACTACACGACTGAGGGAGGGAGAAAGAATTTACTGCTGTACATAGTGACATGGCTCACATGTTTCGTGGTGTTCGGCGGCATGCTTTTCAAGATGATGCACTGGCCGGGAGCGGGAAAAGCCCTGCTGATAGCCTTGCCCTTCCCGTATGTGGTTTTCCTGCCGGTCTTCCTTGTAGTGGCAGCAAAGGATAAGAATTTCAGCATCTATAATACTGTCGCTGTGCTTTTCCTTCTTGCAGGCGCGTCAATCTCCTCTGCCCTGCTGGCACTGAATGTTTCGAAGGAGAGGTTGGATGACAGCATGCTTTTGTCGCGCAGCTACAACAGGGTCGAGGCCGTACTGGATGAGATACCTGCTGCTGCCGGCCAGGCATCGGTTATAAATAAAATCGATGAACTCCTGTATATTATTGATGACTATCAGCGCAAAATATTCTCCGTTGAGGGGATGTCCGAGGAAGACTGGAATAATGATCCATGGATTTTCCCGTTTCCGGAAAAAACATCCATCGCAGATAAAGCCCTTTTCATTCCAGGGAAGAATCCCACGTATGACACAAGGCTTCAGGCAGGGCTGGGTGACCTTGTCAGTGAACTTCAGAAGTCTGCCGCTGATGAAGAGACTGCCGGCAAAATACCATTGATCTTTGACTTCTTTGAAACGCCTGGTGACAGCCTGGGATGGACGCAGGGTATGTTTGTTGTAAACCTCCGCGTGTGGTCACTTATTTATCTTGACGGACTCGAGACAAACCTGAAGCTGATCAGGGCAGGATTGTAATCCTCCCGGTCTGGGCCAGTTGGGAGATTACAAGTTATCATACATCTTACAAAAGACAAGCTGACAGCCTCATCCCATGAGGGTTTGCGAAGGTTTTGGCACACCCTTTGCATTACACTCTGTGAAGAGCGATCTTCACAAAACTTAAAGAGATGAAAAAGTCAGTTATCACATCGGTCCTCGCAGTTCTGACAGCCTTAACGACGATAGTCGGGGCACAGAACTACCCGAAGGAGTACCTGGGTCTCCCCGGTGACAACCTCAACCTCTACGCGGTCATGGATCTGTTCCGCAACTCCCCTACCCTTGAAGCTTTCGAGAGAAGCCTCAACGAAAGGGATTCACGGATCAATAACCTCGACCTCAACGGCGACTGGAGGGTTGACTACATTGCCGTATCGGACTACCGCGACGGCAGGGTTCACAACATTGTTCTGCGCGCGGTTCTGGGCCGCAATGAGTACCAGGACG
>JAAZAP010000157.1 GCA_012514255.1 Bacteroidales bacterium | reverse complement strand
TGCTATTCTGCGGGCAAATTTTTTCATTGCGGTACACGGGAGATATGCAAAGATATCTGTTATTTTTAGACCAAATTAATGATGTGATGATTGAAGAGTCCTTTGAGGCGAAAGGCAAACGGAAAAGACTTATAGAAGAGCTTCGTGGCAAGGGCATCACTGACGAGCGGGTACTTATTGCCATGGGAAAGGTGCCCAGGCATCTCTTCATGGACGATGCGTTTCTGAAGCATGCCTATCAGGATAAGGCTTTTCCTATCTCTGCAGGGCAGACCATCTCACAGCCATATACCGTGGCGGTTCAGACTATACTGCTGAATGTCGGCAAGAGGGATAAGGTTCTGGAGATAGGTACAGGCTCGGGATATCAGGCAGCAATCCTGGCGGAGATGGGGGTGAGGGTTTATACCATTGAACGGCAGAGGGAGCTGTACAGAAAAGCCCAGGTAATGCTTGGTGACCTGGGTTACAGGGTCCATTTTTTTCTTGGCGACGGTTATGAAGGGCAGCCTCAATACGGTCCGTATGACGGCATTGTCATCACTGCTGCCACTGCTGATGTGCCGGACAAGCTGCTGAAACAGCTCCGTATCGGGGGGCGGCTTGTAGTACCCAGGGGAGACCGTGACTCACAGGTAATGACGGTCTATGAGCGTCTGGGTGAAGAGGATTATGAGATCACCACGCACGGATATTTTGTTTTTGTTCCCATGCTCAGGGGAATAGCCAACGGTAACAATAAGGATTGACAGCATGAAGATCTACAGGGGAGTCTTCTCTCCCATACAGGTTAACACATACATAATCACCGGCAACGAGAGGGACTGTATTATAATTGATTGCGGCTGCTACGGGGAGACGGAAGAGAGGAAGCTGGAGGAGATGCTGGCTTCCCGGGGACTGAATCCGGTGATGCTGATTGGCACGCACTGCCATCTTGATCACGTATTCGGCAACAGGTTCATGCTTGAGAGGTACGGGCTGCGGCCCCGGTTTCATGAAGGAGACAGCTACAACTACCGCAATGCCCCTAAACTATCACTTATGTTTGGTCTTTCCATGGATGCTCCGCCGGAGCCGGAGGGATACCTGGCTGAGGGGGATGTTATTACTGCGGCAGGAATAACCCTTAAGGTGATCCATGTGCCCGGGCACTCTCCGGGAGGCATAGCCCTGTACTCGGCGGATGACTCAGTAGTCTTCACCGGCGATGCATTGTTTGCCGGAAGCATCGGGAGGTCAGATCTCCCGGGCGGTGATCACGAGCAACTCATGGCAAACATCCGTGAAAAACTGTTCACCCTGCCGCCGGAGACAGTCATCTACCCGGGTCACGGTCCTGAGTCAACAGTCGGAGAGGAGATGCAACGCAATCCTTTCTTTACCTGAAACATGATGAATATGCTTTTTTTTGTTACTCCCTTTATGCTAATTTCGCTGCAAACCTCAGAGGTAAATCAATAATCAATCATAATATGTTATCAGATCATTTTGTTAATCGTCACATCGGTCCGCGCGACAGCGATGTTGCCGGGATGTGCAGGGCCATCGGCGTTGATTCAACGGAACAGCTTATTGACCAGACTGTGCCTGCAGCCATAAGGCTGAACAGGGAAATGAACCTGCCGCCTGCGATGAGCGAGTATGAATATCTTGCCCACATCAGAGAGCTGGGCAAGCGCAACAGCCTTTTCCGTTCATTCATCGGGCAGGGTTATTACGGGGTGGCAACACTTCCCGTCATAGTCCGGAATGTGCTTGAAAATCCTGCCTGGTACACATCATATACTCCCTACCAGGCGGAGATCTCGCAGGGGAGGCTTGAGGCCCTGCTTAACTTTCAGACCATGGTATCAAGCCTTACTGCCATGGACATTGCAAATGCCTCGCTGCTTGATGAGTCCACCGCTGCTGCCGAGGCGATGATCATGATGTACAATGCCCGATCACGTGATAAGGTGAAGGCGGGGGCGAACCTCTTCCTGGTTGACAATTCAGTCTTCATGCAGACGAGGGATGTGCTTATCACGCGTGCAGCACCACTGGGAATAGATATTCAGTTTATTGATTACACACAGATTGAGCCTGATGAACAGCTCTTCGGGGTAGTGGTCCAGTATCCTGCTGCCAACGGAGAGATACGTGACTACCGGGAATTGGTTGAGAAGGTGCATGGGGCGGGTGCCCTGGCAGGTGTAGGGGCAGACCTTATGAGTCTCACGCTGCTGACGCCTCCCGGAGAATGGGGCGCTGATATCGTCTTCGGATCAAACCAGCGGTTTGGTCTCCCTATGAGCTATGGAGGCCCGCATGCCGGGTTCTTTGCCGTACGTGATGATCTTAAGCGAAACATGCCGGGGAGGCTGATAGGGGTCTCGGTTGACGCCCGGGGCAAGCAGGCCTTACGCATGGCGCTCCAGACGCGCGAACAGCATATCAAGCGCGAAAGGGCCACATCAAATATATGTACTGCTCAGGCTCTGCTGGCCACAATGTCAGGCATGTATGCCCAGTATCACGGCCCTGAGGGCCTGAAAAGGATTGGACGCCATATCTTTTCCTCGGCCTGCACCCTGGCCGGTGAGCTGAAGAAACTGGGATACACCATAAGGCATGAGCAGTTCTTTGATACCATCCGGGTGCAGGCAATGGCGGGGGTCACGGCTGATATGATCCGGAAGATCGCCCTGGAGAGGGGCATCAACCTCTGGTATCCCTGTGCCAACTGCGCGTTGATAAGCACTGACGAGGTGACCACCCTGAAGGAGGTGAATATACTTATTGGTATCTTCGCGGAAGCCGCGGGAAAGAAGGCTGATGAGGTCACATCACTCTGCGACTGTTTCTGCATAGATGAAAAATTCCACCGCAAGTCGGCCTTCCTGCAGGAACGGACATTCAACAGCTATCACAGTGAGACAGACATGATGCGCTACATCAAGATGCTGGAGCGCAAGGACTTCTCGCTGGTCAACGGCATGATCCCGCTGGGTTCATGTACCATGAAGCTCAATCCGGCGGCATCAATGTTTGCGATGAGCTGGCCGGAATTTGGGAACATCCATCCGTTTGTGCCGGCGGACCAGGCTGCCGGATATCATAAGGTCATGGAGGAACTGGGTGAGGCTCTGAAAGAGATAACAGGCTTTGATGCCGTATCATTCCAGCCAAATTCGGGAGCAGCAGGTGAGTATGCCGGACTGATGGTGATCAGGCAATATCATATAAGCAGGAATGAGGGTCACCGCAACGTGGCGCTGATACCCTCATCAGCTCACGGCACCAATCCTGCCAGCGCCGCCATGGCCGGCATGAAGGTGGTGGTAGTGGAATGTGACGAGAACGGGAACATAAGCGTTGACGACCTGAAGAAGAAGGCGGTGGAGCATCGTGACAACCTTAGCTCGGCAATGATCACCTACCCGTCGACTCATGGCGTATTTGAAGAGGCCATTATTGAGATGATAAGTATAGTGCATGAGAACGGCGGGCTTGTGTACATGGACGGAGCCAACATGAACGCCCAGGTGGGTCTGACCAGTCCCGGTCATATCGGTGCTGACGTGTGCCATCTTAACCTGCACAAGACCTTTGCCATACCCCATGGCGGCGGCGGGCCGGGCATGGGCCCCATCCTCTGCAACACCAGGCTGGCTGAGTTTCTGCCCTCGCACCCGGTGGTGAAGACAGGCGGCAGCCACG
>JAAZAP010000156.1 GCA_012514255.1 Bacteroidales bacterium | reverse complement strand
TGTGCCCAGTCATTGCTCTCCGTTCCGCCGGCGCCGGCATTGATCTTCAGGAGAGCGCCCAGCCGGTCCTCCTCGCGCCTGAGCATGTTCCTCAACTCAAGCTTCTCCACTGCGGCGAGGGACTTTCCGTACTGCGATTCCATCTCTCCGTCCGAAGCCTCTCCCTCTTTGTAGAAATCATACATAACGAGGAGGTCCTCAACGGCAGTGTCTGTCTCAGTGAAGGCTGTTGTCCAGCTCCGGACTGATGAGATCTCCTTCATCAGCTCCTCTGCCTTTTTCGGATCATCCCAGAACCCGGCCGTATGGGTGATCTCTTCCTTTTCCCTGATTGTTTTTATCTTCCCGTCAATGTCAAAGATACCTCCTTAACGCATCCCGGCGTTCAACGAGGTCCTTAATCTGGTCATTGGTTATCATGGTCTGAATTATTTGGCGCAAATATAGTCAAAATAGGCATAAGGCAGTAGGCAGTAGGCAGTAGGCAGTAGCAGTAGGTAGTAGCAGTAGGCAGTAGGCAGTAGGCAGTAGGTAGTAGGCAGCAGGCAGTAGGTAGTAGGCAGCAGGCAGTAGGCAGTAGTGTTTGGCGAGGGCATCAGGCGTTGGAAGGGAAACCAACCTGACCCAACCCTGTAGGGGTTGCAGAATTGTAGATGATTGGCACCAAACCAGCCCAACCCTGTAGGGGTTGCAGAATTGTAGATGATTGGCACCAAACCAGCCCAACCCCGTAGGGGTTGCAGAATTGTAGATGAACGGCACCAAACCAGCCCAACCCCGTAGGGGTTGAAGAATTGTAGACGACATGTGGATACATGACCCAACCCTGTAGGGGTTGCAGAATTGTAGACAACATGTGGATACATGACCCAACCCTGTAGGGGTTGCAGAATTGTAACAGGATAACGGTAAACAATATACCCAGTAAGTCCTCCGCCAGCTGCCCGGTCTGAGAATCAATCCACCTTGTACCCGGCAAAAGTTCCGGTGCCAGTCTCGCGGGCTGCTCCGGTATAAATCTTCACCTCTACCTTTTCCCCTGAAAGAAGACGAATAGTAACCGATCTTACAGGAATTATTGCCGACGGCCCGACTTCAATAGCCATCTTTTCATAAAGAGCTCCCTCTTTGTATATCATCACCTCCCTTGATCCGCCAATACCGTCAGCAAAATATGAGACATTAAAGGTATAAATCCCTGTTGCCGGGGCAGTGAAAACACCCGTTCCCGGATCAAACCCTCCCCCTATACTCAGATCGGGTGAGTCATATGTCATAGTGACCTCTGCCAGCTGGATAGCAGGATCGGACGAGGTGTTCTTTGCCCTGAAGGCAATTTCTCTTCCCAGCACAACCGGATCACTGTTAGTAAGAGAGAGTGTTCGCGTTGCGTGATCATATGTCAGCTCCTGGTCATCTGATGCCGGATCACCGGGGTCACCCTTGGGGCCGGGAGGTCCGGGAGGGCCAATCTCAAGAGATTTGGCGGCATAGAGTGCGTACGGCACCGCCATGAACTGCATGGTGCCCATATCCATGAAGAGATTCTCAAACTTGACCTCTACACGGAGGTAGTGGTTGGCAGTGGACCAGTCGATCCCGGCGAAAGTGCCAAGGACAGGCTCTCCTCTGCCGATTATGAGCGAAAAGACTCCATACCTTGAGGTGGTCACATCAGTGAATACCTCCTGATAAATCACCGGCCCTGTCGGCGATCCGGTCAGGACTGAAAAGCGCACCTCAATAGCCGTGTTTACAAGCTCCTTGCCGCTGTTGTCACGGGCCACAGCCTGGTAGTTGATGCCGCCAGGAACGGTCCCCTGCGCGCCTGCCGTCTGGCCGGCAGCAATAATCACCACCAGAGCAGCCAACATATATGTTATGAGTCTGTTCATTCTCATCAGTTTACAGTTTGTCAATCTTGAATGATCTGTTAATAACCCCGTCAGTGCTTATGACGTTGGCAACATAGATGCCGTTGCTGTAGTGAGCCATGTTCACCTGCAGAATATGATCATGCACAGGTGAGAGATCGAGCTCATCTGCAAACATAAGGGAACCGGGAAGGCTGTAGATGTATATCCTGTAGTGCCTGGCAAGAACGCCATAGACCCTGATATTGAATATCCAGTCAGCCTGTTCCATAAGGGGATTGGGAAAGAAATCCACCCCGTTCCCTTCCCTGTCAGGAAGGTCCTGATTCGGTATGAATCTTGGCTGCTGAAATCCCTGCGACAGGTTATAGAATGATGGCAGTGAGACCTCTACGGCCGTCTCGCCGATGGTCTGCTGGTAAGTGAGGCCTGTATGGGTCACAAGATTCCCTGCCGGCACCAGCACCTGGTGTGACAGGTTGTACATCTTCTGCGAAGAAGCAAATGAGCATATTAGCAAAAGGAAGACACCGCCTAGCAACCGCTTCATATCAAAGGTCCTTTTGTTTTCAAACCCAAAAATAACACTTTTTACACAGAATCGTGCCTCTCCGTTAACAGTTTAAGGCTTTTGAGAGGCTCGGTGAGCCTCAGGAGGAACGCCAGAAGCAGTCCTGCTGCCAGCTGTATTGCTGCCACCGCCGTCCATGAGATTCCCGTCCGGAGAAGAAGCCATCCGGCTCCGAAGGTAAGGGCAAGCATCAGGACATACAGCAAAACTCTTGCGGCAGTGGCCACCGTAGTCATGGTCTTTCTGACAGCTGTCATGCACGCCGCTGCCACCAGCGTCTGTGTTACCAGCGCTGTTGTTGCCGCCCCGGCAGGCCCAAGAGCGGGGATAAGAATCCAGTTAAGCACAATATTGATTATCATCCCCGAGGCGGTTATCGATCCCAGCAGCTTCAGCCTGCCCGTGGCTGTAAGCATGGTACTGTAAATATATATTGCACCGGCCGGAACCAGCGCCAGCATGAGCAGCCTGAACGCATCCACGGCGCTGCCGGCAGGCGAGGCGTACAGCAGATCAAGTATCTCTTCCGGGATGGTGGCGAGGGTCACCGCACCTATCCCCAGCGGCACCATCAGCATACGCCCGGCCATGGCTGCCAGGGGCCGTATACTCTCACCCGAGGCCAGCCCCCTGGTCATGATAGGAAGCAGTAATCCGCCGAACATAACCGGGATCATGGAAAGAGCATCAAAGAGCCTGAAAGCCTGTGCATAGTTACCTGTCTCAGTGGCACCTTCAGGCAACAGCCGCTCTATCATCACCGCATCAATGCGCCAGTAGAGGGTCATGGAAAATACAACAAGCGCATAGGGCAGTCCCGTGACAATAATGCTCCTGAGAACGGCTGCATCAGGCTTCAGACCGGAGACACGGCCCCTGCGCACAACAATCACCAGGGCCGTGCACATCACAATGAAGTAGGCTGCCGTCTGAGCCCATATGAACCACTCTATCCTGAACTCACCGCCTGCAAACCCTCCCCACAAAAGCAGCGAACAGATAAGGATCATAACAAGCCTGTCAGCAACCGAGAGAAGGCTGTCAAGGAAGAGGTACTGCATGCCGCTGATGTTTGACCGGAGCCAGAGGATCATTGAGGCCATCACCTGGTTTAACATCAGTATCAGCAGCCACGTTATCTGCCGCTGTTCATACCCCAGGGCCAAAGCCACCAGAAGGGTAACGATGAAATAGGCCCCTGTCAGCAGCAGGCGCAGAAGCAGCACATTGCCGAAATATAACCTCACCCTGGTGGGATCAGCCGACACCGCCCTGTTGTTAAAGCCCGAAAGACCCATGTCAAGAAGGAGGGTAAAGAGCACGGAGAAGCTGAAGAGGGAGAAATAGCTTCCGTACGCTGTCTCGCCCACCACGTTCTGAACAGTACGGTCAATGCCCAGCACCCAGAATGCCTTTACCAGGATGCTCACCGTCAGCAGGAAAAGGATATTTATAAGGAACTTTCGCCTCAAGTCAGTCTCTGATGAAATAAAGAATCAATGCCAAATTATAAATTAATTGCCACATTTGTAATTGACAGAGAACAGCTAAAGATGATCATTGCAATAAATGCACGCACCCTGAGGGCTGTACCCCGTGACGGCATCGGATGGTTCACCCTTGAGGTAACAAGGGGAATGGCTGTGAACCACCCTGAACACCTGTTTGTCATGGTGTGTGACAGGGAACATGATCCGCTGCCCGTTGACGGCAACAACATTAAATATATTACAATACCCATTCGTACCGTGCATCCCGTACTCAGACAGGTGTGGCACGAGTACCATCTTCCCCCGTTACTGAAGAAGCTTCAGGCAGATCTGTTCCTGGCCCCTGACGGGATAATACCATTACGTACCGATGTGCCGTGCATCCCGGTCATTCACGATCTTAACCATGAACACAGACCGGGCGACATACCCCGGGCGGAGTGCCGCTATTACCGCCGGCGTTTCCCGCTGTTCGCGGCCAGGGGAGCCAGGGTGGCCACAGTCTCACAGTTCTCGGCAGATGATATATCAGACAAATATGGTATCAGTCCCGAGAAGATTGACATTGTACCTAACGGTGTTGCAGCTGTTTTTTCCCCTCCGTTGCCTGGCGAGGCAGAGGAGACGCGGAGGGAATATGCCGGCGGCAGGCCATATTTCCTCTTCGTGAGCAATTTCTCACCTCGCAAGAACATTGAGACGGTCATCAGGGCTTATGAGATCTTCAGGCGTGAGGGTGGCGGCGATCATGTTCTGCTTCTCGCAGGGCGAAGGCTCTACCTGACGCGTGCCATGGACCGCCAGCTGCATTCATCACCTTACGGGAACGATATTCTCTTCACCGGCAGTGCCACGCGCGATATGCTGCGCAGGCTTTACGGCGGGGCCGAAGCGCTTGTTTTCGTGCCCTGGCTTGAGGGATTCGGTATCCCGGTGGTGGAAGCGCAGCGGTGCGGGACGCCCTGCATACTGTCCGACAGCTCGTCGCTGCCCGAGGTGAGCGGCGGCGCGGCGCTCTGCGTCAGCCCCGCTGACGCAGGTGCCATAG
>JAAZAP010000155.1 GCA_012514255.1 Bacteroidales bacterium | reverse complement strand
TTATGGCTCTCCAGAGCACGTCTTTCAGCGGTACAAGTCCCGTTTCGTTTATTGCGGAGATGAAGACAACGGGTATGCCGGAAGGGAGCAGGGGCCTTATCTCATCGGTCAGTTCCTCATCCAGCAGATCACATTTGGTGATGGCCATGACCCGTTTTTTGTCAAGCAGTTCCGGGTTATATTTCCGCAGTTCCTCAACAAGGATGCGGTACTCTTTTGCTATGTCATCCGAGTCTGCGGGGATCATGAAAAGCAGGACCGAGTTACGCTCAATGTGTCTCAGGAACCTGTGTCCGAGACCCTTCCCCTCAGCTGCACCCTCTATTATTCCCGGTATGTCTGCCATCACAAACGACTTCTCATCGCGGTAGCTCACTATCCCGAGGTTCGGGGTAAGGGTTGTAAAGGGATAGTTGTCTATTCTGGGTTTCGCCGCGCTGACCACTGAAAGAAGTGTTGATTTTCCGGCGTTGGGGAAACCTACAAGGCCCACGTCTGCCAGAACTTTCAGCTCAAGGATGAACCATCCTTCCAGGTATGGCTCGCCCGGCTGGGCAAACCGTGGTGTCTGAAAGGTGGCTGATTTGAAGTGGGTGTTGCCCAGTCCTCCGCGGCCGCCTTTGACAAGGATCTTCTCTTCGCCATCATGGGTTATCTCGAAGAGGATTTTTTCAGACTCCTCTTCCCTGGCCACTGTTCCGAGAGGGACCTCAATGATAACATCCGCCCCGGCAGCTCCGCTTTTCTGATTGGATGAGCCCGATCCTCCGTGACCCGCGAAGAGGTGCTTCTCATATTTCAGGTGAAGAAGCGTCCACAGCTGAGAGTTACCTCTTACGATTACGTCGCCTCCCCTGCCGCCGTCGCCTCCGTCAGGACCGCCCTTAGGATTGAATTTTTCGCGTCTGAGGTGTGCCGAACCGGCGCCCCCCTTTCCTGAGCGGCAAAAGACCTTTACGTAATCAACGAAGTTAGTCTCAGCCATAGGCTATAATATCATTTCTATCTGTCTGCATAGACGCATGAAGATATCCTCAATGGAGCCTACACCGTCAATACTCTTTGAAACGCCCGCTTGCTTTCCGAACTCAATGACAGGTTCTGTCTTTGCTCGATAGACGGCAATACGGTTGTTGATGATATTCTCGTCTGCATCGTCGGCCCTGCCTGATACGAGGGCTCTCTTTTTCATGCGATCCATCAGCTCGGCATCGTTCACCTCCAGTACAAGCATCAGATCAATCTTCATTCCCCTTTCCTCCAGCATCCGTTGAAGGGCTTCCGCCTGTTCCACCGTGCGGGGGAATCCGTCAAATATGAATCCTGCCTTGCCGGTTGTGGCATCAATCTTCTTGGCTATCATCTCTATCACAACATCATCAGGCACAAGCTCACCTGAGGCCATGATAGCCTCCATCTTCTGTCCCAGGGGAGTGGCGGCGGCCAGTTCAGCCCTGAGCATGTCACCGGTGGAGAGATGCAGGAAGTTATACTTTTCGGCCAGCGTGACCGATTGTGTTCCCTTCCCTGATCCGGGAGGGCCGAACATAAGAATATTTACCATTATGGAACTATTTTGTCAGTTTGTAAATTGCCTTCAGGTTGCGGCCATAACCGTCATAGTCAAGGCCATATCCCACCACAAAGTTGTTCGGGATCTCAAACCCGATGTAATCTATCGGAATATCTCTGGTATAGGCTTCAGGCTTGAACAACAGTGTGCAAATCTTAATGTCAGCTGCCTTCCTTAGTTTCAGTTCTCCTATAACCCGCTCCAGCGTGGCGCCGGTATCAACAATATCCTCCAGGACAACCACTGTCTTTCCGGTGATATCCTCATTCCACCCGATGAGCTCCTTTATCTTGCCTGTGCTTGAGGTGCCATCATAGGATGCCAGCTTGATGAAGGAGACCTGGCAGTCAATTGTTATCTGCCTGAATATGTCTGCGGCAAAGAGAAAGACGCCGTTGAGAACGCCGAAAAAAAGGATATCCTGCCCTTTCAGGTCCTCGTTTATTTTTTCTGCCAGCGCCGTTATCCGACTTTGTATCTCATCTTCGGTTATATACACCGAGAACTCTCTGTCCAGTAGTGTGATCTCATTCATGGTTAAGGTAGTTGATGCCGCTAAATTATAAATTTAAAGCTTATTTTTGCCCTGACAATGAT
>JAAZAP010000154.1 GCA_012514255.1 Bacteroidales bacterium | reverse complement strand
TTGTATCTGTTCATGAGAAAATATGGCAGTGACTTCATAATTTTTAGAATTTATATCCTTTAAAACTTTTCACTTAACAGCTGATCATTCAGCCCAGAGCTACCCTCGTATGTCTATATCGACAAGTTCTGACATTAAAGATCTAAAGATGTTTTCCGGCTGTCAATCGCTATTGGTGATTATTCTAATAATTACCAATGACTATTTGAACCGGTTATAGCCCTGGCAAATATAATCATGACCATAAACAGACAGCAGAGGCTGACCGGTGAAAAGGTCAGCCTCTCTTATTTTCTGCCCTGCCCAGCGGCGGGGCAGGTTTGCTGAGTGATGGCGGGCGGGCTGCTGTACTCTTCACTCCTGCAACCGTTTCCGGCTGGCGGGATTTGCACCTGCCCAGCAATTCTTATCTCCAGCCCTCCCCGGGTGGAGAGGGCCGGAAACGGGTAAGTTATTCCTTGATCCCTTCGAGGTCAAACATAAAGGCATACTCAAGAACGGTGGTCTTCAGTCTTTCAAACCTGCCTGAAGCGCCGCCGTGTCCTGCTACCATATTGACATCCATGATGAGGATATTGTCATCGGTCTTCATGTCGCGCAGTTTGGCAACCCATTTGGCCGGCTCCCAGTACTGCACCTGCGAATCCCAGTAACCGGTGGTGACAAGCATGTTGGGATAATCCTGTGCCTTCACCTGGTCATATGGTGAGTAGGAAAGCATATAGTCATAGTATTCCTGCTTTCGCGGATCACCCCATTCATCCCATTCGAAGGTGGTAAGTGGAATAGTGGCATCAAGCATTGTGCTGACCACGTCAACGAACGGCACCTGGGCAATGATACCGTTGTACAGGTCAGGCTCCATGTTGGCAATGGCGCCCATAAGGAGACCTCCGGCGCTGCCACCCATAGCGTAGAGGTTAGCAGCCGAGGTGTACTTCTCATTGATGAGGAAGCGTGCACAGTCATTGAAGTCGGTAAAGGTGTTTATCTTTTTCAGCAGCTTACCGTCCTCATACCACTGGCGACCCATCTCGCTGCCGCCCCTGATATGTGCTATGGCATAAACGAAGCCCCTGTCAAGAAGGCTTAAGATTGATGACCGGAACCAGGGATCAGTTGATGAACCGTAAGATCCATAGGCATAGAGAAGCATAGGGGCATTGCCATCCTGTGCGAATCCTTTGCGGTATACCAGCGATACCGGAACCTGGGTACCGTCTGTGGCGGTTGCCCAGAGACGCTTCGACTCATAGTTGCTTTTATCAAATCCGCCCAGCACGCTGTCCTGCTTGAGCAGTGTCTTTGTGCGAGCCGCCATATCATAGTCATACACCGAGTTGGGAGTTGTCAGTGAGGAATAGCTGTATCTCAGCATAGTTGTATTTGCCTGTGGATTAACATTTATCCCGGCAGTATATGTCTCCTCGCCGAAGTCAAGGAAGTGTTCCGATTTATCTGCCAGGTTGATGATCCTGAGGTTAGTGAGTCCTTTGATGCGCTCATCAGCAACAAGGTAATTGTCAAACACTTCAAAATTCTCAAACAATACATCTTCACGGTGAGGTATAACCTCTTTCCAGGCGCTCATCCCAGTCCTGCCCTCCTGGCATGACATAAGCTTAAAGTTCTTTGCATCTTCAGCATTGGTCCTGATGTAGAATGTTCCGTTAAGATGGTCAATTGAATATTCATGACCTACCTTGCGCGGCTCGAATACAATCATCTTACTGCCAGGGTTAGCCGCTTCAATCAACCGTACCTCTGTTGTGAGGGTCTGGCTTGACGTTAACATGATATACTTCTTGCTCTTGGTTTTACCGAGATAGACAGAGAAGGTCTCATCATCCTCATTGAAGACCACCTTATCTTCAGAAGCGGGAGTCCCCAGCACATGTTTCATTACAGTTGCTGCCCTGAGTGTTTCAGGGTCTTTGCTCACATAGAAGATTGTTTTGTTATCAGCAGCCCAGACGCTCTGACCGGTGGTATTGAGGATGTTGTCTGGAAGAAGCTCTCCAGTGTTCAGATCCTTGAACTGCATTGTATATTGCCGGCGGCTGACATGGTCAATGCCATAAGCCAGGATATTGTTGTCAGTTGATATTGATGCACCGCCCACACCTGTATAGTCATGGCCTTCAGCCAGGAGGTTAATGTCAAGCATCACCTCGGGATTGTCATTGCCGTCCTTTCTCCTGTAGAGAACAGGGTATTCCTTACCCGGAAGGTATTTGGTGTGGTACCAGTATCCGTTGTCAAGATAAGGAACGGTCTCATCGTCCTGCTTGATGCGTCCCTTGATCTCCTCAAAGAGTTTCTCCTGCAGCGGTTCTGTCTTTTTCATCAGGGCGTCAGCATAATCGTTCTCAGCGTTGAGGTATGCGAGCACCTTAACCGTTTGCGAATCGGGTGTTTCAGCGTTTTTCTGCTCATCGCTGAGGCGCATCCAGAAGTAATTGTCTACCCGTTCGTTGTCGTTGCTTTCAATAACGTAGGGAATTTTTTCAGCCACTGGGGGCTGGGGTTTCCTGCCGCATGATGTCATGACGAGGGCCAGGGCGGCGGTGAGGAGGAATAATGTCTGTTTCATAAATGATTAATTTGTGTTATAATATTGTTCTACAATTCTTGTTGCTCTACGAGCAACATTTTTTTCAGATTATGTCTTTACAATTCTGGTTGCTCTACGAGCAACTCTTTTTATTACAATCATCTGCTACAATTCTTTATCCCCTATGGGGATTTGCTACAATTCTTTATCCCCTACGGGGATCTGTTACAATTCTTTATCCCCTGCGGGGATCTGCTACAATTCTTTATCCCCTACGGGGATCTGCTACAATTCTTAATCCCCTACGGGGATCTGCTACAATTCTTTATCCCCTACGGG
>JAAZAP010000019.1 GCA_012514255.1 Bacteroidales bacterium | reverse complement strand
CCTACCCCAACAGGGCGATGCTGACATACAGCACCGGCCTGATGAATAATAACTGGGCGTTCACCGGAAGCTACTCCAGGCGATGGGGTGAACAGGGATATAAAGAGGGAACCTTCTATGACGCCAATTCCTTCTTCCTCTCTGCAGAGAAGAAGATTAACAGTCGCCACAGCCTCAATTTCACTGCCCTTGATGGCGTCTACCGTCGTGGTGTGGGCGGCGGAGCCACACAGGAAGTCTATGACCTGGCCGGCAATAATTACTATAATCCCTACTGGGGCTACCAGGACGGTGAGGTTCGCAGTGCACGGGTCAGAAGCAATAATAAGCCTTTGCTGACCATGGCACATATCTGGGAACCGTCAGACAAACTGGATATCCAGACAACAGCAGGCTACTGGTTCGGTAAAAGCGGCTATACAGCCCTGAACTGGTATGATGTGCTCGATCCCAGGCCGGACTATTATCGCAAGCTGCCCGGATATTTCTATGACGAGGCAGATATTTCCCGTATCACAGAAGCCTGGTATTCCGACCCGGCAGTGAGCCAGATAGACTGGGATCATTTCTATTTCGCAAACAGGAAAAATATCTATACCGTCAATAATGAAGGAGGTATAGAAGGCAATACTGTCTCAGGCAACAGGTCAAAGTACATTATTGAAGACAGACGCAACGACCTGTCGCAGTTTCAGTTCAACACCCGCGCATCATGGGATATTGATGAGCACCTCAACCTCACGGGAGGCCTCCTGGTGGATATCTATCGCGGCCATAACTTCAACGTTATCAGCGATCTCCTCGGAGGCGACTACTGGCTTGATGTAGACCAGTTCGCTGAGAGAGATTACCCGAATGACCCCGAGGCATACCAGAATGATCTGAACAATCCTGACAACACTGTCACCGAGGGCGAGACATTCGGTAACAGCTACTATGCCTATCAGCGTGGCGCAACACTCTGGGGAACAGGCACATGGTCAGGCAGCCGCTACAAGCTGTACCTGAGTGCCCACGCAAGATACACGGCCTTGTGGCGCGAGGGACTGATGCGCAAGGGCCTCTTCCCTGACAATTCCTTCGGGGAATCGGAGAGACTCAGTTACCCGACATGGGGAGTGAAGGCTGGTGGCGACTATCGCATCACAGGCCGTCACATGATACTCTTCAATACCCTGCTTACTACCAATCCTCCCCTCTTCAGGAACAGCTTTCTGTCGCCCCGCACCCGCAACTCGGTCACGCCTGAGCTTCGCGAGGAAACCATCCTCTCAGGAGACCTGAGCTATGTGCTCCGCTCGCCAGCAGTAACGGGCAGGTTAACAGCATACTACACCTGCTTCATGAACCAGACGGAGGTGACCAGCTTCTATCATGACGAATGGCGGACACTGGTAAACTATGCCATGACAGGCATCGATAAGGAAAACTACGGCATCGAAGCCGGAGCAGAAGTCAGCCTCACATCAGAACTGTCCGTCAACGCCGTGGCATCACTCGGACAGTTCTTCTGGATCACCAACCCTGACATCACAATCACCCAGGACAATAACAGCCAGGTGCTCAGCAACGATGAGGTATGGATACAGTACTTCAGGCAGAGCGGCACACCGCAGACAGCCCTGGCACTGGGAGTAGAGTACAACTCGTCACGGTTCTGGTGGGCAGGAGTCACAGGCAGCTATTATGACAATGTTTTTCTTGATTTCAACCCGGTGACCCGGACCAAAGACGAAAGTGGATACTACCCTTACTGGGACTACCAGCAGAAGGCTGATCCGGGATTCCTGGTTGACATCTTCGTGGGCAAATCATGGAGGATAGACGACCTCTATATCTACCTCAGTGCCAACCTGAGCAATGTACTGAACAACAAGACACTGGTCACCGGCGGATATGAACAGTACCGCTATGACCCCGAAAGACCAGACCTGTTCAAGCCGAGGGTCTACTACGCCAATGGCTTCAACTACTTCATTAACCTAAGCATCAGATACTAAAGATGAAGGAGGAACAGATCATGAAAAAATCAGGAAAATTATTCGGACTGATAGCAGTCATCGCCATATTATTTGTTGCAGGTTCATGCTCAGACAATAATGAGACACCTCCGCCGGAAATGGAATTCGTTGCCGGGGAGACAGTAACCGTTCAGCAGGTCAGGGCTCTTTACGCTGACCAGCTGGCTATCTCTGACTATACACAGCGTCATCCCGTGGAGATTGAGCACAACTGGGCGCTGCGGGGTATCATCACTGCCAGTGACAAGAAGGATGGCAACTTCTACAAGGAGGCATACATTGAGGATGCCACCGGTGGTCTCAGGCTTGTTTTCGAAGCCAACAGCGGACTCTATATAGGTGATTCAGTGATTGTCAACCTTAAAGGTCTTTGGCTGGGAGATTACGGCAATTTCTGGCAGCTCGGCGGAACGCCATACTTCCAGGAGGACGGCACAATACGCGTCGGAGGTATGAATATGGACAAGCAGTGCCTGAAACTATCGATTGGCAACCCCACTCACCCGGCCAGCGTGACTATCACCCAGGCAAGAAACAGCGCTTATCTGGGCAGGCTGGTTAAACTTGACGGGGTGCAGTTCACCGATGCCATGATGGGCCTGACATGGGCCGATGCTGTTAATATGGTAACTGAGAACAGGACGCTGCAGGACTGCGACGATAAGACTATAATAGTGCGTACCAGTGGTTACTCATCCGCCGCGGGAGAAGTGCTCCCGGCCGGCAATGGATCTATCACAGGAATAGTAACAATATTCAACGGGACATACCAGTTCCTCGTACGCGATTTTGATGAGGTGGATATGTCCGGCACAAGGTGCGGAGTGGTTGAACAGCCCCTGGGAACACCGGTGGAAACCCTCAGCGAGGACTTCGAGAGCTTCGGTGATGATGATGACATCTATATCAACGGGTGGCAGAACCTGGCCTCCGCGGGCAGCAGGATATGGCTCGCCCAGGTCTACAGCGGCAACAGCTATGCACAGGCAACTGGCTATTATTCCAATCTCTCTTCTATGGTCACATGGCTCATCACCAGGCCGGTAACCATATCCACCCAGAAGATTCTCTCCTTCCAGACAGCCAAGGCTTACTGGGAACACACCGGGACAAACTTCCCCATGGACCTACTCATCTCAACAGACTATGACGGAAATAACCTGGCCACGGCAACCTGGACACCCCTGGATGCCGTACTGGCACAGAAAAGTGACCCTGACCATACATTTATTAACTCAGGTGATGTGAATCTTCCGGTTGCAGCTGGCCAGTCGGCCGTGATTGCCTTCCGTTACACGGGAAGCAACACTGAGAGTACCTCATACCGCATAGATAATATCACTGTCTCAGCAGCAAAGTAAATTTATATGAATATGACACTTAAACCCATCATAAACCTGGCCGTTGCAATAGCTATCATCTTATTGGCATCATGCAGTCGTGAGCCGGTGCCCCCGCCGGAACCGGAGGTGGAATATATCACTATTGAACAGCTCCGGTCCATGAATACACAGGGCATTACTACAGTTGATACCCTTGTTTATATCCAGGGCATAATCACTCTGACACCTGAGCTGGGTAACATACCTGCCTTCGTGGCCTATATCCAGGACTCCACCGCAGGAATCT
>JAAZAP010000153.1 GCA_012514255.1 Bacteroidales bacterium | reverse complement strand
ATTACCTGAAAAAAACGGTTGTTCAATTATCTTCAGTTGCACTTTTATCTATATTTGACAGCTTAAAAATAGCAAATAGTCTGCCAATAGCATTCAATATGACAGCAGCCACGGCAAGCCCGGTCAACTATTATCAGATTGAGCAACATTCATGCAGACTATTGATCTGACTGTATGGAGCACAATTATTATTACCAGGAACGATGAAAGTATATAAATTCGGTGGCACATCAGTCGGCAGTCCTGAACGCCTCAGGGCTCTGATTCCTCTGATCAGTGACGGTGAGCTCAGGATCATTGTGTTTTCCGCAATGGCAGGTACAACGAATGAGCTCGCAGAGATATCCGGCCTCTTTTCTTCCGGAGACATGGAGAGCGCTACCGGCAGGACTGACCAGTTGCGTGAAAGGTATCACACCGTTGCAACCGAGCTCTACTCCTCTTCCACCTGGGGAGAAAAAGCCCATGATCTGATTGATGAGCATTTCAATTACATCATTGCTCTTTTTTCGAGGGAATTCAGCCGGCACAATGAGAAAAGGATTCTGGCGCGCGGAGAGCTTCTCTCATCGGCGATGTTCCACTTCCTGTTGTCAGAGTGCGGTATATCCTCACTGCTGGTCCCCGCCCTGAATTTCATGAGGATAGATAAGGACGGGGAGCCTGATTATTTCTATATCAGGGAAAATCTACGGCGCGAGCTTGCTGCGGTTAAGGATGAAAAACTGATCATTACCCAGGGGTTCATCTGCCGCAATGTGTTTGGCGAGACAGACAACCTGCGGAGAGGTGGCAGCGATTACAGTGCAACGATCATCGGAGCGGCGCTGGCAGCAGAGGAGGTTCAGATATGGACAGATATAAGCGGATTGCACAACAATGATCCGAGGTATGTGAAGAACACGAAGGTCATCAGGAACCTCTCCTTCAGTGAGGCGGCCGAGCTGGCCTTTTTCGGGGCAAAGATCCTGCATCCGTCAAGCATCAACCCGGCCAGGATGAAGAACATACCGGTACGGCTTAAAAACACCATGGATCCTGACGACGAGGGTACACTGATAACCTCCGCCTCAGCACTGCAGGATTATACCGCCGTGGCTGCCAAGGACGGTATCACCGCCGTCAGGATACGTTCAGACAGAATGCTCATGGCATATGGATTCATGAGAAGGATATTCGAGGCATTTGAAGCCTACAAGACCCCGATAGACATGATCACCACATCCGAGGTTTCTGTTTCACTGACAATTGAAGATCCGTCTAATCTTGAAGACATTGTAAAGATGCTGAGTTCAATAGGAATTGTTGAAGTTGAACATGACCAGACAATTATCTGCGTGGTGGGTGACTTCCGGCCGGACAGAGTAGGTTCTGCCCCCGAGATCTTCGAGGCCCTCAATGATATCCCGGTAAAGATGATATCATACGGCGGCAGTGAGAACAGCATGTCAATATTAATAAACACGAGTGATAAGATAACAGCTCTGATATCACTCGGGGAAAAGTTATTTGATTAATAAAGATGTTTACACGGGAAACTAAAGAAAAGCTGGGGAGCCGGGAGACCCCCTTCTATTATTATGATCTGGAGATGCTTAAAGAGACGCTTTCAGTAGTGTCAGGTGAGGCAGCCAACAGGGGTTATCATGTCCATTATGCCGTGAAGGCCAACTTCAATCCGGTGATAATGAAAACCATTGCCGGTTACGGACTGGGAGCCGACTGTGTGAGCTGCAATGAGGTTGAGCATGCAATTGCCTGTGGTTTTCCGGCGCATGAAACGGTTTTTGCCGGGGTGGGCAAGAGTGACCGTGAGATTGAAACAGCCCTGAATATCGGGATCAAGTGTTTCAACGTTGAATCTGCTTCAGAGCTGGAGGTCATTGACAACATAGCTGGACGAATGGGAAAGAAGGCTTCTGTGGCAATTCGCATCAATCCCAACGTTGAAGCACATACAATAAGGCACATAACCACCGGCACTGATGAAGACAAGTTCGGGATCAGGATTACCGAGCTTGAGGATACCCTGAAGCTGATGAAGGAGATGGAGAACATTCATTACCGGGGCATACATTTTCACATCGGTTCACAGATCACTGACCTTCATGTCTACCGTAACCTCTGCACACGGATCAATGAGTTATGGCAGTGGCTGACAGACAAGGGTTTTGAGCCTGAGGACATAAATGTTGGTGGAGGCCTTGGCGTAAATTATGATGATCCGGACCAGTTCCCACCTTTTGCTGATTACTTTGATATCTTTAAAAATCATCTCGACTGCAATATACGGAGCACAATCTCCTTCGAGCTGGGCAGATCCCTCACAGCCAACTGTGGATCCCTTATAGCCAGGGTTTTATATATCAAGCCAGGGGCTGCGGAGACATTTGTGATCCTTGACGCCGGTATGACCGAGCTGATGAGACCGGCCCTCTATCGTGCCTGTCACAGGATCGAAAACCTGACTTCCGGTGGCAGGCGAAAAAAATATACTGTCGTCGGACCTGTCTGCGAGACCACGGACACCTTCGGGAAACATATACTGCTATCTGAGACCCGGCGCGGTGATCTGATAGCCATACGCTCCACCGGAGCATACGGTGAGGTGATGGCCATGCATTACAATATGAGGCAGCTGAAGCCGCCAATGTTCTCCGGCGAGATCCAGGAAAGGACATAAAGAAAAGGGTGCCACGTTAATGAAGCACCCCCCCTTGTACAGGTCAACGCTATCTTTTTTTCAGCTTTTTACGTACCGGATCAGAGAAAAAGAGAAACATCAGTCCGAAGATCAGCATGCATATCCCTGAGATCAGGTTTACATTCACGTTGAGTGATTTTGCATACATAGGGTCATTAGCACCGGTTGTCAGGCCAAATATCATAATAATCAGTCCGAAAATCGTGAACATCAGTCCTATGGGAAATCGTATATCCAGCATGATATTGTGTTTTTAAGATTACCAGAAAATAATTGTCAGTGTCACCAGGATTACTCCGACAATAGTAGCCAGGAACCAGGGTCTCTGGTACCATATAACGCCGCTGTCGTCAAGCTTGGGTGTAGTGGAGTAAACCAGTCCGTTAAGATCGGCATCACTCTTGTCGCGTTTGCTCATCAGTGACATTACCACCGTGATAAGCGATGCGGTAACGAATGCTATTATTGCTGTATAAAAGTTCTGTGCCATCTCCACCGGGTATGTATGGATTACTGTTATCCATCCGCCCTTGAAGAGTGTGGTGGCACCTTCAGGGGCAGTAAGTCCATGGTGAGCCAGTGCGAAGAGGAACCCGACCAGCAGTCCGGTGAATGCAGCATTGCCTGTAGACCTTTTCCAGAACATCCCAAGGAAGATTACCGCGAAGAGCGGAGCGTTTATCATCGAGAAGATTGTTTGGAGGAAGTCCATTATGTTGCCGAACTGTCGTGCAATAAACACGGCGCCTATGCTCACGAGAACGCCAATTATTGTAGCCATTTTACCGACCTTGAGGTAATGTTTGTCATCGGCTTCCTTGTCATTGGTCGGTTTTCTTATGTAGCTCTGGTAGATATCATAGGTCCATACTGTATTGAATGCCGAGACGTTACCTGCCATCCCCGACATGAATGATGCCAGCAGTGCTGTAACGCCGAGGCCGAGTACTCCGGCTGGAAGATAATGTTTCAGCAGCATGATTATAGTGTAATCATATTTGGGGTTGCCGGCTCCGTCAACGGGAAGAGCGAAATTGGCAGATGGGTCATTCATGAGGGCCAGCGCTGCTACTCCCGGAACGATGATAAGGAATGGAATGAACATCTTTGGGATTGCGCCAATAAGAGGCACTTTACGGGCAGCCAACATTGATTCAGCTGACATTGCACGCTGAACAATGAGGAAGTTTGTGCACCAGTATCCGAATGAAAGAACGAATCCGAGTCCGGCGAATATGCCGTACCACTGTACTCCCATCGGGTTGGCGCCCGCAGTGCCGGTATATTTCCATGTGGTTGTAAAGGCGTCAGCAGCAAAACCGTTTGCCTGGGATATTGGCGCCAGACTCTCCTCCAGTCCTTTCCATCCGCCTGCGTCAGTCATGACAAGTATAGCCATTGGAAGGAGTCCTATGACGATCATGAAGAACTGCAGCACCTCGTTGTACATAGCAGAAGAAAGCCCTCCGAGATAAGTGTATATAAGCACAATGGCTGCCGAAGCAAACAGAGAGACAAGGAAGGGCCATCCCAGCACATTTTCAAGAAGTATAGCCAGTGCATACATTGCAATTCCCGAAGAAAGGATTGTCATCACTGCAAAGAGGATTGCATTCAGGCCACGGGTCTTTTCATTGAAGCGCAGCTTGAGGTACTCAGGAACCGACCTCGCCTTGGAACCGTAGTAGAAGCGCATCATAAACAACGCCAGGAACAACATTGCAGGAATTGCGCCCACCCAGAAAAAGTGGGCGGTAAGCATTCCATATTTCACTCCTGACCCTGACATTCCCATTACCTCCAGAGCGCCAAGGTTGGTTGAGATGAATGCCAGACCGGCAACCCAGGCCGGTATCGAGCGCCCTGCCTCAAGAAACGCTGATGCATTCTTCATATACTTTTTGAGGGCCCAACCTATACCCAGCACAAAAACGAAATAGACTGCCATAACCAGGTAGTCTATTCCCTGAAGCGCAAATTTTGTATCCATGAGTTTCTTTCGATTAGGTTTGTGAACGCACAAACTTAAAGAAATTTATCAAATGGACTCCTTCGCGCCAGCTTATTTTTGTGATATGATTTTTTACTTTTTAACAGTGGATGCAACCGTCCTGCTCTTGAGCGGGAGAAGCTGCTTCCTGTCTCGTGTTGCGGCCCCTTTGGTGCCGGTATAATCAACCCATGCTACGAACTGGTTCAGCTCGTTACTGTATAACTGGTCAGTCCTGATAAATCCCACATCCTCATTTCGGAGAGTGTAGTTATTATGGGTCTCATGCCATACATCAATATAATAGACCCGGGCCTGCAGGTTGGTGAAGATCACCTTGCCGGAGGCGTTGGTAAACCCTTCCACGATAGCGTTGGTCTCATTGTCCCAGTCACTCTCCGTAGGGTAGAGAATTACACTGGCGCCCACCACCGGGTACTGATCGTAATACTCAAGCACCTCAACCTCGAGCATTGTCTTTGAGACCACTTCGATATCAATATATGACCTGTCTACGTTACCGTTCCTTGCGTATGCGCTGAGGACCACAGTGAAGATCCCCGAACCGTCATAAGAGTGAACGGGCTCGAATGCATCTGACCATGTACCGTCGCCAAAGTCCCATTCATAATCTGTTGCATTGTTTGAGCCGTTGTAGAAGAATATATCTTCACCTACCTCAACCTTGATCTTGTCTGAGAAGAAGTATGACTCGGGCTGTATTTCACAAGAGCACAGTATTATCACTGCTGCTGCCGTTAAGATTAATATTCTTTTCATGATTCCCGTAATTTGTTCTTTTTGTTAAATCCAAAATCTGTGCCAATTGATATTTTCAAAGAACTATACTCTCCGTGAGCGTTATATTGCAGTCATTCCGTAGAGTAAAAAAATATTATCTTTGCAGACTATAAAATTGAATATTCTATGATTAATATAACATTTCCTGACGGGT
>JAAZAP010000152.1 GCA_012514255.1 Bacteroidales bacterium | reverse complement strand
CATTGACCGTTGTGCGGAACATGTCCAGGATCCTGTCAACGGCAAGAATAACAACTACCCCCTCCAGTGGCAATCCTACGGCGCCAAGGATGATAGACATCATTACCAGTCCGCTCATGGGGATACTTGCCGCCCCTATTGAAGCGAGCACCGCCGTGACCGCAATGGTCATCTGTGCACCAAAAGTAAGGTCAAAACCATAAACCTGGGCGATAAAAATTGTGGCCACGCATTCATAAAGTGCTGTCCCATCCATATTCATAGTAGCACCGATGGGAAGCACGAATCCGGCAGCCCTCTTAGATGCTCCAGATACTTCTGTCACAGCTTTCATTGTCAGAGGCAGGGTGACAATTGTTGAACATGTTGAAAAAGCTGTAATAAGCGCGGACACCATCCCCCTGAAATGCTTGACAGGACTTACCTTTCCAAGGAAATAAAGAAGCAGCGGGAGTGTCAGGAACATATGAACGGCCAGTCCTGCAAGAACAATAATGAAGTAAAAACCCAGAGGTTTGAAAGCGGCAAATCCCGTTTTTGCCACAATGCTGGTTATGATCCCGAAAACCCCAATCGGAGCAACCCATATTATAAGTGAGGTCACTTTAAGCATCGCCTCAAAAGCCGCCTCGAAAAAACCGGAGATCAGCTTCCGGTGATCTGCTCCTATCCTTGTCACAAAATATCCGAATAATATTGAAAAGAAAATGATAGGCAGAACATCCCCGGAGGCTGCGGCTGCAATGGGATTTTCAGGAATAATATTCAGCAATATCTCTCCCAGCCCGCGTTCAACTGCCGCGATGGTTTCAGGATTGGCTTCAAGGCCAATATCTGCCCCAACTCCCGGCTTAAACAGGTTTACGAGCAACTGTCCTGTAAATATGGCCAGCAGACTGGTGCAAATGTAATATATGAATGTTCGCAGTCCGATTCTCCCCAGGCCATGGGCAGATCCCACCTGTATCACGGAACTGATTATGGAGGTGATAACCAGTGGAATGATAACCATCTTGAGCAGTCTAAGGAAGATATCTGCAAGAGTATCAGTAAATGGGGTTGCAGGCTCTCCGATGACCAGCCCGGCAATTATTCCGAGAAAGAACCCCACAAATATGAAGATCGTCAGGCTGTATTTCCTTCGAAAAACCATTCCGGTTCCTGCGTTCTTTCCCCAAACATACAAAAACCGGCTTACTTATCATAGGAATTATGGCTCAGGGTATCGCAATCCGGTCACAAACAAAGTGTAGGATCTTATTTCTCAATTCGGGTTTGCCTGCCTTAATCTTTCACTTTTCCCTGGCCTGATGCTTTCCCCTGAAATCTGCAATATGTAAATGTATTTGAATTAAATTTGCCCGTTTGATATCCTTTTACCTGATAAGTTATTTCATGAAGAAGATTTTATTCCTTTTGCTTGTTATGGCTCTTATCCCCGGCAGCCATCCTGAACTGTTTGCACAGAAGAAAAGCAGAAAAGCTGAAGTCGCTGCAGAGAATCCATCGAACTCTCACACCGTTCTCCGACACAATGAAACAGGCCGGACTCAGGCTGATACCTGTACCAGGTCAATTACCACAGTACCTGTTATCGCCAACGGCGAAGCACAGAAGATACCTGCCTTTGAAAATCCCGATAACTGGATCCGCGAGGATCTCTGGGTGGAGACTGAGTTTGACACCGATGGCGACGGCAGGCATGACAGGATGCATGTCGGTGTCACCCGCCCGAAGCAGACTGACACCGAAGGGTTAAAGCTTCCCGTGGTGTATGAGTCGAGCCCCTACTTCGCGGGAACCGCAGGAAACAACAGCGAATATTTCTGGGATGTGAGGCATGAACTCAACGCCGTTCCTGAAAAGCACATATACCCACCCCAGATTGAACGCAGGGGCGAGCGCCCCGTGATTTCTAACTCTCAGGTGAAGGCATGGGTACCATACGGCTTTGCCGTGGTTCACTCATCAGCACCGGGGACAGGACTCTCACAGGGATGCCCCACGATTGGCACCCGCGTTGAAGCTCTGGCGCCCAAAGCAGTTATAGACTGGCTGAACGGACGGGCAAAAGGCTACACCACTCCTGATGGCAATAAAGAAGTAAAGGCATACTGGGCCACCGGCAAGGTGGGAATGATTGGCACCTCGTACAATGGAACAATTCCCTTTGCCGCTGCCACAACAGGAGTTGAAGGACTGGAAGCCATAATACCGGTAGCACCCAATACATCATATTATCACTATTACCGCTCCAACGGACTGGTGAGGAGTCCGGGCGGATACCTGGGTGAGGATGCTGATGTTCTTTACGATTTTGTCTTCTCCAATCCTGACAACTGCGATTACTGTGACAGCGTGATAAGAGACGGCGAGATGGCTGCCGGGCTTGACCGGGTCACCGGTGACTATAACGAGTTCTGGTACAAGCGTGACCTGATGAACTACATGAATAACTTCAGGGCTGCGGTGCTGATGGCACATGCCTTCAACGACTGGAACGTTGTGCCCGGTCACAGCTACCGTTTTATTAAGAAGCTTAAGGAGATCGGGGTTCCGCTGCAGATATACTATCACCAGGGCAGCCACGGCGGCGAGCCGCCGTTCAGTATGATGAACAGGTGGTTCACACGTTACCTGTTTGGGGTGGAGAACGGGGTGGAGAATGATCCCAAAGCATGGATTGTCCGTGAGAGGGACGACAGGCTGAAACCAACACCCTATGCCAACTATCCCCATCCTGAAGCCGTGCCCCTCACTTTCTACCTCACCCCCGGTGCCCCGGGTGCTGGCGGCCTTGTGACAGAGAAGCCGGTGAAGCAGGGCACCGAGACGCTGGTTGACAACTTTTCATTCACCGGGTCCATGCTGGCGCAGGCAGAATACACAAATCACAGGCTTCTTTACCTGACTCCGGTACTCACCGAGCCCGCACATCTTTCAGGAGTGGTTACTGTCAGGGTCAGGGCTGCCTCAAGCAAGCCTGCAGTGAACCTGTCGGTATGGATGGTATCCCTGCCCTGGAATGAATCACGCATGGCGAAGATTACTGACAACATCATCACCCGCGGCTGGGCCGACCTGCAGAACCATCGTTCGATGACTGAAAGCGAGCCTCTGGTTCCCGGCAAATTTTATGAGATGAGCTTTGAGCTTGAGCCGGATGATCAGATAATACCTGCCGGAAAGCAGATAGGCCTGATGATCTTCTCAAGCGACAAAGAGTTCACGCTTCATCCGATGCCCGGGACGGAGCTGACGATTGATCTGGGAGGTACGCAGGTCACAGTACCGATTGTGGGAGGATGCATCAAGTAATCTGAGAAGCAGATGATCGGATTACTGGCGTGATCCGCGTATGATAGGTCCCCTCAACAAAATCCCGGAGCGCCTGCAGTGTTCTATCGTATTTTTTGTTCGCATTCCTCTGCCTCGCAAGCGGGCGACGGGCTGTAACCAAAAAATCCCCTTCCTTCGCTACGCTCAGGAAGAGGATTTTATTGAGGTCGGTGGCGGATTCGAACCGCCGTACCCGGTTTTGCAGACCGATGCCTAGCCACTCGGCCAACCGACCATTTCTCCAGTCGATGACTGTCCGCCAAATGGTGGACAATCGACCAATATTT
>JAAZAP010000151.1 GCA_012514255.1 Bacteroidales bacterium | reverse complement strand
TGGGCCCCGGCGGAGCTGCCGCAGCCGGCCATGCCGCTTATTGACCTCACAGGCAAGGGCGGCGCCGCTCCTGTCGAAATGGTGGCACAGGCAGTAAAACATACATACCCAGTGGAGGAGGATGACCTCCTCTTCAGAAACCACAGGGAAAATTTCGAGTATCTTCGCGATAACTACAGAATCAGGCGCGAATTCTCCTCATACAGGGTCAGAACCAATGACCCGGAGACGGAACGCATTCTAAAAGAACTTGGTTTTCAGATAACTAAATAAAATAGACAAACTATATCAACATGAAAGCAGACATTGGACTGATAGGGCTGGCGGTGATGGGTGAGAACCTGGTGCTGAATATGGAGAGCAGGGGTTATACAGTGGCGGTCTTCAACCGCACAACAGAAAAAGTATCCGCATTTGTGAACGGACGAGGCAAGGGAAAGAAACTCATCGCGGCATTCTCTCTTGAAGAGTTCATCTCAAGCCTCATCCGGCCGAGAAAAGTAATGCTCATGGTAAAGGCAGGCAAGCCGGTGGACGACTTCATTGAACTGCTGATCCCGCTGCTCGACAAGGGTGATATAATCATAGAGGGAGGTAACTCGCATTTTCCTGACACCATCAGGAGAACTGCCTATGTTGAAAGCAAGGGCCTCCTTTATATCGGTACAGGGGTTTCGGGAGGTGAAGAAGGCGCGCTGCTCGGCCCTTCGATGATGCCCGGCGGCTCCAGGGAGGCATGGCCTCATGTGAAGGATATTTTCCATTCCATCGCGGCCAGGGCTTCTGACGGCGCTCCCTGCGTCACCTGGATTGGCGACAACGGCGCCGGCCACTTCGTCAAGATGGCACATAACGGCATCGAATATGGTGACATGCAGCTGATATGCGAAGCTTATCACCTGATGCTCAGCTCCGGAGCATTCACATATGATGAGATGGCTGATATATTCGACGAGTGGAACAAGGGTGAGCTTGACTCCTACCTGATCCAGATAACCGGTGAAATACTCCGGTTCAGGGACACCGACGGCCAGCCGCTGGTCACCAGGATACTCGACTCGGCAGGCCAGAAGGGAACAGGCAAATGGACCGTCATCAGCGCCCTCGACCACGGGGTGCCTCTGAGCCTCATCGGCGAATCGGTCTTCGCCCGATTCATCTCATCAATGAAAAAAGAGAGGGTAAAGGCATCTCCCCTCTTCAGCAATCCGGCCGGGACGACCATTAAGGATAAAAAGCAGTTTGTTGATGATATCCGCAAGGCGCTGTATGCATCAAAGATCGTCTCCTATGCACAGGGTTTCAACCTGCTCAGGAACGCCGCAGCTGAATACAAATGGGACCTCAACTACGGAGAGATAGCAATGATATGGAGGGGCGGTTGCATTATACGGTCAGCCTTCCTCAACAAGATTTACGAAGCTTTCAGGCGTGAACCGGGCCTGCCCAACCTGATCATGGATAATTACTTCACGGGGATACTCAGGGAGAACAGCGACAGCTGGCGCCGCGTGGTGGCCTATGCGGTGGCAACAGGCATACCCGTCCCCACAATGAGCTCAGCCCTCGCCTGGTTTGACAGCTACCGTTCAGAGTGGTTGCCAGCCAACCTCCTCCAGGCACAGCGTGATTATTTCGGGGCACATACTTACCAGCGGACCGACAAACCGGAAGGCGAATTCTTCCATACAAACTGGACGGGACGCGGAGGTGATACCGCCTCTTCAACCTATAATGCCTGAACAGGCGCCGGTAACACTTTTTTCTATATTTTTACCTTAAACATTAAGGCCTGAATCATTATGATCAAAAATGTAAACGAACGCGCAGCAGACAATATCCGTATCCTTTCAATGGCTATGGTGGAAAAAGCCAACTCCGGGCACCCCGGAGGAGCAATGGGCGGTGCTGATTTCATTCACATCCTCTTTTCTGAATTCCTGAGGTTTGATCCAGCTGATCCTGAATGGATCAACCGTGATCGCTTCTTCCTGGATCCCGGACATATGTCGCCGATGCTCTATTCGGTGCTGACACTTACCGGTCATTTTACCGTTGATGACATCATGCAGTTCCGGCAGTGGGGCAGCGTGACACCCGGACATCCCGAACTGGATATAAAACGGGGTGTAGAGAACACCTCCGGACCTCTCGGACAGGGTCATACCATGGCCGTCGGCGCCGCCATAGCGGAAAAGTTCCTTACGGCCAAGTTCGGAAGGCTGTTTGAACACAGGATTTATGCATATATCTCTGACGGAGGAATCCAGGAGGAGATCTCCCAGGGAGCCGGGAGGCTTGCAGGTCATCTCGGGCTGAGTAACCTGGTGATGTTCTATGACTCCAATGATATCCAGCTCTCAACCGAGACCTCGGCAGTGACTTCTGAAGACACCGCAGCCAAGTACAAGGCTTGGGGATGGCGTGTGATGGAGATAGACGGCCACAGTCATGACCAGATACGGGGCGCACTCCGGATGGCAGCTGACGAAAACGAAAAACCTGTCCTCATCATTGGCAGAACGGTGATGGGCAAAGGCCTTATTGACGAAGCCGGGAACAGTTTCGAGGGAAAGACGTCAACACACGGACAGCCTGTCACACACGCTGGAGCTTCATTCAAAAAGTCAGTGGCCAACCTCGCCGGCGATCCTGAGAATCCCTTCGCCATCTT
>JAAZAP010000150.1 GCA_012514255.1 Bacteroidales bacterium | reverse complement strand
CGTAACCCGCGCACCGGAGCCAAACTGAATGTCCCGGCTAAGAAAGTCGTTAAGTTCAAAGCTGCACCGGCTCTTACAAAAGGCCTGAAGTAAAAGTTTCAGGGGTGCAAGGGCACCCCTTTTTTTACACATGGGAGCCCTATCTGCCTGGGGTGCTCCCTTTTGTCATTTTGCACCTGTATACTGGCTTCCCGCTGATCCTGAAGACAGCTACATAAGTGCCATTTATCAGGTTGCCTGTGTTTATGACCTCATTGTCTTCAACACTCCTTGCAACAACAATCCTGCCGCTGTTGTCATATATACTTAACTGGCAGGGCATCAGAGCTCTGACCGTAAGATGATCCCCAAATGGCACAGGATAGATCCCGTACTCCCGGTTGTACTGTAATCCACTGCCGGATGAGGTGCAATATGTATCCGGCAGGCCAGGGAAGTAATGTCTGATCAGGTGATCCAGTAAAATCCCGGCAAAGGCAGTACCAAAAGCGTTTCTTGCAGTTTTCTCAAATCTGACCTCCTGATTGCATTCAACCTGAATTGCATCTACAGTCCCCGTTAAAAGCGAACCATGTCTCTCCGAAATATACCCTCCGCTGAAATATGGTTCACCGGAGAGAGGGTAGGGTTCATCTATGCCCGGTACGGCGGGGTAACCCCTGGATGCAAATAGCGTCCCGAGACTGTAGAAACCACGCAGCAGCTCCGAGTGCATGAGATTGGTTATATTATATAATGCGAGGTTGCGAATGCTGCTAAGATTGATTATTTCTGGTTCATTAAGCATGGCATCAGGATATCTGAGCTGGTCAGCACTGAGCTGATAACCCAGCTCAAGTCTCTGAATTGAATGACCATGACCATGCAGGTCAATGAGCAATCCCTTGCCAGATAATCTTTTGACTGACACTTTTGCGCTGTCAAGGAAGAGATGATACTCATTCCACGCTGTCTCTGCAAATTCATTTCCACAGGCGGCAATATCCACATTCCGGTTTGCATCAAGCTTGGTCCTCTTAAGATGACAGATAACCATGTGGGGAGTACAACCTGTTATCTCCATTATCTCCGCCCGGATTGACTGAGCGAGCTCAATGGTATACAAATCTGTAACAGATTCGTCTCCGCATGTCCGGTCAGGTATTTCAGCGGGAGTAAGTCCGCCTCCGTGGGGGACAGATATAATCAACGGCAGATTACCTGCCACATACTCAATATAATCCGCTCTTCCAAAATAGGAATTTCCAGGAACATATGCCTGTGAGATGGCATACTGCGAAAGCAGAAGGAGAATTGATAATAAGTATGTTTTCCTTGTCATTTAATTGTCATGTCACAGATAATGGTTTAAATACTGAGCCATCAGGGATTATCGCTGCTCACGCCATGCTCCTGATCCTTTGACAGGTCATCGGTAATAATCCGATATTCCTTCATCTTTGTATACAGAAGTCTTCTGTTAATCTTAAGGAAATCAGCTGTTCTGGTTTGGTTGTTATTATTGATCTTCAGTGCATCCTCAATGATTTTTTTCTCAACATAATTAAGAGCACCCCTGAATGAATTGTGGGCTTTGACAAGTGACAGAAAAGAAAACTCATCCTGGCGGGTCTCTGATCGAAGAGGGAGAATCCTGATGTTTAGGATATCATTTGTTGCAGTCACAAGAGAACTGTAGATTGTGTTCTCCAGTTCCCTGATGTTACCCGGCCAGCTGTATGAACATAGTTCGTTCATCGACTCGGGCGGTATTATCATCTTCCGTGAAGGAGAATATTTCCTGAGGAAGTGTTCAACCAGGGGCCCGATATCATCTTTCCGTTCTCTCAGCGGAGGTATGTTGATCTTGACCACACAGAGACGGTAATAGAGATCTTTCCGGAAATTGCCATCTTTCATCTCCTTCTCAATATCTTTGTTGGAAGAAGCTATTATCCTGACATTCACATTCACAGGGGTCACGCCACCCACACGGAAGAAAGACTGTTTCTGCAGTATCCTCAACAGCCTCACCTGCAATGATTGTGGCATGCTGTTTATTTCATCAAGATAGACTGTGCCACCGTCTGCTATCTCAAAGAGTCCTTTTCTTCTTGACTCCGCACCTGTAAACGATCCTTTCTCATGACCGAAAATCTCGCTCTCAAGGATTGATTCTGACAGGGCACCACAATTGATCTTAACATAGGATTTATCTGACAACAATGAGTGCCTCTGGATAGCGTCAGCAATCAGTTCCTTACCAGTACCGCTTTCACCCTGGATAAGCACTGTTGCGTCACTGGGAGCTATGCGGCCTATCAGCTTGAATATTTCCTGCATCTTCTGGTTTCTCCCTATGATGCTGCCCTCAGCCGGCTGGCTCATGGCATCCTTGACGATAGACCTTAACCGGATTACCTCAGTTATTAATTTTTGATATTCACTGGCACGTTCAATTGTCAGAATAAACTCATCAAGCTCGAATGGTTTTTCGAGATAATCAAAAGCCCCGAGCTTCATTGCCTCAATAGCTCTTTCACTTGTCCCGAAGGCTGTAAAAATGATTACCGGCGTGTCATCGGAGATCTGCTTTATCTCTTTTAGAACATCCAGTCCGTTCTTGCCAGGCAGATTGATATCGAGAATGATCAGATGAGGTTTCTTCTCCCTGAACATCATCATTCCGGAATCACCGTTACCTGCTTCCAATATCTGGTATCCAAGAGGAGAAAGCAGGTCAGAGATGTTTTTTCTCATCGAGCTTTGATCATCTATTATGAGAATACTCTTGATGTTGTTCACCCGTATGTATTTTATTTTGAAAAAGGTAATTTAATGATACATTTCATTCCGGCATCCCTGTTCTCTGAAAAAGAGATCTCGCCGTTGTGAGCCTTGATAATCTGATATGATATTGACAACCCCAGTCCCGCTCCGGTCTCTTTGGATGTAAAAAAGGGATCAAACACCTTGTCAATAATTTCCCCGGAGATGCCTTCTCCCTGGTCTTTCACCTCGATAATCAGCTTATTGTTTGCCCTGTCAATGCCTGTGCTTATTGCTATTATTCCGCCCTCAGGCATTGCTTCAACACTGTTGTCAAGAATATTGATTATTACCTCCCTGATAGAGTTCTCGTCGGTCTCCACCAGGGGCAGGTCAGGCTGCAGGCTGAGCTCTAAAGATATTCCTGTCTCATGCAGGTTTGTATTGATGAATCCTGCCACCTCACTTATGAGCCGGTTTATATCAGTTGGTTTCAACATCTTGTCAATAGGCCGGGAAAAAATCAGCAACCGTTTAACCAGGGTTGAGAGCCTGTTTGTCTCATTGATTACCAGTTGCATTGATTCAGGAGAGATCTGTTTACAGAGACCGGGTGTTTTCTCTATCTCCTTTTGCCACATCTGTATTCTTGTCTTAATGATTGCGAGGGGCGTTTTCACCTCATGTGCCACACCTGCAATCATATTCCCCAGTGAGGCCAATTTCTCCTTATGACTGAGTTGCCGTTCCAGCATCAATCGCCTGTCGACCTCCTCTTCAATAGTGTCCAGCATGGAATTGACATTGGAAGTGATATAGCCGAAGATGCCCCATCTTTTCCTGAGACGAAGAGAAGGGTTATACTGTATTCTCTCCATCTCTTTCTTGATACCTTTTATCTCGCCTCCCATCAGAGCGGAGAAAAGCATCAACAACAGGAAGCCCAGTATTGATATCAGTGCAGTGGTCTGTACAATCTGCTTGATCCTGATAACAGGAAGATCATTCTGGATATGGATCCTTACCCATACTGCTCCTACAACCTGTGAATCAATGACAAGGGGCCTGGTGGCAAGGGGGAAGACCGCCGCATCAAATGAGTGTACATCAACAATAGGCCTGTTCCCGTTTATTGACAGAAGAGACTGGTCCTTGATGATGTTGTAAGATCTGGGAGGTGGCCCATAAACAGGAACCGGAGGTGGAGAGGTGGGGAAGGAATAGCCGTAAAACCCGTCGGGAAAGACAAGATAAAAGCCTCCGTCAAGTCCTGGCAGTACCTTAAGTTCGCGTTCAGATACCTCTTTAAGTGTGCTGTCAACCATCCTGATCCCCGCAGAGGTAAGATCGCGGGAGGTCATCAGTCCGAGGCCGTGGAGCTGATTAATGCTCTCCCGGGCCGAATTGTGGAGTTTGACGGCATACAGATCACAAACCTCTTTGTTCTTTTCAACTAACGATTCCTGCCATTTTGATAATGAAGAATAGATAAACGCTGCAGCAATGGTTACTACCGCAGTAAAGATTAAAGCGAAGAAGAAATACCTGTTATAAGTCTTGAAAAACTTCCTCAATTTTGTTGCTAAGTTAAAATCCTGCAATCCGGGCAGGCAATGTTATTATCTTAAAACAATTATGATCAAACAAATAGTCCTCAATCAAAACAGGTCAGGAACAAGCGTGTAGTTCTTAAGCGCCTCAGCCATTTCCGGAGAGTTCTCCTGAAAGAATGAAGATATGGTGACGGCATTTGGCATCCTTACTTTTGAAACAACAAGGAACGAATTTTTTGGATTGTTATATCTTCTCCGGCATTTTTCTGAAGACAGGAAATCACCCATATGGCTGTTAGGATTTAATATTCTGCCTTTCCTGAATGAGGATTCCTCAATTGCTTTGCTCCATAACGACTCCGAATAGCCGTAATGGCTGCAATTAAGGCTTATATGTACCCTGCCGTCGCTTTCGTCAAGCCCCTCAAGTGCCTCATTCATATAAGCTGCGATGAGCATTTCTGTTTCCTCCGAGAGGGGATTCTGTTCTATATATGACTGAAGTTGGGGACAGGCTTTGGTAATAATTCTTTCATTGTCTGTTCCAAGCTCGAGTAACCCTTTCCTGTGACTCTCCTCTTCAATAGTAGTCTCTGTTCCGAAGATAATTACCCTTGAGGAGGTGTCAGCTTTCAGCTCATCATTTATCAGTTGGATGCCTGCATCAACTATTCCAATGACCGGGGTATCTGACCATTCGGAGAAGAAGGTGTCATCAAGGATGACGGAAAGGGTATTGCAGCCAACCAGAATGGCATCAGGATGGTATCTTTCATCAATGGCTTTGAGTACTCTGTCAAACATATCAGCCTTTTCCTTCCTTGTGCGCAAAGCGTTGTAACCCACATTCTCATCAAACAGCGCATTTACGAAAACAAGGCTGACATTCCTGAAGCATCCTGATTCTCTGATCTTGCCGGCAATGTCTTCCATTACTGCCAGTCCTCCCAGACCAGAGTCTGTTATGACAAGAGTGAGCCTCCTCTTCTTAAAGACAGCACCGAGATCAGGGTCTGCCTGTGCTCCCATGCTCAAGTGGCTGCAGCACCCTGCAATTATCAAAAGGAGGTATAGAAGCTGTTTTTTCAATCCGACATGTATATTTTACTTATCCCGACAAATTACTCAAAAACAAATTTAACCATGATATCCGGGAAGAAAACTGTGACCGTTGGCCTGTTTTCTTCCCGGATATATTATTCTGGTTCCAGGACCGATTTAAATCATGACAGTCCCGGATTGGTCAACATTATTCAAATATCCAGAGTTTCTGACTGGTATTTGCAACTACAGGGCAGTTGGTATTATATGAGATCTCTGTCTGAGGATAAGGAAATCTCTCAGGGATCGGTCCTGCACCGGGTACCGGTGTAAGTGCCGGGTAACCGGTTCTCCTGTAATCGTCATAGGGAACAACTGTTGAATACATTGCAAGGTATTTCTGTTCCATGATCTTTCCAAGAGTGATGGTTTCACCGGTCTCAATGTTGATATTGGCGTCAAGCCATTCACTGTTTCCCTCTCCCGTAACTGCGAGAACTGATGATGCAACAGCACTCTTATATGCTTCGGCGGCAGCATCATTATCAGGGGTTGTCTGCCTGAGGAAACATTCAGCCCTGATGAACTGCATCTCAGAATAAGAACTCAGAATCACAGGAGCCTCAGGTGAGTTGTTATAAACTCCCAGGGTGGAAGCGTCAGGTTCTTCTGATCCTGCAGGACTGCCCACATAGGCCCCTCCGAATGTCTTCGCATAGAATGGAAGCCTGGGGTCACCTGTTGCATTCAGCCTGTCAATAAAAGTAGCGCACATCTTCACATCATTCTTGTAAGATGATACAGTAGCATACTGATACATCGGCCCTGCCTCGGCATTGGTGGAGCCAAACGGCATTGCAAATGTATTACCTGGCGAAAATGCGCTTGAGCTATTGGTGAGCGCCCCTGTATAATCACCCATGTTCAGGGCATACCTCGCCTTCAGTGCATAGGCTGCCTTTGTCCAGGATGACCTGTTGTTGTTGTAGATCATGTCACCGTCAAGGGCAATGGTGTTTTCTGTGGAACTCAGGTCAGCTATTGCCTCATCAAGAAGCACCCCGATAGAGCTATAGATCTCCTCCTGTGTATCAAAGAGAGGCTGCAATGTCCCCTGGTCACCGGTAAAGGCATCTGAATAAGGCATGTCACCAAACAGGTTGGTCATTGTCCCAAGGCATAATGCCATACATACCTTCGCCAGCCCTGCGTAATGAGGAGAATTCTGTTCTCCTGCCTTCTGGATCAGTTTCGTGGCGTCCATCATAGGCTGATAGTACATCCTTCTCCATAAGTCATCAACATCAGTGGCTGACAGAATATAGTTTGATTCGCCATACGACTGCCTGGCAACGCCATTGAGGTATTGCATGTAGATGTTGGTAGTCTTTACTGCCCTGATACCACCAATCTGATATGACATAGACAGTTCCATGGATGGAACAAGCAAATTCATAGGAACGTCTGAAGGCACGTCCGGATTGATATTCAGATCCGGATCTATCCATTTTTCACATCCCGTGAAAAACAGGACCAATATTGCCATCAGGGCAATATTCGATTTATATAAACTCTTCATTTCCATTGTTTTTAAGGTTTTCATGCCAGGTCAGAATGATAATTTTAGCCCAAAGATATATGATCTTACACCCGGGCTTGCGAAGTAGTCAAATCCCTGTCCGTTAGTGGCGCCATAGACGCTTACTTCAGGATCTCCACCCTTATATGGAGTGGACACAATCAGGTTATTGCCGGTGAAATAGAGCTCCAGTCCCTGAAGTCTTATCTTGTTCAGGATATCATTATTGAACAGATATGAGAATGTCACCTCTCTTAGTTTCACCCAGCTTGCCTCTTCAACGGCCTGTGTTGCCGCACCACCGCTGGTAAAGCTGTTTTCACCCCTGTACCAGGATTGGTCCTTGATTACCTCAGTTGTATTCTGTATACCTGATGAAATGACATTACCGTCACCATCAACATGGCCGTAAACACCATCAAAGACAGTAGGAGTGGCCCGGTCAAGGGTCTCCACTGTCTGGCCGTAATAGTTGAGATTAAATCGCGTACCGTCGTTCACATATCCGCCTTTCTTTATGTCAACCAGGGCAGTCAGGGTGAAGCCGCGGTAATGTAGGGTGTTATATATGTTCACAGTCCAGTCCGGTCCCACCTTGCCAAGCGCAACCGTCTTGGTGTTATTGGTCCACGGGAACCCGTCAGGATGAGAATCATCGGGGTCATCATTTATAAGCACATTTCCGTCTGCATCTCTCCACCAGTCAAATCCGAATATGGTGGCATAATCATAACCCACTGCTGCATTTATCTGCGCCTTGGTATCACCGTTGAGCAGTACATATTCAACATCTTTGGCAAGTGCAGTAACAGGATTCTTCATCTTTGTAAAGTTTGATCTTATCTCCCATTCGAATTCTCCGATCTTGACAGGCACGGCATACAGGCTGAGCTCTATCCCTTTGCTCTCCATGGATGCAGCATTCATGTACGCTGATGAAAACCCGGTTGAGGCTGCGATAGGAACTGAGAGGAGCAAATCAATATTCTTATTGTGGAAGTAGGAAAAATCGAGTCCCAACCTGTCCTGCAGGAATCTCAGTTCAGTTCCTACCTCGAATGCTGTCTGAGTCTCATGCTTCAGATCCGGATTGCCGACAGTGTTGCCAACGGTATATCCTGAAACTCCCAGGAAGGGGAATGAGATACCTGATGTGTAGTAATCGTCTGCGCTACCTGATCCGTAATAGGAGGAAGTTCGGTAGGGATCAGCAATGTTGGCTGTCTTTGCCCAGGAAGCCCTCAGCTTTCCAAATGAAATTATCTTGTTATCTTTTAACGGAGCCAGCTCAGTCATTATGAATGATGCGCTGAACGACGGGAAAAGGGCTGAGAGATTGTCCTTCGGCATCGTGGTTGACCATTCATTTCTCAAGGTTGCACCAAGGTAGAGCATACTCCTGAAGTCAACGCTCAGGTCAGCAAACACTGCCGCTGTCCTGTAATTTGTTGTGCCCTGTCCGGCAGTCTGCTTACTTGTATTATCAATGTGATACAGGCCGGGGATTGACAGGTCATCAGTATATGCTGTCAGATATTTATACTCCTGGGCGAACATGTTCTGTCCCAGGTTGAGGTTGAATCCGATATCACTGCCAAGTTTATGGTGTATGCTCAATATGAGGTCTGAATTGAAGAGCGAATGGAACTCAGATCTCTCCCTGAGGTAACCTTCCCTGTTGCCTACGCTATTCCAGTTATATACATCCTGGAATCTTCTCACATACCAGTCTATACCGATATTATAGGAAAAACTCATCCATTCCAGGATGTCTGCCTTAAGGAAAGTGCTGCCCACGAACCTGTCATTCAGGTCTTTGAAGAACTGCTCATTGGAGGTCCAATAGGGATTATTGTAGGTTCCGTTAACACCTGTGTAGGTACGCTGAGTACCGTCAGGCAGTTTATAGCCGGCAGCATTATTGAAGGTAGCAGGGGTTCTGTATAACCCGATCCCGATACCCGAGCTGGTTCCTCCTTCGCGGATCAGGTTGTTTTTTGTATGCGCATACATGATATTGGCCCCCGTGGTAACTTTTTGTGTCAGCCTGGTATCTGCATTTAGCCTCAACGTCAGTCTGTTAAAGGTATTGTTGGGGACAATCCCTTCTTCATTCAGATTTCCCGCGGAGAAGAAGTATGAAGAGTTCTTGTTGCCGGCCTCAATGCTGACATTATTGTTGTAGGCTACCCCTTTCTGAAAGAAATCAAACTGGTCATAAACCCTTACTGGTTCACCGGTATTGGATGGAGCATAAGTACTGTTATTACTGACTATGGCTCCGTCAACATCCAGCAGGGGATTAACCCATAGTGCAGGATCACGTGAATAGCTGCAGGTATCAAGTTTTGGCCCCCAGGCACCGTTGTATTTACTGCGCCATCCGCCGTTGAGTCCCTGTCCGTATTCGTTCTGCAGTTCGATATGCTTTCCCAGTTCCTTTATCCCAACAGAAGAATGGATGCTCACTTTCATCTTCTGATCCAGCGGTCCCTTTTTCGTGGTTATGACAATGACACCGTTGGAGGCCTGGAGGCCATACAGGGCTGTTGCAGCTCCGCCTTTGAGAACCGTGATTGAAGCAATATCATCAGGATTGAGATCAATACTTCTGGAAGAGGAATAGACACCTGACTGCCCCGTGCTTCCGCGATAGGAGGGTTCAGTGCTCATTGGCATACCATCAATAACAAACAGAGGCTGGTTGTTACCCGTAAGAGAAGCAGCTCCCCTGATTGTCATGTAGGAAGCAGCCCCTGCATTGCTTGATGAGCTTGTTACCTGCAGACCGGCAGCTTTTGCCGCCAGAGAAGAGACAATATCACTATTGCCTCTTTTGTTGAGTTCTGTCCCTGTCACCTCCTGTACAGTATAACCGAGAGCTTTCTTTTCTCTTGTTATACCCAGGGCTGTGACAACAACATCTTTGAGGGCATAATCACTTGGTCGCATCACCAGGTTGAGCACATTGCCGGTGATCCTTACCTCCTGCGGTTCCATCCCGATAAAGGAGAAAGCAAGAACATCATACCCCGAGGGCACTGTGATAGAATAGTTGCCCTGATCATCTGTTACTGTTCCTGTTGTCGTCCCTTTTACTGACACAGTCAGATAGGGTAACGGATTACCATCAGGATCAGTAACTTTTCCCGTAACCACTCTTTGACCAAACACCTGAACACAGACGAAGGTCAGAATTGCGAATAAAAGAAGCGTTTTTTTCATACTAGCATGGTATAATTAGGGATTTAAATGAAAAAATGATATTTCTGCGGTTACATACTATTCAGGTTGATATTATTCATTTCCAATCATATAAAACTTATCCTGACCTCACCTCTTCCTTATCAGGAAAAATACCGGGATCAGCGTTACAGCCAGAATTACAGCCAGCACACCTTTTCTTGTGGTGGTGGCACTATACAGGTTGGTTGATTCCGAATATCCGGTTCCCGGGGCAACTGCGATTCCATATCTGCTTGCCAGGTCTTTGATATCAAGCATGTTAATAAATGGAATTCCTGATTCATTTAACCGTGATATCAATCCCCGGTCACCGTCATTGCAATGAGTCATGGTGTAGCTGAGGCCATTGGGGATACCCAGTGCATGCGAACAGCCCCCAAGGGCAGTCTCATTGCCTCCGATATTGATGAGCAGGGAGATGTTTGCTTCCCTGAAGATGACTTCCCGTTTGAGAATAGATTCCTGCAGGTTTGCCGGAACAAACAGCTCAACATGGTTTCTGTGCGCTGCACTGACTATTGCCGCCATGCCCTCAGGCAATAGTCCCTCCCCGGTATCACCTCCGGCTCCTACAGATATGAGAACCGATTTGAATCTCAGACCATTTTGCCTAAGTGCCGTCTCCATGTCTATCCATGTTGCACCGGGTTGATTGGCACCATAGGTTGATGCACCGACAGAACTCATTACAACAGGTTCGATCTCCATTGTCTGTAACGCTGCCAGCGCAGATATGGCCAGGGAGGGGAATGAGCCGGAGAGAATGACCCCCACCGTGTCGCCGGATGAGATGCCTGCCTCATTCAGCAATCTTACAATCAGGGCTGCGAAATCAGGATTTGTGGAGGTCTCTTTAGAATCCAGAGATCCAAGTGTAGTGGTTATCTCAGACCACTCATTACCTATCATGTAGTTATAGGGCACATTTGAGTGAGCGTCAGATCTGATGTTTCTTTCCTTCTTCAACCGGTCAATGACCCCGAACATATTCTCTGCCAGAGTCACAGCCTCGTGCATGTCATCGGTGTAAGGCAGCGGGAGAGGCTTACGGAAGAAGTGTGCTGATATTGTTGTGACTGCCAGCAGTATCACGAAAGCAATAAGGAGTCTGATATCAGTATCCGCTTTTTTCATGTTACAACCAGTGATATCTGGAATATTATCAACGTAACAATGCCCAGTCCAAGCAGTGTGGATGTGATTCTCTGCCTCCCCATTTCATTTGCTATCAGCCCGGGAATGATATACCCGATGGATTGCAGATCCATCTTTATCATTACAGAAGGCTGAAGGAGAGTATCAATCATTATCTTCAGGAAGAAGCTTAGAAGGACGGCAAGCAGGAACTTCCTCCTGCCGTAGAGTATCAGATATGGTGTTAGTCCGCGGATGATGAGGTAGACAATCAAGGCAATAATGACAGTCATGATTATCCTGTCAGGTTCGTAGATAAAAAGGGCAAAATATGCCGGTGCTATCACGCCACCCGGCGAGATACCTGTAGTCTCATAAAAGATATAACCCACAACTAATCCGATAATGAATAGCTGAAGTATCATCTCAGTTTATTGATTATTCTGAATCCGTCTCCTGCAATATTGCCAACGCCAGCCACGAAAGCCCCGTCCTCCAGCGTGTTGATAAGGATGTGCGTCGGATCCGGCATATCTCTTCTGCCCCAACATGTGATCCTCTCCCTGTCAAACCCTTCTCTGACCAGCTTATGCCTGGCCCATACCTGATGATTGCCTGTCAGAATTACCTTGTCAAATGAGTCGGGATCGCCGGCCAGCCATTCTGAGAACAGCCCGGTGCGCAGAGGCCTGTCAGCACGGGTGTTCAGTACAACAGATACTCTTCCCTGATGCCCTGATGCCTTTTTCCAGTGACCGATGAAAGAAACAGCTGAGTCCACATCATTTGCTGCAAAGGCATTCAGGAATCTAATTGTTTTCCCGGCTGACCTGACTGTTATCAGGGGAGAGGTGCTCTCAGATATACATTTCATTATGCCTCTCTCTGCCATATCCCTGTTTATCCCCGCCTCCCTGCATACGGTCAGTGCAAGGGCTACATTCTCAGGGAAGACTCCATACGGCAATCTCTCCCTTAAACCCTCATCCAGTTCGCCGGCTGTGACTACAATGCTTTTCTTTGCCGTTGCTTCATCGTTTATCTTCTTCAGAAAGCGACTCTCAGTGGTAATAACCTTGCAATTAACCGGCATTGCACTGCATATAGCCTCCGCCTGGGCATTAACATCTTTGCCCATCTCCTCTCGGTGATCATCCCTGATATTTGTAATAACATAGATATGAGGCTGGATAACAGAGGTTTCAAGTTTCTGGAGTTCAGGTGAGATTGACATGCATTCCAGGACAATATTCTTTACCTTCTTCCTGAAAGCCAGACCTATAATATCTATCTGTTCCTGTACCCTTGCAGCCCCGGTCCGGCAAAGAGGCTGCACAATCCCATTATGGATGACAGAGGGAACTATTCCGGTAATCTTTGCCAACACCTCACTGCCCGAAGATGCAATTCCGGCTGCAACATACTCAGTAACAGATGATTTGCCCCTGGTGCCGTTTACATGTATTCTCGTGGTCATACAGCGAATGCTTTTACGTACCATGCGCTTTTCAATGGCCAGAAGAGTTAAAACCACTATCAGTATGACACTAATTATCAGCATGGTCTGTCTGTTTCAGCCCCGGGGTTTGTATATCCTGTCCCCTTCATTGTCAGTATCCTATTGCTATTCCTCCTCTTCTTTTGTCCGCTGATCCCGAGAACACCCCGGTAAGCGGATCAACGGATATCATCTGTGCTCCTCCAAAAAATAGATCAATTCCCTCGTACACCTTAACCTGGTGCCCCATCAATTCCAGTTCGGCACGCACTTCAGGTTTTATACCTGATTCTACATGCAGGTAATCTTCAAATTTCTGGCAGTAGAACCTGGGGGCAATATTGGCATCGTTCACATCCATTCCAAAATCGATGACATTGACTACCAGCTCAATCATAGTTGAAATAATGCGGCCGGCCCCAGGGCTCCCAAGTACCATGAAGGGATTTCCGTCTTTCAGGATTATTGTTGGGGTGATGGACGTCCTGCAGCGTTTGCCGTTCTGCAGGTAGTTAACATTCTCACTGTTATATGAAAAGTTGGTCAGGGCATTATTGAACAACACCCCGGAAACTGTCTGTCCTGACCCGAAAAACAATCCGAGGGTCTGTGTGAGGGCTACAGCATTCCCGTTTTTATCTATTACTGACAGGTGAGTTGTATGTCCGTCAGCAGGCTCCATTTCATGTACCAGTATCTTTTCCTTCTTCTGCTGGAATACTCTGGGATTGCCATATTCGGCATCCCTGTATCTGGGAGGATCAAGTTTTGACTGGTTGATACTGCTGAATCTTTCCAGCGCGTACTCCTTTGAAGTGAGGCCGGCAACAGGCACATCAACAAAATCAGGATCGCCAAGGTACTGATACCTGTCTGCATAGATCAGCTTGTCGACCTCTGCCATGATATGTAATGTTCTGGCTGATTCGCTGTAATGGCCACTCGCTCTGAGGTCGAAGTTTTCAAGCATGTTAAGACCCTGAATCAGGCTTATACCTGATTGCGGAATGTTGGCTGTCAGGATATCATAACCCCTGTAGGTGCCTTTCAGAGGCACTGTCATTTCAGCCTTATAAGACAAAAAGTCTTTTTCGGTCAGAACTCCGCCACGAGCCCTGATGCCATCTACAAAGGATTTTGCAAGGGCCCCATCGTAGAACCCTTTGCTTCCTTCCTCAGCTATAATGCGAAGCACTCTCCCGAGATCCTTCTGGACAAGAATTTCTCCCTCCATCAGTGGAAAACCGTCATTGAGGAAAACAGAGCCGGTTGCAGAGTCACCCATTACCTTCTCAATATTGTCAAGGATGAGCTTTGCCAGGGTCTGGTCTACAGGAAATCCTTCTTCAGCATGCCTTATGGCCGGTTCCATGACCTGCTTCAATGGCAGAGTTCCGAATGTCTCGTGTGCCATGATCAACCCTGCAACAGTTCCGGGCACTTCAATTGCCAGGGCAGTGCTGTTGTCATGGCCATACCTGAAGCCAGCTTCTGTTGCTCTTTCGGAGCTCCTGCCATAATAGTTGATGAAGTAAGACTGCTTCTCGTCGTTCAGATATATTACCATTCCTCCGCCACCACCCAATCCTGATCCGTCAGGTTCCACCACTCCTATGGCGAAGGCGGCAGCTACTGCAGCATCAACAGCATTGCCACCGCCCTGAAGCATTTCGATGGCCGCGGAAGAGGCCAGCGGATGAGCAGTGGCAACCATCCCGTTCTTACCCGTAGTGGGGTAGACCGGTTGTGCATTTATTCCCGTATTTATAACAAATGCGAGAAGGATTATAAGGTTAAACGTGCTTTTTCTCATGGCTTCTGTCTTGACTGGTCTTTTGCTTTCCTGATTTCAAATGGTTACTTGAACAGGTTTCCGAGTGGTTCTGCTGTTTCAGCAATCTTGTCCACAAGGGTGAGGGGGATGTTCTTTGATTTTGAGATGGCTGAGAAAAAACCGTCCTCGTCACCCTGCCTGACAACCAGCATGTATTTGGAATTGTCAGCAACAATCTGATTGAAGGAATCTGACTGTCCCTTTCTGCGGGCATTACCTCCTATGTGCATCAGGATGATCGGTATCTTCAGATCATTGGCTGCTTTAATGAGAGACTCCACTCTCTCATACTCCTCCTGCTGGCTTACGCCGGCAGCTCCCAGACCCTTGGAACTAAAACCGGGAACAATGACCAGTGATTTGAAGCCCTTCAGATCTGCAGGCTTGGCCATCAATATAGTTGTGGCATCAAGACCCTGCCTCTGGGCAAGCATCTTAACCAGCTTGACATCAGCACTCTGCCCTGCAGAGGAGATAAGCACCGGTTGTTCAAACTTCTGCGCCAGCAATGATGAGCCGGCAAATAAAAGAACCAGTGTAATGGCGGACGTTGTTACTATCTTCTTCATTTCTATTTATTTTAGTTGTTTAAAAATTCACCCACCCCTTTTTCCATTATCAGATCATAATCAGGCAGGTTCTCAATTTTGATCTGTTTGTCAGGATAATATAAGTTATATGAGTTTATGAGTTCAATGATTCCCATAATATGCCTTCCAACGCGGTGTTCGATGGGTTCGCCGGTTTCTTCCCTGTAGGCAATTCTTAGAGCACCTGATTCCTTCGCTTTGCTGTAATTGTCACAATAGCCCTTCAGAACGAGTTCAACATTGGTCTCTCCCCTGAGTCTTCCCATTGAAGGATTGCTGGTCTCCATGAGGAAGGGGATCGCATTCGTATAGTCGCCCCATTCCCGGTGGCTCAGTCCATGAAAATTCTTTGGCGACGTCTCCGGTGAAAACTGGAGACCTGCCATCTCAAGTCCCAGAACTGCACCCATGGCTATCTCTTCATATTTTTCATGGTAAACAATGACATTGACAATAGGTACCTCGGGAGATGACTCGTGAATATCAAAGGCAATACTGACATTCTCTTTGTCTATGAGCTGAATAATTGCATAAGCCACTCTCTGTGTAAGGTTCCCGTCAGCCTTGCCCGGGTAGGCACGATTGATGTTCCTTGTCTCAAATCCGGATAGTTGCTGATTGGAAGGGTACTGTGCAAAAACAAGGGGATCAGGCCACTGATGAAGAGGATTGGTGACTCTTGATCCAAGCCTGAACTTCCTTGTCCCATTCCTCGTAGGCAGTTCATAGAATGCAGGGAATCCTTCCATGGGGTCAGAACATGTAAATGCACTGTTGTTCAGACGTGGGATGATAATCACACGGCCGCATGTAACCCTTAGATTTTCCAGTATGACAACCGTTGACAGGAAGGATGCTGCCTCATTGGGATGGGCGCCTCCACAAAGCAGTGCCGTTCCACCTTCGATACCGCTGTCAAAGAGGAAGACCTCAGTGTCTCCGTTCGTACCCTTTATGCCATCAAAATAGTCACTGAGCATTACCCTGCCGGTGAGGTTGCTACTCGGATACAGCTCCTCAGGGTGATGCATCCTTGCAAAATCTATTGATGCAATGACTCCCAGAGTTGCTGTAATGATTGTGATAATTATTGCTGACAGATGTTTCCTGATCATGGTAGTTACTTTATTTGCAGAAGTCGAAGAATGAAAACAAGCAGCACCATCGCCATGGCAACCTGATTACGCCACTTTTTCTCCTTCAGGAATTCAATGACCACAATGAAAGTGACATAGGCAAGAATCAGTGTGTAGATAATATATAGCATATCTGTCATTTGTAAATAAAATTTGCTATCTCCTGTGCAAAGACAAGGATCAAAATTCCAACAGCCATGGAGATTGCCATGGGTATCAGGCATTTTTTAAGGATGCTGAAATGATTCTTCACCCCAACAATCTGGGAAGAGTAGGCGCAGAGCAGGGCAGGAGGAGGCATCAAATCACCCAACGCTGCCATCAGTACCAGTACCGCAGTCACAATCAGGGTGCTTTTGCCAATAAAGACGTAAACCAATGGTACACCTATAATTGAGGCTGAACCATATGCTGATCCCATAAAAGGCATCAGTGTGGCAGCCAGGTATCTGATTCCCTCGGGCAGGTTCAGGGCTGTAACCGCAAGGTACCCGCGTACCCCTGTCAGCGCCAGTATCTGAAGGAACATCCCAACGCCCACAAGAATGGCCATTACCGGCATGGCGCTTCTCAGCGCTTTCCGCGAAACATCAATCAGCCTGACTCCTTTGCGTGTAAACAGTCCGAGAATGGTTCCCACTATGAAAATCAGCGGTACGCCAAGGTGGGGAACAAATTCATGGAACTTAATCTCGCCAATCATGTACAGTATGACTAAAATGATGGGCAGATAGATCAGAAGCCCGTATTTTTTGTCCTCTGTGGTGTCAAGATACTGCCTGACATTTGCAATATTATAATTGGGAAGATACCTGTACCTGAAATAGAGTGCCGTGATCAGGGCAGTAGGCAGTGAAACTATCAGGAGTGGCATGCCAAAACCTATGTAGGGCATGTCAACTCCTCCTCCGATGATCATTACCGGTATGCTGATAGGAGGCGCTACCTCACCGAAAACTGCAGCCATGGCTATCAGGGCTCCCACAGCCAGTCTCTGCATCCCGATGTTTATAAGAATCGGGGCAACCAGGGCTCCGGTGGTGAGAATACATGTTGACGATAAGCCCGTAAGCATCCCGGGAAACATGACAAACAGAGTGATGACTATGATGAGGAGAGTCGGCTTCCGGTAGAAAAGTCTGAGAATACTTCTGCTCACACCTTCCAGTGCACCGGTTTCCTGCATTACCCGCATGAAGATCATTGCAGTTGAGATGATCAATATTGCCTCCAGGAAACCAAAGCCTCCTTCAACAAGGTGCCGCACCGGAATGCCATGTCCGCCAATCAGGGCACCCACAACAGCTGCGAGCATGAGAGAAACACCCGCTGGCATTTTGAAAAGAAAGATGCTTAGCGCAAAGGTCGCAAGCATGCATATGAAAATGATCAACTCAATACTCATACAGATAGTTTTCGGGACACCTGTTCCAAAAGCCATGCCAGCATCCTAATTGAATGATATACAGTTTTTAAGCAATAATCTTCGGGATCTCAACATTCTGATTTGAGCTGAAACAGCACAAATGACCGGGATGATTCAGCACAAATCTTTTGGATCTGATCAGGCAGGATAATCATTGCCGTATTGTCATTTTGCTACAGTTGTTTTCATTGCATATCTGATAATAAAGGAGATATCCGAAGTTTTCAGATGCCTGCCAGTATGGTTGCCCCCTGCCTGCCCTTTAAAAATTAGTTGGCCTGCTTTTTGATCATTATGCTGCCTGAAAGCCGTGAGAATTTATGAAGGATGATATGGTTCACATCTATAGTAACCGACCTGAATCAGACTCTCTATTGCGGCGGAGGTGTAAAAGTGCAATTCCAGTTGTCATGAAACATGTCATATCCCTGATCTTTTTTTTGCTTTTACTGATAACGCAATTGACTGGTGCCCAGAAGAGTCCGGATGTGGGACTTAAAGACTCCCCCAGAAGCTATATAACCTTCATGCCCGGCACCATGCCCCTGATTATTTCCATTCCTCATGGCGGTTATCTGATGCCTGACGAAATACCGGAAAGAACATGTGTAAACTGTGCCAAGAATCAGGATATCTATACCCTGGAGATCGGACTTGGGATTCGTGAGGTTATCCATGACATGACCGGGCATTTGCCCTTTGTCATAATCAATAATCTTCACAGGACCAGGCTTGATCCAAACCGGAATATTGATGAAGCTGCAGCCGGCAACCCCGATGCAGAGGAAGCATGGCATCAGTTTCAGGATTTTATTGACACCGCCAGCGCCATAATCACCAGGGAATACGGGAGAGGCCTGTTCATTGATCTGCACGGTCACCGGCATCTGATAAAGAGAACAGAGCTTGGCTATCTTCTGTCAGGTGAAGAGCTGCAGTATGAAGATGAGATACTCGATCTGGGTACTTTAACAGAGTACACCAGTATCAGGAACCTCGTTGCTGCAAATAACGGATCATTGTCATTTTCTCAGTTGCTCAGGGGTCCTCTCAGCCTCGGCAGCATGCTCTGTGATCTTGGATACAGTACTGTTCCAAGTCCGGAAATACCGTACCCACAGGCAGGTGAACCCTACTTCAGTGGTGGATATAACACAACCCGACACGGCTCTTCAACCGGCGGTACAATAGACGGAATACAGATTGAGCTTGATATGGATCTGCGCAGCGATCTGACCCGCAGAGACACACTCATAACGGATATTGCCATAGTTCTGATTAAATATCTCAGGGTACACTATTTCCCGGAATCAGCATTCAGCCAGGTGGTTGATGCCTCAAACAAATAATACTTCAGTCTGAAAAATAAGCGGCAAAATTGCTGGCCGGTAATTTTTTCCAGTGAAATTTATTAGTATATTTACATTTAGTATGTAGGCGAGAGGGTATGTTATTTTGAACCGGATTCAATCTTAGGAATCAGAATATGATCAGGCTATTAATCAACCATTTATACGAATATATTTTCCCATTTATGTAACCCGTTACCAGGATTAACCGTATAATGTATAATGAACTGTATTATAGTAGATGATGATCCCGTATGGCTCAGGACTCTTGAGGAATTCGTAGGTAAATCCTCTTCACTTTCGCTTGTCGGAAGCTTCTCGGATTCTCTTTCAGCACGTAACCTGCTGATGTCGCGGAGGGATATCGAACTGATTTTCCTTGATATCCAGATGCCTGAGATGGATGGTTTCGATTTCCTCTCAAGCCTTGAAAATCCGCCTCACATAATATTTGTTTCAGGGAGCGAGGAGCATGCATACAAAGCCTTTAACTATAATGGTATAGACTACCTTCTCAAGCCCATTACCTACCCGCGCTTCTGCAGGGCAGTTGAAAAAATAATGAAATACTATGCCCCCAGGGCGGCTCCATCGGCAGCAGGAGAGGAGGAGATATTCATTAAAAAAGCATCATCACTGGTTCGCCTGAAACTCAAGGAGATACTCTACGTGGAGGCTCTTGAGAATTATGTCAGCGTCATCACGCGCGATGAGAAATATACAATTCATTTTACCATGAGGGCCATAGAGCAACAGTTGCCCTCAAGCCTTTTCGTGAGGATACACAGGTCATATCTTGTCAATAAAAGCGTCATACGGTCAATCAGCGAAAACAGCCTTACAATAGCTATCGGCACCAACCAGAAAGTCCTGCCTGTAGGGAAATCATACCGTGACGGGATAATGAACTATATAAATATAATGCAGCGCTGATGCCTTCTCAGAGGCAACTCTTCCTGGACCATATCGGACAAACCTCCCCCGCACCCCTGATGCTTGAGATTGAGAGGGCGGAGGGATCATTCCTGTATGACAGCAAGGGGAGGGATTACCTTGATCTTATCTCGGGTGTTTCTGTCAGCAACACGGGTCACCGCCACCCGGCAGTAATGAATGCCCTGCATGAGCAGGCTGGCAGATACATGCACCTGATGGTCTATGGCGAAGTGATCCAGAGTCCGCAGGTACAGTATGCAGCCATGCTTGCCTCCCTGTTGCCGCCTCCAATGGAATCGGTCTTTTTCGTCAACTCGGGCAGCGAAGCCATCGAGGGCGCTATCAAGCTGGCCCGGAGATATACCGGGAGGAACGAGATCATCTATTTCCGTAATGCCTACCACGGATCAACTACCGGGGCCCTCAGCGTGCAGGGTTCAGAAGTGTACCGCAATGCCTTCAGACCCCTGATGCCGGCAACAACCATGGCTGAATTCAATAGCCCCGATGCCGTGTCACTTATAAGTAACACTACCGCCGCGGTCCTGGTGGAACCGGTACAGGCTGAGGCAGGTGTGATACAGCCTGCAGGCAGCTTCCTTAATGACCTGCGGGAGGCATGCACCAGGAACGGTTCACTGCTGATATTCGACGAGGTACAGACCGGGTTCGGACGTACCGGCCACCTGTTCTCCCTCTCCCGGTACAATGTCATCCCTGACATACTGGTGCTGGCAAAAGCCCTGGGCGGAGGACTGCCCCTGGGCGCGTTCATCTCATCACGCGACATCATGTCATCACTCACCCATGACCCTGCCCTCGGACATATAACCACCTTCGGAGGCCATCCCCTCTGCTGTGCAACAGGAATGGCATCACTGGAAGTCATTGTCAGGGAAAAACTTGCAGAAAAAGCCCTGGATAATGAACGACTGCTGCGGGCTGAGATGGCCGGATTGCCGTTCAGGGAGATAAGGGGCGAAGGCCTCCTGCTTGCCGTGGTGCCGGAGAACCCGAAAAAAGTGCCGGCTATGATAACACACGCCCCGGCTTATGGCCTGTTGCTCGATTATTTTCTCTTCTGCCCGGACGCATTCCGCATCGCACCACCCCTGACAATCTCGGAGGATGAGATACACCTCGCCTGCCGGCGTCTGGGAACACTGGTAAAGGCAGTTTGCAATGATTAAGGTCTGAGGTCCGAATGTCTGAATGTCTGAGGTCAGAAGGTCTGAGGTCTGAATGTCTGAGGTCTGAATGTCTGAGGTCAGAAGGTCTGAGGTCTGAATGTCCCGAAACTGCGTGTGCGGGATTTTGACCCTGCAGGTCTCAATCTGAAGGTCCCGAAACTGCGTGTGCGGAATTTTAATCCTGCAGGTTTCAATCTCAAAGCCGGAAGGTTAATAGCAAATCACAAATCGCAAATCGCAAATCCTTCAGGCCTGCCATGGCCTGACTGCCACTCTGTCAGAATTCCTGTCGCGGCACGGCCTTTGAAGAAAGGGGGGCAGAACAATCAGAAAATCAAATATCATGGAAAAGGGTAAAATAGGAGTAACTACTGAAAACATCTTCCCAATCATCAAGAAATTCCTTTATTCGGATCACGAGATCTTCCTCAGGGAACTTGTGTCAAATGCCACTGACGCTATCCAGAAGCTAAAGGCACTCTCCTCTGCAGGAGAATTTAAGGGCGAGCTTGGAGAACTGCGCGTCAACATAACACTTGATACCAAAAAGAAAACCCTCACAGTATCCGATAACGGTATAGGGATGAGTGCTGAGGAGATAGACAGATATCTCAACCAGATAGCCTTCTCCAGCGCCAATGATTTCCTTGACAAATACAAGGACCAGGCCGGCGGACTGATTGGCCAGTTCGGACTTGGCTTCTATTCCGCCTTTATGGTATCTGACCGGGTGGAGGTTGTTTCCAAATCATACCGCGAAGACACTCCGGCAGTGAAATGGATATGTGACGGCAGCCCGGAATATACGATTGAGGAGGCACAGAGGGACGAGCGTGGCACTGACGTTATCCTCCATATCGACAAGGAGTCAAAGGAGTTCGTTGATGAACACAGGATTGAGTCACTGCTGAAGAAATACTGCAGCTTCCTGCCGGTGCCTGTGCACTTTGGCAATGAGAAGGAGTGGAAAGACGGCAAGATGGTTGATACCGGCAAACCAAAGGTGATCAACAACACCCAGCCTGCCTGGACACGCAAACCAACCGACCTGAAGGATGAGGACTATGCCAGCTTCTACAGGGAACTTTATCCCATGGGCGAGGAACCTCTATTCCACATTCACCTGAACGTAGATTATCCCTTCAAGCTGACAGGCATACTCTACTTCCCGAAAATCAGGAATAACTTTGAAATCCAGAAAAACAAGATACAGCTCTATTGCAACCAGGTTTTTGTCACTGACTCCGTTGAGGGGATCGTGCCTGACTTCCTGACACTGCTCCACGGGGTGATCGATTCTCCCGATATCCCGCTCAATGTCTCCAGGAGCTACCTGCAGTCCGACTCCAACGTCAAGAAGATTTCAGGGCACATTACCAAAAAGGTAGCCGACAGGCTCTCAGACATCTTCAAGAAGGACCGCGAGACCTTCGAAAAGAAATGGGATGATCTGAAACTATTCATCGAATATGGAATGATCACCGAGGAAAAATTCTTTGAAAAGGCTTCAAGGTTTGCCCTTTACAAGAATACCTCAGACAAATACTTCACCCTGGAGGAGTATGATAAGATCATTAAGGAGAACCAGACCGATAAGGATAAGTCGCTCGTACACCTTTATACTACTGATCCCGTGGCACAGCACACGTATGTGGCCAAGGCTGCTGAAAAGGGTTATGATGTACTTGTGCTTGACGGTCAGCTTGATACACACCTGATAAACACACTTGAGTCGAAGGAGCCCTCTTCTAAGTTCGTCAGGGTTGACAGTGACGTGATTGAGAAACTGATCAGGAAGGATGAGAACCATGCCTCCAGGCTCACCCAGGCTCAGTCGGATGATCTTGCCAAGGTATTCCGAAGCCAGGTGTCTGACACTGACAAGACACACTTTAATGTCAGGGCAGAGAGCCTGGATGAGAATGACCTGCCGATAATAATCACCCAGAGCGAGTTCATGCGCAGGATGAAGGATATGGCACAGTTCGGAGGAGGATACTCTTTCTATGGTGAAATGCCTGACAGCTTCGATCTGGTGCTGAACACCAATCATCCGCTGGTGATCTCACTGGCAGGAGACCTGGACAAGGAGCATGCCGACGAGCTGAAGAAGAACAGTGCTGGTATCGAGAAGACCAGGCTCGAGATTGATTTCATGGAGAAGGAGCATGGCAAAAAGAAGCCCGAGGAGATACCATCAGTTGAGAAGGATGACCTTGAGAGAATGAAGGGCGAGCTGAGTCAGCTTGAGGAAAAGAGAAAGAGCATGCTTGAAGGTTTTGGCAATGAGCATAAAGCTGTCAAACAGCTTGTTGACCTCGCCATGCTGGCCAATAACATGCTTAAGGGAGAGGCTCTCAGCGCATTCGTCAAGCGAAGCATCAGCCTGCTCTAGAAGCATACCATAATATTATATAATGAGGGGATGCCAGGCCACAGACGTCCCCTTTCTTTTGTCAATCCTCTGATCGGAGGTCAGCCACGGCTGTGGATCAACCCATTATACGGGCAAGCTCTGACTTGATATAGGCAATGGCTGTCCTGGTTGGTTCGGCATCCATCTCCACTACCTCCTCAAGGAGCATCCTGGAGAGTTCTTCTCCGGTGGCGGCAGGGGGCAGCTGTGAGCCAACGCTGTTTATCAGCCTGACAATAGTGCCGCGCGCATTCTTGACCATCTCCCAGGCTTCGTTGCTCATGTAAATCTGCTGCGAGAGGTTGTGCTCATATTCACTCCTGACCGCAGTGACCAGTGCCGACTGTAGCTGCTGGGCCGTCATCTGCGGCCTGGCAGTGCGGATTATCAGTGACTCCGGAGAAATCCGCTCAAGGAAGAGAATCACCCTCTCATAAGCCTGCAACCTCACCGGGGTTATTGTTTTCACCGTCTGCAGCAGCAGATCCTGCCTGCGGCGTTCCTGGTCGTCACGCAGCATGTTCCGTATTACCAGCCACGCCGTGATCATCACCAGCAGTGAAGGAATTGTAATTTTGAGTATTTCCAGTAAGGTTTCCATGATTGCAGTTGTTTAAGGTCTTTGTCCGATGCAAATTAAGCATTTTTAAGCCTTGTTGCAGGATTGCTCCGGGATTTGAGTCGATTATTGGTTGGTTTTAATGACAGCCTGTCGGGCCTGGCGGGCCTGGCGGGACACCGATCCTGCCATGTTATATACCCTTTTCTTTTTCACTTTTAACAATTACATTTGGCCTTTCCGTTTGGGAAACAATAAAAAATCTGACATAATGGAGCATATCAGCAGGAGGGTACAGGCACTCTCAGTATCACAGACACTGGCCATGGCACAGAAAAGCCGCGAGATGAAGGAACAGGGTATTGATGTAATAAGCCTCAGCCTCGGCGAGCCTGACTTCAACACACCTGATGATATCAAGGAGGCGGCAAAGAAGGCAATAGATGACAACTACTCATTCTACCCGCCGGTGCCGGGATATGGTGACCTCCGTGAAGCCATTTCCCGCAAGTTCAGGGAGGAGAATGGCCTTGAGTATTCACCGGACCAGATCATAGTCTCGGCTGGAGGAAAGCACAGCCTCATCAATGTCATGCTCTCAGTTGTTGACCCTGGTGATGAGGTGATACTACTTGCTCCGTACTGGGTCAGTTACTATGACCATATCACCTTCTCCGAAGGCAAACCGGTGATAATCAAGACAACTATTGAAAGCGACTTCAAGGTAACTCCGGCACAGCTGGAAGAGGCTCTCAGCCCGCGTACCAGGGTTCTGATCTTCAATTCACCTTCCAATCCTACCGGAATGGTCTATACTCATGAAGAGATGGCCGCCCTGGTAAAGGTGCTGGAGAGATACCCGCAGGTGATCATCATCTCAGACGAGATCTACGAACATATAACATTCATCGGGAAACACATAAGCATGGCTTCCTTCAGCAGCATTAAAGACAGGGTTGTGACAGTCAACGGTGTCTCGAAGGGTTACGCCATGACAGGATGGAGGATAGGCTATATTGGCGCACCGCTGTGGCTCGCGAAGGCATGCAACAAGCTGCAGGGACAGTTCACCTCGGGGGTCTCATCAATAGCGCAGAGAGCAGCCCTGGCAGCAGTCACCTCGAAGAGTGACTCGAAGGAGAGAATGCGCGAGGCATTCCTGCGTCGCAGGGACCTGATATGCCGATTGCTTGGAGAGATCCCCGGCCTCAAGGTTAGAGTGCCGCAGGGAGCCTTCTATGTCATGCCTGACATAGGCAACTTCATTGGCAGAAGCTATGATGGAAAGGTGATGAAGAACGCTGATGATCTCACCTTCTTCCTCCTGGAGGAGGCAAGGGTGGCCATGGTCAGTGGTACGGCATTCGGCGCAGACAACTGTATCCGGATCTCCTACGCCACGTCCGATGAACGCATTACCGAGGCTGTCCGTCGCATAAAGGAGGCACTGGCAAAATTGGGGTGATTTACCCCGGTTAACAGATACATAGTCTGGTTATTATATATGTCGCAGCGCATCCGGGATGCGTCGCCGGATATATCAATACCTGTTGTACGTGATCACCTCCCCGGGCGGTTTGCGCGATTTCTCCTCCAGCCGGTTGTCTGTGTATCCTACACAGATGACAAGTTCCACCTTCTTTGATGCAGGAATGTTCAGGGTCTTCCTTATCCTCCTGTCATCAATCCATCCTATTATACAGGTGCCCAGCCCCTCTGCCGTGGCCTGGTAAACCATTGACGCCGTGGCTATCCCGATATCAATCAGGGAATAATCCTTCTGTTTGATAAGATCGCCTGCACGTGAGGTGAGATTCGATTTTTCCCTGACAACAACTATCAGTACCGGAGCTTCCCTGACAAACGCGTTCATGCGGAGGACAACCGATTCGGTGGCTGCTGCCACCTCATCGCGCACTGCCGGATCATCAACCACAACAAAGTGCCACGGCTGGCCGTTGCAGGCTGAGGGAGACAGCCTTCCCGCCTCGGTGATCCTCTCTATCTTATCTCTTTCAACCCGTTTTTCAAGATATTTCCTTTCGCTCTGCCTTTTCTTTATCAGGCTGAGCATTCCTTCAGGATCAGTCATCTGAGGAGCACCCTTTTCTAGTAGTTCTGTGCGAACACTTCCGTGTAGTTGAACGGGTGGAGGCACGCCGGACAGTTCTTCAGTGGCTTCGTCCCGAAGTGTACATAACCGCACTTGCGGCAGTACCAGAACACCTTCTCCTCACGCTCGAACACCTTGTTGCCCATCACACTGGCAAGCAACTTCCTGTATCGATCCTCATGCACCTTCTCGGCTGCAGAGATAGCCTTGAAACATGTAGCTATCTCCTTGAAGCCCTCTTCTTCGGCTACCTTCGCAAATTCGGGATAGAGCTCAGCCCACTCCTCATGCTCGCCATCGGCGGCTGCCTCCAGGTTTTCACTCGTGGTGGTTGTCTTACCGGCCGGGTAAGATGCCGTTATCTCAACCATGCCTCCCTCAAGATAACTGAAGAATCGTTTGGCATGCTGTTGCTCCTGCATTGCAGTCTCAAGAAAGATGGCTGCAATCTGCTCATAGCCCTCCTCTTTCGCCACCTTGGCAGCAAATTCATAACGGTTCTTTGCCTGTGATTCGCCGGCAAAGGCTTTCAGGAGATTCTTCTCCGTACGGGTTCCCTTTATTCCTTTCATATTAGTCTGTTTAGGTTATGATTTGTTCAAATAGTCTGCTAAAAATAAAATAAAAACTGATTACCCGGATTCACCATGACAAGTATCATTTGTTGTGATTCCATAATCATGACCAGCCGGAAGAAATCTTCCGGGCCTCACTCTTTCCTGCGCCTGATAAACCTTTTTTCTTCCCCTTTGAGGAGCCTCTTAATGTTCCTGGCATGGGTGATAATGACTGCCACGGCCACAATCACTGAAAAGACAATCAGCCATACTGACGGTGTCCGGAAGAGAGTCACGAGAAGGATGGGAAACATTGCCACGGCAGTCATGGAGCTCAGCGACACATAACCGCTCGTCAGCAGCACCAGCAGAAAAATCCCGGCACATGTCAGCGTCAGTAGCGGATGAAGTGCCAGTAGCACACCGAATGTGGTGGCAACACCCTTTCCGCCCCTGAAGCCTGCAAAGAGAGGAAAGACATGACCGAGGATGGCTGCAAGTCCGCAGGCAATCTGAAGTATTATCATGATCTCGGACCCTTCCGGGGCTGCATTGAGGAACTTCGGCAGCATGGCTGCCACCCAGCCCTTCAGGAGGTCAAAGATGAGTACGGGTATTCCGGTCTTCCATCCGAGGACCCTAACAGTGTTTGTGGCGCCGGCGTTGCCGCTGCCATGCTCCCTGACATCTATGCCGTGAAACATCTTTCCGGCCCAGACAGCACTAGGTATGGAGCCTGCCAGGTATGCCAGCATTATTGCTATAACTGCTGAAGAGATGATCATTGATTCACTTCTGTGGTTTCGGCCCCGAAGATATCAGTTTTGCAGTTTCGGGATTGGATGTAAATTTACTGAAGTTCTTGACGAATTTCTCCGCCAGCTCGCCGGCAGCTGTGAGCCATGCATCATATCCGGACCATTTTTTACCCGGATCAAGCAGATCAGCCGGCACCCCCGGAACAGTGGTCGGGATGCTCAGGTTAAAGACCGGAATGGTTGTATAGGGTACATCATTGATGGTCTTGTTCAGTATGGCGTCAATGATCCTCCGTGTTGAGGGCAGGTCAATACGCTTTCCTGTTCCGTAGGGACCGCCCATCCAACCTGTGTTTACAAGCCAGGCATCAGCGTTGTGTGCTTTCATCTTGCGGGTAAGCTCATGTGCATAAATGATCGGGTCAAGCAACAGGAAAGCAGCCCCGAAGCATGCGGAGAATGATGGGACAGGCTCCTTGATGCCCCGTTCCGTTCCTGCCACCTTGGCGGTATAGCCGCTGAGGAAGTAATACTGTGTCTGCTCTTCCGTCAGCCTGGCCACAGGGGGCAATACCCCGAAGGCGTCAGCGGTCAGGAAGATGACAGTGGTGGCATGCCCTCCCTTTGACATCGGTTTTACTATGTTGTCAATATGATAAATAGGGTAGGAGACCCTCGTGTTTTCTGTTTTCGCCGCACTGCTGAAGTCTATCTCTCCCTTTTCATCTACCACCACGTTCTCAAGCAGCGCATCACGCCTGATGGCCCGGTAGATGTCCGGCTCATTCTCCTTGCTGAGATTGATGGTCTTGGCATAACATCCTCCCTCGAAGTTGAAGATGCCCTCATCATCCCAGCCATGCTCATCGTCGCCTATCAAAGCCCTTTCAGGATCGGTTGAAAGGGTAGTCTTGCCGGTGCCGGACAGGCCGAAGAATATCGCCACATCACCTTTCTTCCCTACATTGGCCGAACAGTGCATGGCAGCTATCCCTCTCAGTGGAAGATAATAGTTCATCACAGAAAAGATGCCCTTCTTCATCTCACCACCATACCAGGATCCTCCGACAAGCATCATTCTCTCGGTGAGATTGAAGAGTACAAAATTCTCGGAGTTCATTCCAAATCTCTGGTATTCAGGATTAACAGCCTTGGAAGCCATCAGTACCACAAAATCCGGACTGAAATCTTCCAGCTCCTCTTCCGTAGGACGAATGAACATATTCTTTACGAAATGTGCCTGCCATGCCACCTCAACAATGAAACGCACGCAGAGTCTGGTGTCATGGTTGGCACCGCTGTAACAGTCCATTACATAAAGTTTCTTTCCTGAGAGCTGCTCCTGTGCAATAGCTTTACAGTGATCCCAGGCCTCCCTGGTCAGTGCCTTGTTGTCAGAGACAGGCGACTCGTCTGATTTCCACCATACAGTGTTTTCCGTGGTTTTATCCCTGACAATGTACTTGTCCTTTGGTGAGCGTCCGGTGAAAACCCCGGTGTCCACAGCCACCGCACCGGTAGTGGTGAGGACTCCCTTCTCAAAACCTGTCAGCCCGGGAGATAACTCATCCTCGTAAAGGCTTTCATATGAGGGATTATAAACAATCTGCCGGACATTGGTGATTCCGTACTGCCTGAGGGTCTCTTCTGACATCATGGTTTACGCTTATTTGATGTCCATCAAAGTTAACAATATAAAGCAATCTGATATCCTGATAAAAATCAATGACCTCACTTTTGAAAAAATGCTCTGATAATTTGCGAATAACTATCTTTAGACTGCAATACGAGAAGAAATGAGAACAGTTTATCTCTTTTTTGTTCGCTCCTCACAGCAGAGGCCTTGCCTCAGACCATCAGAGTCAGAAGCACAAACCGGATCACTCCCGAAAATAAGGAATCATACCTTCTGACAGGTGTTGTTCCCGGATCAGGTCATCTGCTTGTGGCCGGAGAAGGATACGATGGTCTGTCTTTACTGGAAGTCTGCAGAGGAAGGTTGACGGTGATAAGCAATGAACCAGGCTCCGGGTATGAGCCCTCAACAACAGCCGATGGCAAAAAGATCTTCTATCGAAGCGATGCCATGAGCGAAAACAGGAAGTTTTCCTCGGTATGGTGTTATGATATCGTCACTGGCGAAAAGGAGCTGATGATTGACAAAGGCAGAGGGGTTGTGCCGCCTGCCGTGGCAGGCAATGCCGTGCTTCTTAAGTCAGACAGCCAGGCTGATATTGACCTGTTCCGCCTTGACGGCAGCCTGACGGCGAACCTGTTCACCGGTACCAAGGATGCCGGGGTGCATACAATACGCTGACATCCGGCATCTGTCATCAACCCGGGTGCCTATACCCTGCGACTGAGCTACCGGCCTGCAGGAGAAGGGCTGTGGAGGCACACAGCACGGAGGTGGGTGGTGGTGAAATAAAGTCGGCAGCCGGCAGTCAGCGGTTAGCAGTGAAATTGATATTTTCCTGACTGCCGACTGCTGACTGGTACTGCCGACTAAACGAAAAAGGAGGCCTCAAACGTGCCTCCTCTTGCTTATTATCTGAATCAGGTCTATTTCCTGGATTCCTTAATTGCTGACTGTGCTGCTGCCAGCCTTGCTATTGGAACCCTGAAGGGTGAGCAACTGACATAGGTGAGTCCGTTCCTGAAGCAGAACTCCACAGATGCCGGGTCACCGCCCTGCTCGCCGCAGATACCTATCTTCAGGTTCGGGCGGGTTGCACGACCCTTCTCGCATGCCATGGTTATCAGCTGCCCTACTCCATCCTGATCGATAGTCTGGAACGGATCAGCTGAAAGCATCTTCTTGTCGAGATAGTCATGCAGGAATCCTCCGATGTCATCACGACTGAAGCCGAAGGTCATCTGTGTAAGGTCATTGGTGCCGAACGAGAAAAACTCCGCGGTTATGGCCATGCGGTCTGCCAGCAGTGTGGCACGTGGAATTTCAATCATTGTTCCGTACTTATGATCTATTTTGCTAAGGTTGAACTTCTTCAATACTTCAGCATAAACCCTGTCGAAAATCTTCTTGGTAACGTCCAGTTCGGATACATCGCAGGTGACAGGAACCATCAGTTCAGGCAGGGGATTCTTACCCTCTTTAAGCAGTTCAGCAGTAGCCTCGAACATTGCCCTGATCTGCATCTCGGTGATCTCGGGATAGGTTATGCCGAGACGTACGCCGCGGTGTCCCATCATCGGGTTCGACTCGTGGAGTGCCTCACCTCTCTTGACTATGGCTTCAACTGATATGTCCAGCGCTTTTGCCAGTTCGGCCTGTTTGTCTGCTCCCTGCGGAACGAATTCGTGCAGCGGCGGATCAAGCAGACGGAAGGTAACCGGCAGTCCGTCCATAGTCTCCAGGGTACCTTTCATATCCTTCTTTACGAAGGGGAAGAGCTCGTCAACAGCCTGCCTGCGTTCCTGCTCATTCTCACTGAGGATCATCTTGCGGAGAATGAAGAGAGGTTCTTCTGATCCCTTGCCATAGAACATATGCTCGGTACGGAAGAGGCCGATGCCCTCAGCTCCGAAGTCACGTGCCATACGTGCATCTTCCGGATTGTCGCAGTTGGTGCGGACACCCATTGTGCGGTTCTTGTCCACCAGCTTCATGAAGGTCTGGAACCTCGGGTTCTCAGTGGCATCCATCAGCTTAAGCGAGCCGGCATAGACATTGCCCTTTGTCCCGTTGAGAGTGATGGTGTCTCCTTCCCCGAGAACCAGGTCTGAACCTGCAATCTTTGCCTGCCTGCCTGCCACGTTGACGTGGAGACCGCCGGCACCTACTATGCAGCACTTGCCCCATCCGCGGGCCACGAGGGCAGCGTGTGAAGTCATGCCGCCACGGGCGGTGAGGATACCTTCGGCAGCGCGCATGCCTTCAACATCCTCCGGGTTGGTTTCCTCACGGACGAGGATCACCTTCTCACCTTTACGGTTCCATGCAACAGCATCTTCGGCAGTGAAGACTATCCTGCCCACGGCGGCGCCGGGACCGGCAGGGAGACCCTTCACAAGGGGAGTGGCACTCTTTTCTGCTTCCGGGTCAGTGATGGGGTGGAGGAGCTCGTCAAGCTGTGACGGGTCAACACGCATGACTGCTGTCTGCTCGTCTATCAAACCCTCCTGAAGCATATCCATAGCCATATTCAGGGCTGCAGTACCGGTACGCTTGCCGGCACGGCACTGAAGCATGTAAAGCTTGCCTTCCTGGATGGTAAATTCTATGTCAAGCATGTCATGGAATGAATGTTCCAGTATGTTCCTGATGTCTACAAGCTCCCTGTAGGTGCCGGGCATTGACTCCTGCATGCTGTGCAGGTGCACGTTCTGCTCGTTCTTTGTATCATCATTGAGAGGATTCGGGGTGCGGATGCCGGCTACAACGTCTTCTCCCTGTGCGTTGACCAGCCACTCTCCATAGAACAGGTTGTCACCGGTTGCCGGGTTACGGGTGAAGGCAACACCGGTGGCCGATGTGTCACCCATATTGCCGAATACCATGGCCTGAACGTTGACAGCTGTTCCCCACTTGTCAGGAATTCCTTCAATGCGGCGGTATGATACGGCCTTCTTTCCGTTCCAGCTCTTGAACACGGCCTTGATGCCTCCCTCCAGCTGCTCGCGTGCATCATCGGGAAACTCTTTGCCAAGCGACTGTTGGATCTTTTTCTTGAACTTCTCAGCCAGCTGCTGCAGTTCGTCGGCAGTAAGCTCGGTGTCTGACTTGTATCCTCTGCTGTGCTTGAACTCGTCAAGCATCTCGTCAAGCTGCTTGCGGATACCCTTACCGTCAGCAGTCTCAATTCCTTCAGCCTTTTCCATAACCACATCGGCATACATCATAATCAGACGACGGTATGAATCCCAGACGAAACGGGGATTGCCGGTCTTCTTAATGAGGCCGGGGATGGTGGCTGAGCAGAGACCAATGTTGAGAACAGTATCCATCATCCCCGGCATTGAGCTGCGTGCACCTGACCGGCATGAGACGAGAAGAGCATTCTCGCTGTCGCCGTACTTCAGGCCCATAGCCTCTTCAGTCTTCTTCATGGCTTCCCATACGTCAGGCATGAGCTCAGCCGGCAGCTGATGGTTGTTTTCATAATACTCAGTACATACTTCCGTGGTGATTGTGAAACCGGCAGGAACCGGAAGACCAAGGAGGCACATCTCGGCCAAATTGGCTCCCTTGCCGCCCAGCAGATTCTTCATATCTGCCCTGCCCTCGGCTGTCTTGTTACCGAAGGAATAAACGCGCTTAACTTTTGACATATTCGATCTGATTATTGATTAAAAATCTCAATTTTTTTGAACCGCAAAGATAATAAAAAGGAGTATATTATGAAATACCCCTTTCTTCGTTTACCAAAAGTCCTTTTCTGGTCCGGGAATGACATCAATCAGCACCTTGCCTGTTATGGTCATGTTTTATTCGGGCCCTGGGATGGTACATCAGTACGGTGTCCCTGAGATAGCTCCTGTCAATGTGGGTGTATATCTCGGTG